>JBNKNM010000208.1:0-9702 GCA_050293845.1 Pseudobacteriovorax sp. | reverse complement strand
AAAATTCATAAAATAGCAAAAGCCTTTTAAAAACACGTTGTTTTGGCTGTATCGGTGCTTCCTTTTTATTATTCAGAATAATGAGTTATACATCGAGATTTACGACAGTTTTTAGAAAGTTAGGACAGATTTATGGAAATTTCCGGGCGGAGTTTTTTCTTTTACTCCCCTGAAGCACAAAGCCATGTTAGATATTATTGCCAAAGTCTTCACATTTGATAACTTAGATAATTTTATCCTTGATATAAGCTGCAACCATTAGGTAGTATCCGGAGCAAGCGGAGGAGAAAATGCATCAAAATGCAATGCTTAACGATCTAGCGCAGCTGATCAAAACTTATGTAGATGGGCACAAAAATCGAAGCCTCAAGGGACTCTCCATGAAAACGGGAGTGGCCTATGCTACCTTGCGACGCATTCTTTTACAAGATGCCGTTCCAACAATGGAGAATATTCTTCCCATCATCCAATTTATTTGTTCCAAGGAAGATGGAATCGTTTTCCTTAAAACCCACTTTCCATCTTTTGGTACTTGGTTGGAAGAGTATTTTAGCGACGACCAAGACTTTGTTGATTCTGATATGAATCATCTTATAAAGGATAAGGAAAATTTTGTTATTATATCACTCGCAGCTACAGATGCTGGTACTACTCGGGAGACTATTCGGGAGCTACTGGGGGTTTTTGGTGAACAAAAAATCAATAACCTTATAGACCATGGTGTTGTAGTAGAAGTACAGGGCTGTGTGAAAACAACAAAAAAAGAATTTGGTAGTGTAGATCCCGATTCGGTACTTGCGCAGATTAAGAATGCTGCTGATATCTTCAACAAAAACAGACTGGGAAGCGCGACAGCAATGGCAGGTATTCAGACCGATGGTGTTTCTGAAGAAGGATTGAAAGAAATCTTTAAGGTCATGGTTGAAGCAGAGATGAAAGTATCAAAAATAAGAAAAGTCTATCGTGGCGACCATACCATGTTCGCCGGACTTATTTTAAATGTAATCGAAGGTTAGCACAATGAAACTCGTAACACTTTTATTCACATCTGTATTAGCAGGAACTTCTTTAGGCGGCAACGGCTCCACTGTTCATAAAGTTATGATCCCTGATCAGTCCTTGATCGAATATTTTAAAGTGGCTATCGATCGCCAGTCTGTGGTTTGTATCAATGGGGTAGGTTTAATTCCTTCAGACTTACATGGAGCTATCAATCGTTACACCATGAAAGCTAAAACATTAGAAGGTGAATCATCCTTAGTTAAGATTCGTATTGTGGATCAGGCTAAGGATAATATTTGCGAACAATAGTAGTAGCCGTTGTTTTGCGAGTTGAGATGCTTGGGAGGAGCAATGGGTAGAGATCTCCTCCCATAGATAGTTATCGCTTTGCGTACGTCGTCGGTTTATATCCTCAGTAGTTATGGACTACATCCTCTAATCTTTCTTGAGCCTGTTTTGGTTTCCTCCAAAATATCAGAATATATCGTGATAAACTAGAAATATTACTCACTGACAATTTAGAAATTATGGAAACATGAAAAACCTGAGAACTCAAACCAGATCTGTATCAGTTTGTAAGTTACTCTAAATTATCTTATATCGGAACAAGGAATAAGAATTCTATGGGAGGAATTTATGCGCTTATTATTTGCTTTGATGAGCTTTAGCTACTTATGCTTATTAGTAGACGAAACGGGGTTTGCTCAAGGTGATGGTTCAGGGGATGCCGCTCTTGCTTTGATGCAACAGTCCTGTGGTAGCGGAACTTGCCATAATGGAACGGTGAGTCCTCGACTAACAGATGACAGGGGGTTTATTGATCTTGATGCTATCGATTCAAATGTTGATTTAATTTTAACCAGATTAAGAAGTACAAATTCTCCGATGCCACCATGGTATGCACCAAATAGCCAACAACTCACCCAGGAGCAGAGAGAGACGATTGTAGCTTTTGTGGAAACTCGGCAAGATCCACCGGATGGTCGACTGCCCCTAGAGCGATTGAACCTACCTCAAGGATTTCAAATTGAGCTTTTTGCAGATGTTACCGGTGCTAGATCGCTAGATGTTAGTCATGATGGTATTGTTATCGTTGGAACTGGTGGGTATTCAGATATTGATCGTGAAGGCCGGGTTACGGCCATTCTTCCCTTAGCCGATGGCACCCGTAAGAGTATCGTAATCGCAAGGCGGCTAAACAACCCTAATGGTGTGGCAATTGCTGGAGACAATGTGTATATCGCTGAAAGGGGAAGAATTACAAAGATTGAGAATATTTTAACCTTAGTACGCCTAAGTGAGGGAACACAAGACGAGATTTTAAGTCCACTACAGATAATTCGTGATAATTTACCCAATGCGGCAGGTAACCATAGCTGGAAGTATTTAGGTCTAGGTCCTGACAATAAGCTCTACGTTCCGGTAGGTGCCCCGTGTAATGTTTGTCTCGACGATCCAGATACTTATGCGAGTATTTTTCGGATGAACTTGGATGGCTCCGACTTTGAACAAGTAGCAAGCGGTGTGCGTAATACAGTTGGTTTTGATTGGCATCCAAGAACTGGTGAGCTCTGGTTCACTGATAATGGACGGGATTTGTTAGGTGATAATCTTCCTCCTGATGAACTGAATCGCCTACCGCAAGCTGGACTCCATTTTGGTTTTCCCTACTGTCATGGGAATGGAATCAATGATCCGCAGTTTTTTGCAAATGGTGACTGCTCTAGCTACGACTATCGTACTCCGATTCAAGAGCTTGGGCCTCATGTAGCTGCTTTAGGCTTAGCTTTTTATCAGGGAGAACAATTCCCCTCGGCATACGAGCATCAGATTTTTATCGCCGAACATGGGTCTTGGAACCGTAGATCACGAATTGGTTATCGTATCAGTTTAGTGAAAGCAAAAGAAGAATTGCATGGTAGCTGGTCTACCAGTTATGAAACATTTATAGATGGTTGGTTGGACACTGCAAGCCAAGAAGTATGGGGGCGCCCTGTAGATGTTGCTAATTATGTGGATGGCTCATTACTTATCAGTGACGACCGAGCTGGCGCTGTCTATCGAGTTTCTTATAAACCTTAATGAAATGACAGGTTGGGAAATCCTTTATGACCTAAAGAACGTATATACAGTTTTCACTAGCTCAACAGATGTCTATGGGGATCAATTTAGCAAAATTCTCCAGGAAACTCGGTCTCTTTAGGACTAGGAGGATGGAGACGCCTTACGGCGAGCATCGCATCGTAGATGCGAAATTCTCCATTGCGGCTAAGGTTATATTTCTAGCGGATAGCCTTGTGATGTCCGTTTTGACTTTGACTGCATTGTGTATGGCCTTGCCGTGAATATCGCCAACCGAAAAATAGCCTGACGAACGATTGTCTGTGACTTTGTTGAAGAAACCAATCGCCGTCTTGCGATTTCACTGGATATGCTCGACACTAGCAGGACCTAATCCTGATGTAGAAACTTTAGGGTTACCCTTATAGCGTATAGTAGCTGCGCCGAGTGAAGAAAGGGAAAGTTTGTCTTTAACGCTGACCGCGACTTGGGATGCTCCAAACGCTTGTATTTCTGCTTCGATGCATTGTAGTTCTAGGGCCGATACTACTGATGCCCCTGCTGAATTGATCTCCAAAGTTTTACTGGAACCCTTGACTGTTAGTTGAGATGCCCCGGCTAGATTGACTTCCATTTGATCGGAATCTACCTCTATATTAGCTTTGGCTGCGCCAGCCAACGATATCGTGAAATGGTTTTTTTTTGCAAGTTTACCTTCGAAGGTCGACGCCCCCGCCACAACAACAGAATCTAACTCATTCTGATGAATGATGACATTTAGATCTTTGTAATCATGATTGTAGTCTTCGACTTTGATCGTGAGCTCTTTACCTTTGGTTTCAACTACCAGGTGTTTTAAAACCTTATCAGGCCCGTTGATTATGATTTCATTCACATCTTTGCCTGGTTTAAGCTGAGTATGAATGGCTCCTGCGATGACAAGCTGGGAGTACGGCTTGGCAGTCATCTTGGTTGAACTGCTTGCAAATGTTGACACGTTCATTAGAACAAAGGCGATTAGAAAGCATCTCATGGGCCTCTCCCAAGGTTAAAATTACAGATGGTCTTTTTGTATGACATCTTGCGTGAGAATTTAATATGAGCGATTTTAATTCTGCATCCATGGTAAGGCTTTTATGACATAGAAACTCAGCAAAAGCAAGCATTCCACTTAAAATTTGCTCATTGCAAAATTATGTAAAAGTGACATTATAGCTTGCTGAAAATTTGTTTTGGGTTAGGTGCTTTATATGAAAAATAAATCGATTCATGCTGTGGTTCAGCAGGTAGAGAGACAAGCTCCATACTTTTTACAATCCCGTATTCATCAACTGATGGGGTTTGGCCCCCAAGTTTTTGTGAAAAGGGATGATGAATTAAGCTTTGGCATATCAGGTACTAAATTGAGAAAACTGGCTTCCCTTGTCTTAGCTTGGAAGAAACAAGGAGTCCAATTCATTGAAGCCTTAGGCGGTGGCTATTCCAATCATATCATGGCTACAGTTCAAGCAGCTATCGAGCATGGCATTGCATTTAGACTACATTTGTTAAAACCACACCATACTTCTTCACTAGTCGGTAATGGGGCCTTTCTAAAGTTGTTAACCACTACAGAGCAAATTCGTTGGGTAGAGAGATCAGACTGGCCAAAACTGGTTGAGGATTTCGCCAATAAATCGTGCAGCAACTCTGGTGCAAGCTATTTTATGAACGAAGGAGGAAATAATATTGAAGCATTAACGGGTGCCATGACTCTCGGCAAGGATATCCTTCATCACCAGGAAACAAGTTTCGATCATATTTTCCTCGATGCCGGTACCGGGTTATCGGCAGCAGCCACTTGCTTGTATCTTGGTGCCGCAGGTTATAAGGGGGCCGTCCATATCGTGCTTATGGCACCCAATCTTCAATTCAAAAATGTGCTCTCCCAGACTTGCTTATGGGCACAGCAATTAGGTTTACCAATGGGACCTCTCCCTCATATAGAACTTTATCAGCCTGCTACTGCAAGGTCTTTTGGCTCGGTGAACAAAACCGTTATGAATGAAGTGAAACGGATGGCTTCAGAGCACGGCATCATTGTTGATCCTATTTATAGCGCAAAGCTATTCCATACGGCTCGTACTATACTACCTGAATTGAATGAAGATAAAACCCTAATCGTTCATTCCGGGGGGGCGCTTAGTCTTACTGGGTTTTGGAAGCACTTTTATAATGATGAAGATTAGGGTTGCCATGTCACCAAAAAACTACGATTAACTAGCGGATTTTAAATAGATGTGAAAGGAGCTGCCATGTTCTTCAGTATCAGTATCAATAGATGTGCTCTCGACTTGAATATGACCACCGAATTTTTCCACATAAGTCTTAACAAGTGGCATACCAAATCCAGTTCCCAATTCACCATTAGTACCAGATCTGGTGGTTTGGCTGTGGGGATCAAATACTGTTGAAAGATGTTCTCGTGACATACCAATACCTTGGTCTTTTACAGAGACATGTATTGTTTGCTTTTCGAGCTTGGCACAAACTTCTATAGTAGAATGATTAAAAGAGAATTTGATGGCATTACTGATAAGGTTATTGAACACTTGATGACATAAGCTTACAGGGTCCGCCAAACAATGCACTTTTGGGGGGACTTGGTTATCAAGGATCAGAGTTAAATCCTTGGCAAGTAACTTTTCTTTAAAAACAAATTTAATGTTATCAAAAACACTTTTCAAATCAACTGGGATTAAAACCAGCTCTTTTTTCCCAGAAGTCAAAGATTCCATTTCTCTGACATTATTCAGTATGTCGGCCATCAATTCTGTAGAGCGTTCTATTGTCTTAATTCTTTCTAGCTTTTTGGGCTCTGAGAAATGAGAATGACTTAGCATTTGTAAATTACCGGCAATGATGCTGAGAGGGTTGGCAAGGTCGTGGCAGACGATACGAAGAAGGCTGGTTTTTTCTTCAAAAGCTGTTTGCAAAGCTTTTGTTTTATTGGCGACAATTTTTTCTAACTCTGTTTTGTTTTTCATTATATCATCAATATGCAATTGTAAATCTTTCTGCATTTTATTGATTGAATCAACAACAACCTCAATTTCGTCATCTTCAGATGTTTGTAATTTTCTATCAAGTGAAAGTAAACCCTCAGGTTTTTCATATTTAAGGTAATCGGATATCTTTTTGAGGTGTTTTGTAATCAGTTTGCGCACCGTATAAAAAATAAACAAACAGACTATTAATGCTTTAAGAGTATTGGTAGAGATAATTAAAAAGAATCGGGAAAAGCTTCTTTGTACGGCTCCATCTAAAGTAAGAACGACTTCAATCGTTCCTACCGGATAAGAGTCTTTTCCGTTTTGGTATAATATATTAAATTTTTTATATTGGGTGTTGTGACTGATGATATTTCCAAGCCGGATTGGTGAATCGATTTCGTCTCCAGCAATGGCGATAAATTCTACATCTGGGAGGGAATGGATACCGGCTGCAATGGTTTTTATTTGCTGCACATCCATTGACCATAAAGCCTCACTCAGTGATCTTATATGGCTTTGCTCGATTATTTTAAAACGACCCGCTACTTCCTCCACATCCTTTTTATAGTCCACCCAGATTTGTACTGAAGTCGCAAGGAGAGCAATCAAAGTGCTAAATAATACAATTGGTATTGTGATTTTTCGTTCAATTGTACCAAATGAGGATTTGATCATAGGGCCTTAAATACTTCAAAATTGGCGATTAAAATCGATTTGATTTAAAGAAAATATCGGCTTTCTTTAAAAAAAATTGATGGTTCACGGAAAATTATAGGCACTTGAGCTCACTCTTTTGAAATGACCACAAGTTTGGCTAGATATTTGCCTAAAAGTAAATCGAAAGAATTAAATTATGCTTGTTTTATTACTGGAAATTCATTGCTATGGAGTTGATTATGAACTTTATAGAAAAGTACAAAAGAAATCATACTTACCCAATGAATCAATGGACTCATACAATTGGAATACCAACTATAGTAGCTTCGTTAGTTGTAGTGTTTTATGATTGGAAATTAGTTTAGCTATGTTTGTTGTCGGATGGATCTTTCAATTTGTGGGACATATGTTTGAAGGTAAGCCACCATTATATTATAAGAATCCCCTATATTTGATTATAGGGCCAATTTGGAGGTATACAAGGTTTTTGGCATAGAAAACAAACGATCACATTAGTGTTGAAAACTCGGTAAACATTTCCCAGAGTGACCCTTTTTGTAATAGGTTCCTACTTCTATAATAGGAAGTGATGATTGGACAATGCGTGCTAGGCAAAGTCGCTTATGGAAAAAAATAATACAGACCATCTCGATACCCAGTTCGAATTTAATGAACCAACGAATGATGTTGCTTTTCAGGCACTTCGCAATCATGCTGCAGAGCATGTGAGAAGTAGTCAAAGCTTCTCTGATAATAATCCTGGCATTAATAGATCAATAAAAAATTCTCCTAGAAGCAAGTTTAACTACAAGAAGGTTCTAGTTCAGATTCTATTGATTGCAGGTTTGGTGACTTTAGGACTCCATTTAACTGAATTGAAACATATTCTTATTACTAAGGACTTACTATCAAAGCAAGATCACTCACATCATGTTGTAGCTTATAAACTATTAGTTACCAGCAATTATGCTCAGATTAAAAGAGGACCAAGCTCTATCTATGAAACTGTAGGTAAATTAGAGGTAGGGACTCTTCTTGATGATATGTCACATCCTTTAGTTGATGGTTGGTATCGCTTAGACTATGGTCAATATATTCATGAAAGTAAAGTTGATAAAATCCCATTCGAGACGAATGTCAATTCTTATAAAATGATCATTGTTAAAAGTAAGGTTCTGGACGTATATAACGCTCCCCATAATAAAGCTAAAATTGTAGCTCAACACGGGAAAGGTGATGAGCTGGTCCTTAAGGCAATAAATCCTCATTGGACAAAATTAAAATCAGGAGGATTTGTAAAAAAGGAAGATTTAAAAAAAGAGCATCTGGTGAAAAAAATTAAAAAACAACAAACTCCACGAAAAATTTCTCATACGCTTACTAAACTACCAATGCCCTCCATGCAGGATAAGGCTAAAAACTCTCACGAAAATGGCTGGTTTTAAAGATATTAATGGCTTGCATGAGAAGATCCCATGTTACAAATTAAAATAATGTGCATGAAGCCAACCCTGGGGGCTGGCTTCTTTTACTTGCACCAAAATAACTTCATTGCATTTTATTGCTTGGAATGTCCAGTAACTATTCAACCTCTATTTTGGGGGACTATCCTTGGGTGCTTCATTGATTAAAAGACTCTTCATAATTAGCGATGCCTCCCTTTATGAATGAACCCACTGGTCTGCCCGACCACCTAATAATGTCTGTCGTCTGAGAATTCCGTAAAATTGAGTGCATCTCATTTTTCTTGTATAATTAGTTGGTTAACTTCGAGACTTTTGAAGTTCATTGAGTGTAATTCCGTATTAAATCATGAATAGCTACAAAATTCTATTTGATTTTAAACTTTTACTCAAAGTGCAACTGGACCCAGCTTTTAAGGTCGTCGATAACTTTTGTTTTTTTAGGTTCATTGTATAACTCGTGGTAAAAGTCTGGGTAGTGTATCGTCTTTGAAGTTTTAGGGTCGAGGTTATCACAGAATTTTGCAATGGATTGCGGATTAATAATACGATCACCATCAGCAATCTGAACCAAAACTGGTTTTTTGATCTCGCGGGCACGCGCTAAGGTATCTTCTTTTGCTTCCAAATAGCTGTAATAGAAGGCAGAGGATATGAGTCCGTGATTGAGTTGATCCTCTTTATAGTGGCGGCAGACATAGGGGTCAGATGAAACCAGTTCAGCCAACGGTTCACTGGGAATAGTTAAGTTGGGTAATATACGATAAATAACCTGACCTGCAATTTCTTTTATTTTGGGTACTGGAAATGCTAGGTCAAACATGGGAGAAGAAAGTGTGGCCGATGTAATAGGGGTGTCGGAGTGAAGCAAAAGGGTACGTGCTAGAATCTGCCCACCCATGGAATGGCCTAGAACATGGATCTCTGCTTTGCCAAATCGCTCTAACAGGTATTCATAGAAGCGGTTGATAGCCAAATCAGCATCGTCGGCATATAAGTCAAATTTTTCTACATGGCCGCGTTTGCCTTTCGAAAGGCCGTGGCCCCGATGGTCGAGGCAGTAAATGGAACTAAAAGTATCTTTTAGGTAATAGGGAAGGTGAACATATCTTCCTCCATGTTCTCCCTGTCCATGAAGAACAACAAGGGCTCTGTGGGCATTCTCTCCACTCCACTTTTTTTGACGAAAAAGTTGAGCGAAAAGTTGTATTTTATTATCACTGGAAGAAAAGAGTTCAAAATCATTGAGCCAATCTTGTGGTAGCTCTGGAAATCCCTCCGGGCTTCTTGGGGTTTGCGGCATTTTATGGGGTTTGTGGGGGCTGTAGGGGAATACTGGCGCAAAAGAACAAGGGGTAATGACTTCGCTCATTTGAAGCTCCGTAGGGCTGCTTGTTCGTAGTAATATTGCACCGAAATATATACCATTATTGGAAAGGTAGGTCCAAGACTAATCGGTTAAACCCCAGAAACCTTAGGAGAGAGGG
>JBNKNM010000207.1:0-9803 GCA_050293845.1 Pseudobacteriovorax sp. | reverse complement strand
TTTTCGGGAAGTTTAAGAAATTGGAAGCCGCTTCTGCAAAGGCTTAAAACCCAAAAAAATTATCTGGATTACTATAGATAATCTACCGCATTCAAATTTCCTGATACCTATTAACCAACTTCAATATTGGAACACGAGCAGTCAACGTCAACTTATGAAATCGATTCTGTGTCTGGAGGTATTATAAGACTGTATTTTGATAGGGAAAATAAGATTATTTTTGAGATTTCCACTGGCTAGGAACCTCCCGAGGCTGATTTATTTCTTTCTTGATAGGGTTTATCAACTGACTTATCTGTCTGATTAGACGCTGTCGCTCCACGGGTTTCGGAACATAAGCATCAAAACCTCTTTCAATACAACGGGCTATATCATATTCTAGGTTCATCCCACTAAGTGCTACAATGGGAGTTTTAGGCAGACGATTGCGGAATTCCCATAGTCTCATAGCTGCAGCTGCTTCAATCCCATCCATGATTGGCATACTGATATCCATAAGTACCAAATCAAATATTCCTTGCTTAAACCACTCGATGGCCTCTCTACCGTTACAACAATAAACTAGGTGAGCATCTAAATGCTTTAAATAAGTCCCAACTAATAACTTACAATCATCGGCATCATCAACAACTAAAATATTCAACCGTTTACTTAAACCCTTAATTGCTTTTATAGTTTGATGTCCATGATTTCCTTGATCCAAACAGGTTTGGACATGAGTTAGCAAAGGAGTCATAAACGAATCAGCTTTATTAAAGACTGGTATACCTCTACTCTGAAAAAAATCTGTATCCCTTTTACTCGCCCATCCTGATAACATAGCTATAGGAATCTGCTGATCAGTCCTATTGATATGACTCACCAACTCTTTACTACTTAAGCTTCCCAGCCTGAGGTTGGCAACTATAAAATCTACCTGTTTTTGATCTAAACATTCTTTAGCTCCTGAAAGAGATCCTTCCTGTAAGACCCTGTAGCCTTCCCGATCAAATATATTACCAATGAAGTTAGAGAATTGCATCTCATCCTCCACTATCAAAACGGTCTTTACTTCATTATTCTGCTTTTCAACAGGAATGGTAACGGCGAATTTTGTACCTTTATAGGGAACACTAGTGATTCGTATCGTTCCCCCTAAATCCTTAACATTTGTTTTTACAATACCAAGCCCCAGACCTTGCCCACCCTTAGCTTCGCTAAGTTCGCCATGAGCCTGAGAATAATCTTCAAATATATGTGGTAGTTTATCTTCAGCTATGCCTATTCCAGAATCTTCTACAAAAATATGTAATAAAGCATCATATTTCTTCATTTCGGTTTTAACGGATAAAACAATTTGCCCTCCCGATGGAGTAAATTTCATTGCATTGCCAAGGAGATTAAGTACAATTTGCTTAATTTTCCCAATATCTCCTACTAATGAGGTTACCTCTAAGGCATCATTGAATTTTAAGTTAATTTTTTTCGCAGACATCTGCTTTGCTACTAGATTCATAATTTGAGCTATATGAAATTTAATATTGAAACGAGTGCATCGCAAAGCCTTTTTCTTCTTTTGAGAGGTTTCAAGCCCCCTCATCAGCAATTCACCAATAAATTGAGTTGCCTGCTCTATCCTTCCCAACTCACTTTGTATCTCAGCTTGTCCTTCTTCGGCAATACTAATAAGTGAATGCTTGATAGTGCTGATAGGTAATTTTATATCATGGATAATTTGAGAAAAAAACTTTGTTTCTGCTGAAGGAGACGATTGATTGACCTTTATTATCTTAGCAAGATATATAGCTTTTTCGAGTTCAACCCAAGAAAAATCATCAGGATTCATTGTTATACAATGATGAAAACCCAAATTAATAAAGTATCTGAGTTTACTGAGTCCTATAGCCTCAGAAGCAACACCAATTACAGGCAAAGTCGGAAATTTTTCATGTACTTCTGGCCATAATGCACTTAATCTTTCTTGACTTCCAGCAATGACAACAACATCATATTGCCGTTCATCTAAGCTTTCCAGTTGCGCTAAACTAATCAAAGTAAAGCAACTTCTATTCGCCAACAGATGTTCCCAGTGTATGGAACGCTCACACAAAAACAAATATCTTTCAGCGTTTTTAGACTTCAAGGGGGATTCCATTCTCTAATTCTTCGAGCTCTTTTTTTTCGGACAGTTTTTATTTTAATAAATGGTTCCTTACAAGTAATGATTTTCCACTAGGGCAAGGTTTACCATTATTTCTAGTCTTCTTAAGCACTAGCTAAGTCATATGTTTTCAATTTACTAGTCACTTAACTATACCTAAAAACATAATTTTAAACTTAATACATCCCCGCTATTACACGATATATAAACTAGAAAGGAATATGAGATTGCAAAATTCTAACAAAAATCATTCATCTGTTTATCCACGGCTAGCTCTCGTGGATGATGATACTCTTTTCGGCTCCATTATGCAGAAAACAGCGTTTCACCTTGGTTATGCGCTAGACTATTATTCCTGCTTGAGCGATCTTGACTTTATCTCCCAGCTAGCAGGCTATGATATTATTCTTGTGGATTTTCAAATGGACCATGCAAACGGCTTAGAGATTGCAGCATATATGCCTAATTTTATCAGTAATAGAGTCGTTGTTCTGGTGAGCAACACAGAACTGGGAGAACTATTTGGTCCTCACTTTCCAGAATATATTACTGAATTTATTCATAAAAGTAATGGAACTTCAAAAATAATTCAAAGATCAGTTGCAATTTATGTAGCTCAATCTCCTCCATAAAATAGGCTAGAATCCGATACTCATTAATACCAACAGCCTAAAATTACTAAATTATTTTTTTATTTTACTTTTCAATGTCGCATAGGCTTTCTCATAAAATTCATTGATGTACTTCTTACTTTCTGCCAATGGCAATTGCTTTGAGTAATTGGGGGTAGGAGGAAGGCGATGGCCACATAACGGACAGGAAAAATTTTGATCGTCAATCTTTTCGTGAGTTACATAGCTGTGGCATTTCATGCAAACTTTCTGTCTTTGAAGGATCTTATCAGAATTGTATTCATACATCATTGACTCCCTAATGGACAATCTATCTGAGCAGCCTCATGTATTTGAATTTTCGGGTCGAAAAGGATTAAAATTAATATGGTGTGGATTTTTTTCAGCAAACTTCCAATGGATGAACTTGATGTTCCCACTTAGAGTGCCTCATTTGTTAATAATCTGCTTGCTTGCCATTCCCCTGACCGGAACAGCTCAAATTGGGAGTCAGAAGGCGTTTGAACAGGGATATCAGGCGTATATGCGTAACCAGTTTCCTATCGCTGAGGCTCACTTTCGTCGTGCCATCCAAGCTGCAACTACCAATGAAGACAAGGCTTTTATTCTAAAGTTTCTTGGTGTTTCCCAGTATATGCGAGGAGATCGACGTTCAGCTATCGGAACATTCAAAAATGCAGTTTTGTTAGATCCCAAAATTTCTGTTTTTAAGGAAGAAGTTTTAGATGTCAGCGTTATAACTTTTTTTAATAGAACTAAAGCAAATGTGCTAAAAAAACTAGCTCAGTCTACTACCAAGGTATCGCCTCCAGAAAAATCCAGCGTCACCAAAACTCGTAAGCCCAGAAAAAAGAGGCGAAAGAAAAGCAAACCAGCTAAAAAGACAGATGAAGAACTAGCTACTACTGGTACAGAAAGCTCTCCCGAGGGAGGATTCCGTTACTCGCACCTCATTCCATTTGGTGTAGGTCATTTTCTCGACGACAGCCCTATTTGGGGAACCACCTATGCTTTGTCCCAAGTCACAGCCCTTTTCATCCATTTTGATAAAATCGCCGATATCAAAAAAGAACGGGATGAGAATGCTTCTACTTTAGTACGCTCCGATATTACTCAAGAAGCTAAAGATGATTTCCTCGCAGAGAATAATAAATTCATATCTGTTTTGGAAACCGATGCACAGGTTGCTCTGTCTGCATTTGGTGTTTTATATATTTCCAGCTTAGTACACGGCTGGTTATCCTCGCCAGAAGGCACGGCTAATAATGAAAAGAGCAGCTTCCTATTCGCACCGCACCTGAAGCTTGTCAATCACCAGAGGGAAGCTTCAAAATTTACCATTTTTCCTTATAAATCAGGACTTGGTATTCAATTTAACTTGCCTCTCAATTGAATAGACGAAATCACTCCTCTGAGTTAAAATACTTCAAATTTACATTGAGGGTGTATGAGTCATATTCATCGGTTCCGCTCTTATGTGATAACGGAGCTCGTGGACACCAAAGAGCTAGCAAAAGTGCTCGGAGCAGACCATTCCTCCATCGATCCCCGAGCTGCTATCTTGCATCGGGTCGGTGAAGGCTACATGTTTGTCTTTAACTTTGGGTCCTTAGTTTTTTGGAATGTTCCCGATCAGGATCAAAGGTCAAAACTTGCCTCACTCATTGGTATTCCAGGCCTACAGCTTGATGGTATGTTTTCTGATGAATTTTCGGTCATCGAAAATCAAAGTAAGCCTCAAGTAGAATTCAACCGGCTGCTTATCGATACATTGAGTCCAGAGCGCGCTGAAGTTATAGCAGGCACCCTGGCCCAAAGCTGTACCATGGAATACTACGAAACCATTACCGAGGATTCTTGGACTCAAGTTGATGAATTTATTGCTCGTCTGGCTAAGCGAGGCAAGCTTCCTCCCTTACCGAATATACTCAATAAGAAGGTTGGCGCCAGTTTAGGGTTACGTAGTAAAGTAGTCAGGGTCCTCCACCTTTTGGATCGTCCTGATCTCATATGGGACGATCGCTTAATGGATTCCCTTTACTCGGACCTGCGCGCTATGTTTGACCTCCAAGAGCGATTTCAGGCTTTGGAATATAAGCTTCAGTTGATCCAGCAATCCTGGGAGCTACTCGTAGACACTTCACGTGATCAACGGCTGTACTGGCTAGAGGCAGCTATCGTACTGCTTATCGTCTTTGAGATCCTTATTACCCTATTGGAAAAACTAAGCAATTCAGCTTAGGACGATTTTGCAAAACTCCTTGCATGATCCGCTCACTATGGTATTCCAACAAAGGTCTTTTTGAAGGAGGTTTCATGCAAGCTGATGATATTACAAAAACAATTGTCGAATATGTCCAGAATCATCGCAGCCCCCCATCAGCGCTAATTCCAGAACGGATGCCCCAAGGAATCCTCGATATTTTGCTTGAAGATAGCAAAAACCAGGCAAACTTGGCACTATCTGGCAAGCCTGTAGCTGGTAAGTACATCACTACAGCGGTGCTCCTTCTTTTATCCATACAAAAAAACTCTGGCCATGTTGAAGTGACAGAGAATGATCTTTCCCAATCAATATCAAGGTTTACTCAGCACTTATACCTGGAAAGCTTATCCCGACGCGGGCTCATTCGCGACTTGCAACCAGAGCTGACCCTGGAAAATATTCTAGATCCACAGCTCACTCCTAAATTTACAATAACAGAACTCGGCAAGCAGGCTTTTCAGGAAGCTCAGAGTCCGCTACCCGACTATCTCATGGATTCTGCTAATCAATTGCACTAGTAAAAAAATTGTACATCTGAGCTTTTGACCTTGAAGGAAGTAGCCTTTAGCTTATGCCGCGCCATAAGTTTTTCAACTCTTTCGATAAAGGCAATGAGCAACTTTACCTTCAGGAATGGTGGGATGCAGAAAAATTTCACCATCTTTAATCTCAATATCAGTATTGAAAAGTTCATTATCAATAAAGCATGATATATCTTTCACGTTAACTGTATCAGGAAAAGGAAAACTGGCTAATAGGTTGTTAGTTCCCTTTAGTGTCGTACTGATAATTTCGCCCGGTTCCGGATCGAAGAGTAATAACACAGTATTCTTTATGGGATCATACCTATAACGGGAAGGATTGAGAGTCTCCCCTTTTAATGTAATCGATTCCAGTAAGTACTCAGAGGAAGCAGTACCAAGTTCAATCAACCGAAAGCTCTCTGTTTGATAACTTACTGTGAGTGTCGATCCTGGAGGTAAGGCTCCATCAATCACTAAACGTTGATCCACAATAGTCCACTGCCCGTCGAAAATCACACCATCTAAGTCAACGATGATTGTCGTTATCAGAGGTTTTTCGCGAAGGGGGAATTCCATCTTCAGACTTAAGCGTATATCCGATGAGATTTCCCTAAGGGTTGCTGAATAATCCCTGTCGCATATACTTCCCCAAACTCCAGAGCTCCTTTTGATAACCTCTGCATACTTATAGGCGATGCCATAAACCGTTTCACAGGTCGGCATGTCAGGATGGCCAATAATGCCATAAAACTTAATGTTGTCACCGATAAAGTATTCTTTTGCCTCCAAATCAAGATAGAACTGCTCTAAATTTACGGCATAACGTGAGAATTGCCATTCATCTTCATCGGAAACAATAAGAACTGCCAAGTTTGTATCTTCACGCAACCAAGGTGAAGCGGAGCTACAGGCCCCATAGATATGACCCATCGTAAATTGCAACCCCTGTTCATAGCCACTACCAAAGATACCCGCGTTAACAGCATCACGAAATAGTGTATCCCTAGATGGGGTATCCGGTCGAATTGGAAGCTCGCTTAATCTGGGGCATGAGTAATCTGTGGTAATCACATTAACCTGCCAGTCAATATAGGTGAGTTGAGAGATTAATGCCGACAGTTTGCTAGCAAGGTTGCGCTGTTCTTCTTCCATTGACCCCGAATTATCGATCACAATAAGAATATCGATTTTTTGTGGGGGTAGCTCTTGTTGCTTGAATTGCTCATAATGTAATACCGATGCTGGAACTTCAAGCTCTTGGTGGAGACGGCTTGCAACATTTTGCTGCAATGTAATAACTTTGGCAGCTGGATCATTAATGGGGAAACTAACAAGTTCCTGGACGGACCCAGGAAAAGCCTCCTCCTCCTGAGTTTTATTGCAAGACAGTGCAATCCCCATACAAATAAAAAGAACTGCTGTAAACATACTCTTCATGATGAATTCCTCTTTCAAGTTCTCTTAATCAGCACAGGGAGAACCTTCTCCATCCCTATGAAGAACGATCAATGCCGGTTTTTGCACCACATTCTCCGAGTCTAAACCTTTTAAGTTGATGCGCAAACGGTAAATTTGGTAACCATGCATAAACTGACCATTTTCGATTGTTAGTTCGCAGGACGGTAACCAAGTTAACAAGCCTGCTTCTAATACAGCACCTGCTGGTAATCCATCAATGGATATCTCTGAAGTCGTATCATGAAGAAATTGGCCATTAATCTGATAACTGGACTCGACACCGCGTACAAATTCCATCACATCTGTGTAGACCAAATTGTAGAGTTTTTGAGATTCTTCTCCATCAGAAGTTTTTGTTTTAGTACCACACCCCATGACTGTGGAAAGAGCAGTGCTTATACCAAGTACGACGATTAATTTTACTTGTTTCATATATCTCAACTCCCTGGAGCATATCCTGTGATTCTTATGGACCAGTTCAGCAAATGACCCGAAGATTCACGGGTTTTTCCATCTACAACACGCAACTGCCAATTTCCACGAGAACTCTCACCATAAAAGGCGTTAGATAGAAAAACCATGTCATCCATATTTTCGCGGTGCGCTCCATCATTCATAGATTTTAAAATGCTTTTAGTACCCTGGGGGGAAATCAACTCGATACTGAGACTGCTAATATCTGAGTGAATCACAGAAATTTTAATTTGGACAGACTCTAGCAAAATCTCTTGCACTTGGAAAAAATCGTGATAGACACCGGAAATATCAGATCCAGGTATTCTCAAATTAGGGCTTCCTGCGAATAGCCAGTTAGAATCGAATTGCGGGCCAAGTAGGTGGTAGTCTGGAGACTTGGCAATAGCCAATGCTCTGTCTAAGTCTAAAGCTCCAAATCCATACTTATTTTGAAAGTTATAGCCTGCAGCATTTCTGATCCAAGGCAAGGACTTCTCATAGAGGCTACCTTTAACAATAGTCACCTCTGAACGGAGTGCGCTATCAATGGGTTGTGCACTCTGCGCAAAGATCCTTTTCACATCACGCCAAGTTAAACTAGGATTAGCCTCTAGAAGCAAGGCCGAAGCTCCCGCTACAATTCCTGCCGCTGCCGCGGTGTTAGCGACTAACCCGGTATATCGGCAACCTCTATTTTGGCGATGCCAACCCAAATTAAAACCAGAGCTTCGTCCCCGATTTAATAATACGGGGTCGATATCCAGATCGTCGGTGAAATACCTTGCAAATTTGGCAAAACCTGCTGTGCAAGGGGCTTCTTCATTAAAAATATCGGGACCCAAAACCCCTTGATAGAATAGCGAAGGAGCCAAATTAATATCGTCTTTGACAAGTTCATAGTCAGATTGATAGCCGGCTTCACCTCCTGGAGCTACCATCCATATATTTGCTCCCTCACTCGAGCGCGAGGATTTTTTACTAGCAGAACTGTAGGAACCTACTATCATACTCCACGATGTCACATTACGCTGGTCTAAAGCGGCATTCCCTTCATGTAAGCCTAGCTCTCCAGCGGCTTTGATATAAATAATACCTTTACCATCGCGACCAATATTTACTTTAGATTTCTGCGCGCGATCATACTGATCGAAGCTGAACCGCTGATGTTCTTCTAGAATGGCATTCCCCTCCACAGCAGCATGGCAGAGAATATCAGTATCGAATGTAAAAATGCGCATATAGTCCGTTTCAGTGACATTTTCGAATCTGCTAGCTGATAAATTGTAGGCACTTATTTTGGCTTCCGGAGCGACACCACGCCCCCCTTCGCCGTTCCAGCCTTCAGCAGCAATAATACCAGCAATTACAGTCCCCTGATCACCAGGGCTACCGGGAACTACAGGAGCGCTCGTATCGTAAGTGTCGCAAATCTCACATCCTCCTCCCTGTAAGGGAGCTAAATTGAAATTTTGCTCTAGATCAATGTTATTTTTTAGGTCGGGGTGGTTGATTTGCATACCGCTATCAACTAGCTTGATATTGATCCCTTTTCCAGTATATCCCTGAGCCATGGCCTGATAAATTTTGGGATTGACTTCCAGGGTTGAGCCGAACCAGGATAAGGGGCTTGTTGTGCCTTGTTGTAAGTGCCAAGAGTAGGCATAAAGAGGGTCCGTTAAGACCGAAATGGCAAACTCTCCTTGGCCATGGCAGGATTCACCAACGGAAGAGACTTTGAAATGGCTCCGTTCTTGGTGCTGCTCAACCTCTGGAATACCTACAAGGTGCAAGCCGTCATCGCTGACCTGCATCCATGGGGGGGCGTCGTTCAGTTTTAACCTACATTCTTCAGCCATATTTTCAGGTCGAAAGCTCCACATTACTCCCTGACGTGATAGGGGCGGTTCCCCCACGAGTTCTACATCATCATTGTCTTCTAACGTCCGGAAAGAAAGCACGACAGGTTCTTGGACAAGGTTCGCATTTATATCTTCGAATGTCATATGGATGTTATACGAGGTATCGGGTGTGAGATCCTGAAATACAACCCTAACAGGTTCATAGGCTGTAGGTCGCAGCCGGACACCATCAGCTGCCGACTTTATTTGCTCATGGGTTAGTTTCAAATCAAGATCTTCAGCAATAGTGATTGAAGTTAAAGCCAGATCCTTGAATATAAAAACTAGCTCGACACTGTGAGTAGTAATCGAGGAAAAATAGGGTTCCTCGATAAACTGAGGCGGATCAAGGTCAATGACTACAGGGTCAATTGCTTGTTTTTCGCCACGCTGTTTACCACAGCTAGCTGCTAAGGTGAATAGGATCAC
>JBNKNM010000206.1:0-9834 GCA_050293845.1 Pseudobacteriovorax sp. | reverse complement strand
ATATCGCATATCATAACATAAACCGTGACGAGCCGTGTTTGCCAATCCATTGGTAAGCCTCCGATTGAGCAGTTTTTGATTTGTGGAAAAACCATAAAAATGCCTTTCGGGCTCGTTTTATATTCAAATTATCTAAATCAATTGCCTATCTATTAACCAGTTATTCGAATTATTATTTATATCGTATTGCGATGATTTCAATCATTGTGCAAAATGAATCGATAAATTTAGACGCACGCTTCAAAAGAAAAGGCTTTTGGACTTACCGATTTATTTCTAATTGCACGACTAGATCTGAGATGAGGTTAAAAGTAGTATAATTTTCCATAATATCATCGTAATTAACGAGCGCAAAATTGAGTCCGTCAACGATTCCAAGTAGATACTGAACTCTGGTGTGGGAAGGCGACGATAAGTCACTACCACAGTTTCTTTGAGATTACCTTGTCAATGGCTTCAATATTTTTTTTCAGCAGCGGTTACCATTTTTACTTTAGCTTTTTCTCGACGAAGCATATTCGCGACAGAGGCTATAATATTACGAATCATAAGCCACTTACGACTGGTCTCCTTGGATCTCGAAACATTAAGCCTTGATGCCCTATCTTTTTAATAAAATTTTTACGAGAAATATAGGTTCGGTGTCCAAGGGTAATGCCAACAACCTATGTTCTTTTATCTCGCGGAATTCCCTTTTGTTTAATAGGCTCACGTTCAGAGCTGAGCACTCAGACTATAAAGAACCATAACATCCCCGGGAATATTACCCTGAGCGTGTACCTCTATGTTCCTACTTTGAAATAAACCATCAGAATACACAATGCCCCCTTAAGCTTGCCAGGTAGGAAATGGATCGCTCAATTTCAGCCATTCCACAGGATAGGTAGCTTGATTTTGGCATTGCAAAAGACATTCATTCAGCGCGGAGCTGATTTTTTCTTTATTCAGATTGATACCGATGATGACGATTTCTTGCATCCTATCGCCATAAAATGGGTGCCAGATAGCATCAATTTCCTCTAGGTCTTTAGCTTCTATGTCCTGGCGACTTTCCGGGGATGCCGCCAACCAGAGACCATTGGGGTTAAGTTGACAAGATCGGCTTGCTAAAGAAAGTAAGCATGCTTCCTCGGGTCGTGTTGATAACCAAACGAAGCCTTTGGCTCGAACAATGCCCATGCTCCAAGTCTCCTCAAGAAATTTGTGGAGCCGTTCGGGATGAAATGGCTCGCGCGCGCGAAAGACGAAGCTGCCAATGCCATATTCTTCCGTCTCAGGTGTGTGCTCGCCGCGAATTTCTTTCATCCATCCTGGATTTTGAGAGGCCCGTTCAAAGTCAAATTTCTTCGTTCCGAGGATCTCCCTAGGATCAATCTTCCCATATTTCATTTGCTTAATAACAGCGTCCGGATTGATTTTACTGATGAGTTTCTTTAGTACTGCTAATTCTTCAGGATTTACCAAATCGATCTTATTCAGCAGTATAGTATCGGCAAACTCAACTTGGTCGATCAGCAAATCGACGATGTTTCTATCATCAGTCTCATCCAAAGCCAAGCCCCGGTCTTCCAAATCATCGGCATCTTTGTAGTCAAGTAGGAAGTTGTAGGCATCGACTACAGTTACCATGGTGTCGAGCTTGGCAACATCAGCAAGGCTGGAGCCGTCCTCTTCGACAAAGGCAAAGGTCTCAGCAACCGGTAGAGGTTCCGAAATTCCTGTCGACTCGATCAGGAGGTAATCGAACTTGCCTTGCTCGGCTAAGCTTCGCACCTCTTTGAGTAAGTCTTCTCGGAGTGTGCAGCAGATACAGCCGTTGCTCATCTCAACGAGAGATTCTTCGGTGCGGCTCAGCCCGGCTTCGACCAGGGCAGCATCGATATTGACCTCACTCATATCGTTAACAATCACAGCAACGCGGTAGCTATGATCACTCTTTAGTATATGGTTTAAGAGAGTTGTTTTTCCTGCTCCTAAAAATCCCGAAAGAACTGTTACCGGTAACATAAAATACCTTCCTCATCTCGATCATTAAAAGCTATTTTGGCGTAATAGGTGCAAAATCAAGAAAACTCTGCAGCCTAACTAATGCAACTAAAGGCAATTAACTGATTACACTCAAAGGATACTACAAATAAATAGCAGTATAATTATTCCTACTACATATTTAATGCAAATAATTGCAATTAAATGCAATGAAAATTCAAATAGTTTCCATTTTTATCAGTGCAAGTTATTTTGGTATTTGATTTGTAATTGTATTCACGAAGTTAATAAAATTAGGGTAGGTAAGCACATTGGTTATTTACTAGTCGCACAAGCGTTATAAAACAGCCTAAACTCATGTTTCTCAACGAAGTCCGGGATTGCGACTGAGACGGGAAGGACGCATCGCGATGCATCCTTAGTGGGTTAAGTTGCGACCGATCTTAGTCCTTCATTCAGTTGCCATCGATAATCTGCTGCCTGTAAGTGCTATGACAACCTGTACAGGTTTGCAGGGTCGCGCTAAGGGCCGATAGTATCGCTTTAGAATCTTTACTTTCGGCTGCTAAAGCTATCTGGTCAGCCGTTTTGTGAAAATTTATGGCACGCTCCGTGAAGCCAGGTGCGCCAGCTCCCATGTGTTGGCACATGCGTGCCATTTTTACAGTATATCCTATGGGCTTAACAGCGGACTTTACCCCTTCGAAATCACCGCGACTCAAACTGGTGATGATTTCCTGGACAGCCTCAAGATGTTGTCTCATATTTTCCTTTTGATGGAGAGCCATCATCGGCTTTAAGGGAAGAGCAACACGCTTATCAAGCTTTTCCATTTTTAATACAGCCATCGGGGATGAGACTTTTAATTCCGAAGCTTGCGAGCTTAGAGTCACCATGAAAATAGTTGTAAATCGTATGAACCGATAAAACACTTGCCACCTCCTTCAGTTCTCTACTTAAACTTAGAGATATTAAACCTAGATTTGAAAATTGCAAAAGGAAACTATCTTGATATCCTTGCAATACTTGTCTGCGAACGGATGCTAGAAATGCATTTAAACAAGGCGCGAGGTAAAATAATCAACGTAGTAAATCCTCGTTAATGATTCTGATTTTTTTAACGAAGTAACGAAATGTAAGCGCAATTTTTCACAACCAGGATTAAAGAGTACGAACCGAGAATTACTGAGAGAAAAATTAAAGACCTGGGAAGCTTTGAAAAACCACTCGCATGGAATATAGTATTCTGTTTTAAAAGTGATAGATAGCGAAAAAAACACGATACTATTTGGCAACAAGTTTCGATACCAGAGCATGAACTTCCTGACAAGTAACGAGGCCATGGAAGTGTCGCCAGGGGCCATTAACCGTCAGAAGAGCGCTGGGGGTTCCAACGATAGCAAAGCGTTTCGCTGCAGCAAAGGAAATGATCTTGTAGGGTAAGTCGTGTAAAAGAGCCACTTTACGTAGATAAAGACGGTCTGTCCCGGCCCCTACTAAAAGAAGGTCTAAGTTCTTAACTTTTTTTATGCAGTCCAAGGCCTTGAACTGCTGGTGGCAGCCGCTACAATCCTTCTGATAAAAAAGCACCATCCGTGAATATGACGGCTTTTGCGGTAGCCATTTATCCAGAATCTCCGAAGCTGCACCGCTTGCCAAAGCACATAGGGCAGTTAGCCAGAAGACTCCCAGCAGTAGGAGATTTTTTATGTTAAATACAAGACTAAACATTGTAAGCATCCAAAATTATAGGGTGGCACTCAGTTCAAAGAAATACTCCCGACCGCGATTGGGCCCCCAGGTATGAAAATTGTCAAAATGAGCGTGGGTTTCATGCCAATGCCATGTGGCTGGCGTGTCACCAATCTTGGCCTGTGTGAAATCACCGAGGTTGTAAACGCGAAATTTCGCCGTATAAACCTCGCTTAGGGGAGCTTCGTAACTCAAATTTAATAAAATGTAACCTGGCACCTTGGTCGTCTTCTGCTCCGATACGTTACCAAAATTCGGGCTTGTTATATCTATATTATAGACGTTGTAATGGTTATCATATCCGAAACGACTCAAGTCCCTTGGCCCCACGTACACGAGCTGCAAGGTTGACAAACCGAAGGACAAAGGCTGAATATAGTCTGCCTGCACACGGAAATCAATGGCAGCTGTGGGTAGCTTTTCGGCGTAAGAATCGGGGTAGAGATAACGTTCTATTCCAAGTTGCCATTCGCCATGCTCGAAAGTCTTGCCACCAAAAAACCAGTCAAAGACGACGATATCAAAACTCTCGTCAGCATTAACGAACAGTAAGGGTTCCCTGGTGCTTATTCGGTCAACGGCGTAGGGCATATTCATGAGGTGGGTGTAGTGAACACTCCAAGTAGAAAACCAGTCCGGGTAATTTAAACTAAAGGCATAGACCCCTGAATAAGCTTTTTCCAATTCATCGATTTCGACAATAAATCCATCATGGCTACTACCGTGCTGGGACTCAAACAAAGTTAGCGGGGGACGGTACCCTAAGCCTAGGGTTAGTCGGGAGGAAATGTGGAGATCTATCTCCCAAAGACTCAAAAATCTTGGTGCTAGTACGAAACCATCAAGATCTTTATCCATCTCGATCCAGTCAACATTAATTTGATCGCCGCGTAGGGCGAAGCTAATGGTCAGATCATGGCGGGACTGCCATTCGTCCATTAAATAAAAACTACGACTTTTATAGCGAAAACTATCTCTATCTAGGGGTGGGTCACGGTCGACAAAGAGGGCCTGAGAATCAGAATTCATAGCCTGGTCTTTACTTTCTAGCCCGAAGGTGAGCAAATGCTCTGCCCCTAAAAGCATCTGGTAAGACAGTCCCGCAAACTGAATATCGTCTTTATTATCGTAATCAAAAGCGTGAGAGTAAAAACCATTTTGATGTTGCTGCGTAGACGAAAGTCTTAATTTTAATAAACTATCGTCGCTTAGATAGTGGTCGAGGCTTACTGCTAATTCCTGACGTTTTAAATCGATCACCTCCGTTATGGGATCTAGTATTCCTGTATAAATTTCGCGGACATCATTATTTATAAAATCCTCAGGAACAGCCTGGACAGAAGAATAGTTCTGAGGTTTGTAGCCTTGGGTATTACCACCAATGATCTCTAGATCTGCTTCTGAATAACGAATTTTTAAGGTGGCATCAGAACTCAGCTGCTCTTCCCCTAGCAAGGTCACTGCTTGATTGCTTCTTTCTGGCGATTCAGCAATTCCATTATTATCTAGATCCCAATGGCGACTAAAACCTGTAAAACCCATAACCTGAAGACTGGTACTTCCTGCAATGTGTGAGGCCAGAACGCTGGACTGCCTGCTTCCTTCGCTACCGATTTCCCCGGTAAACTTAAAGCGTGAGGCTTGTGGAGACGCCGTCAATAGATTGATAGATCCGCCAATAGACTCCGGTGAGATCAATGAACTGCCAGCCCCCCGATTGACCCCAATATTTTCAATTCCTATGATCGGAACCGCATCGATCCCATAAAAAGATGATACTGTGGAGTGGAGAGGAAAATCATCGATTAAGATGGTTGTATGCTCACCCCGCAAACCG
This sequence comes from Pseudobacteriovorax sp., assembly GCA_050293845.1. Classification (GTDB taxonomy): domain Bacteria; phylum Bdellovibrionota_B; class Oligoflexia; order Oligoflexales; family Oligoflexaceae; genus DT-89. Next base: position 4,259 of record JBNKNM010000206.1, on the reverse strand, counting down.
TTGATTGATATACGCTTAGCACCGCAGTTTGCACAGAACAATTGGGTGTCGACGCCCCTAGCCTGCTTGATGGCATCAGCTAGAGTTTGGGCCCCATACCGGCGTAGATTATGGCCGTCTAGCACTTCGGTTTTCGACACATCATCATCTTTTAAGCCTTTGACAAAGTTTCGAATTCTTTGTCCTCTGATTTCCATTCTTTCTATCTTGTCTGTGCTGCTGGTTTGATTATTTACGTCACCAGACTTTTCATCATTTCCATGAGAAATTCCCGGAAAAACCAAGTTAGCCAACAACAATAATTTTCTTTTCATAACCCTAACCTAAAAATCACAAAAAGCCACGACCTGTGCCGTGGCATATCTTAAGAACACTTAGTGGCACTGTTATTCCGCAACAACTACAAGATTCGAGCAAAAACCAGTATCAACGTGACCCTCGTGATCCCACATGACAGCAAAGCTGTTAGCGTCAGCTAGGGAATAAGATCCTTCTAGAAGCTGGATGGCTATTCTACCTGTATCACTGATACCGGAAAAATTACTCAATTCACTGTTATACACCAAGGACAATGTACCAGGACCTTCACCTTCGTGGCTAAAGCTGGTTTCCACTAGCATTTCGCTTTCGCCCTCTACTGCTGGAAGAAGTCCTAGAAAGCATTCTTCACCTGTAAGATCGACACCCTCAAGAACTAGATCGTAATGATCAAAATCAAATTCACCGTGGTCGTGATCATGGTCATCAGAAGCGAATGTGGGTGAAGATAACGCTACCATGAAACCAGCAACATATCCGATGCTTAACAAAAAGCTCTTTGTAAAGATTGTTTTCATAAGTATAACCTCATTTTATTTTATTGCAACTATTTGCAATATAAAAAAAACTGTGTAATATAATTTCTTGCCGAATGCAAGGAGAAAGGATTGTTATATGATATTAAGAATATGTGTTTTTGCCCTTTTTTTAAATGCTTGTGGTCAGAGCAATTCCCACGACGACAACCCCACAAATGAACGTAATAACACAGATAACGCTACAAATAAAAACTCGGACGAAGCGACAGGCGAAGAACCAAACTCCGGAACTGAGATTGATTTTTCAGTGGGAGCTTTACCAGGTTTGTTCACCAGCTGGGAGCAGATTGATCAGTTAGACCCAGAACAAAGTAGTGTTACCATATTAGATGGTCAAGACTCTATCGCATATAGTTGCAGTATCTACCTGATGGCTATCACAGAGAACAGCGCTGGTTCCATACAATACATCGTACGCAGCTCTTTTAGTCATGGCGGTGAGGGGCACAAACTTTTCGTCGTTCCAGCACCGACATCTGGTGATGAAACGAGTATCGGCAAAAACATTGAGGACCCTGGTCAAATCGCCTTGGAATTTGAGGGAGGCACAGCTTTTGAAAACGTGGTGACGGCGAATATCAAGTGGTGGCACCGCGATCATTTTGATATCAACCGTTGCACCAATCTCGTGCTCCGCCCCCAAGATAACAGCGATTCAGGAAGTCTACTCTTGCCACCAGGATTGACAAATCTTGAAGAGCTCGACATAACCGATCCGGAACAACACCACCTAGCAAAGTACCTAGGATTCGATCCTATCAAGAGAGCCTTTGGCATGGAAGACTCTTGTCATGTATATCTGATGGCAGTCCATTCCCAAGATGAAACCACAGATTATTACTTCCGTTCTGATTTTAACCATGGAGGTGTCAGCCACCCACCCTTCAGAATTAGCTGGTCACCTCAGCTAGGAGATATTACTTCACTACGAGGCATCGATGATCGGGACCCAGATAGCTTTTTAGATTTAGATTTTACTGATAATGACCCTGAGAAGGCGACAGAAGCGACCATTAAATGGCTTCATGTAGACCACTACCATACAGATCAGTGCAGTGGATTAGAGTTACAAGAATAATGGAGGGATCTCTCGATGGGGATCTTCCTTAGTTATTCGTTGTCGTGGATTCATTTGTTGCAAGGAGGAGCTTTTAAGGACGCTCAAGAGCCTGGTCAAACTCCTCCTCGTCTTGCTGTTCCATACCAATGGACTTTAGCCATGGTGCAGGGTGTTACAGCACGCCTACGGCATATCGGCATTTCCAGCGTTGCTCTTGCTTCCAACCAGCGTGGCCGCAAATTTTTGCAGGTTAAGTGCTTCACCAAACGACGGCATATCTATCAATGTCTGCGCTTTTTTCGTAAGTTAGGGGAAAAGATGACGTGAAGCTACTAACATTCTTAAAAGTAAGATTGGTAACAAATCGGCCCATTGACTCAATAGTTCGTCAATGGGCCGGGTGATCTGGCGTTTTAGCAATGATTCTCAAATTCTCATGTGGTATTCGATTAATATGTGGAACAATCCGTCAAAAAATGCTAGTTTGGCCGGGTTTTTTAAAACAGAGATAAGTTGAATAAGACTCATGAAACCCTGTCACAATCACAATGTTAAGGTAGAATCTGAATACGTCTTCTCACAGCTTAGGTCGTTTGGTGGTCGGATCACTGAACAACGAAGAGCTTTAGTGGAAGCTATTGTTAACTTTCAAGGGCCTTTTTGTGCTGATGATTTACTCGGTATACTAAAGGAAGGTTCGATGGATCTAGCTACAGTTTACCGCTCTTTATCAGCTTTTGCAGAGCTGGGATTACTTTCTACAGTTGACTTTGGCGATGGTATGTTACGCTACGAGTATCTTTCTGGAGATGAGCACCATCATCACATTATTTGTACTAACTGTAAACAAGTGGAACCAGTTAATTTTTGTGTTGTTCAGGGACAAGAACAAATCATTGAGCACATGGGCTATAAAAATGTTTCCCACAAGCTTGAGTTTTTTGGGCTTTGTAAGAAGTGTTCTAGGAAGTAGCCATCGCAAGCACAGGCGATAGCAACTGGACGGAGATTTTACTAATCGCGAAACTTCCGAGAAATATGGCATCCATGATTTTGCGATCATATCCCAACCAAAATTCAACATAGTTTACGACCCTACTGCAAGATTCCGGGTGTTTGCCAATGCCGGGCGTAGCTTTCAGCATCCATTGGGGTCTGCAGCATATCGAGGAAGTGACAATGTTTCTCGCGATGTTCAGGGGGTCGCCCTCTGTTCCGGCTGATGCAGGCCAGCGGCCCCCCTCATCACAATGTAAAATGCGGATTGGCCTTGATGCTAAAGAAGCTGGGGAATTAGCACCGGTTAGGGTTACATGACTGTCAACAAGTTTTTTGTAGTAGATGGTGGAATCCCCTTTTTTCTTTGACATCACTTTTTTTGCCAGTGTCGGGGAATCACGAATCATTGAGGCCGAGCGATCTTTTGAAAAAGCTTCCGCCATATTTATTGTCGGTTGCACCACTAGGATGGGAGCGGGATCATAGTCAATGAAGTAACCAAGGGTATTAAGGTGCTTTTCTGTCTCTCCCACCTGGCTAGATGTCATATCTACTACGGTGTGGATAGTTCGATCAGAAAAGACATCCATCATACCCTTTTGGTAGGGAGGCACGATCTGTTTTCCATTGTCCTGGCTCTACCGATGATTCGGGGGAAAGTTGTCTGTAGGTGTCTGCCCACTCTGAAAGAGTTATCTTTGGTGGTGGTGAAAGATTATTAAAAACGGCATCAACACACTCAAGCGCTAGCATCGGCTACGGCCATCTCCCTTAGAGCTTCGTGGATTAACTCTTCAGCTTCTTCCTCAAGGTCTGCTGCTTCACCAAAGGATCGAAACCGAGCGCCAAGTTTTGAAGAAATGCCCAGAAATTTATTTTTTGTTGCGACCACTCGTTTTGAATATTCTTCGATGAATTCATCTGCTGGGACAAGCTCGTTCTTAAGCACCTTGTATTCGAGTTCCATCTTTTTGGTATGGATTTTTGCAAGTTTGGCGCGTTGTTGGGTGAACGATAGTTCTTCTTTGCCTTTGTCTTCTTACAAAGCGCGTAAAGCTTGTTCAGAATCGTAGTATGATCTTGCGCCAACAATTTCAGAGGGCTTAAGCTTTACTAAGTGTTTTTTTATTGTCCGGAAGGTAAATCCGGTAAGATTTTCTAGATCGGCTATTGTTACGTGTTTCATAGTCCTCCTTTCGGAAGGCATCGAAACATAGAATTAGGTTTTTAGGGAATACTAAGTTTTGTTAATTTTTTGTATATAAATGAGGGGTCGGGGAGTTTATACTCCCAAAACCTTTGACTTAATCTTCCAAATCGATATGCCTTGGCGCCAGTTATCG
>JBNKNM010000205.1:0-9862 GCA_050293845.1 Pseudobacteriovorax sp. | reverse complement strand
AGTATCTGATTTTTTGCATTTGTATTTTGAAACCTGCTTATCTGTTTGTTAAGTACTATCATGTCTTATGCGTACAATTTTTTTTTATTTGCGTACAAAAATTTCACTCAAAAAATTATCGAACCTGCTGCGATTATATTTCTATCGACAGAAGTCTATTCAAACTTTAGATACCTCAAGATAGATTAGAAATTACTACTTAAAAATACCAAGAATTAAAGATATTTTTGGAGAGATTTAAAGGAAAGGAACATAATTTACGATAACGTACTGTGTGGTCTATAGTTTGATTTAAATGTACGCATATTTATACGGAAGTGTACGCAAAAAATTAGAATACCATGATTTGACAAAACTGAAGGATATTGACCAGAAGGATACAGGAAATGTCTTTTTTAAAACCAGGTATTGCATTGTCAGTAATTATACTTGCATCTAGCTGTACAAAGGACAAGGAGGAGATCAAAGGTTATGGGAAAATCAATGATACAATTCAACTCGAGAGCACAGTAGGTAACGGTGGGGATGCTGTGGTTTGCCTCGATAATGAAATCATAACTAGTGTTGAGCTTCTTGACTACGTTGAAGCTAACGGTCGTTACGATATTACCGTAGACTTATCAGGGGTTGATTCAGTGACAGATAAAGTCGATATGGTGCTTTCTCGGTTAAAGCCCTATGATCGCGAGCTATACGATATCTTAAAGCAAGAAGCAGATGTATTCATGGAAAATACTAGGTTTTGGAAAGATGCCGTATTCTTGAATATTGACGATTCCGAGCATGTAGCAATACCGTCAGGATGTGAGCTCTATCAAATCGCAGTCCAAAGACCTCCGCAATTCCCTACTGAGAAATATTATCTGATTTCTCAACAACTTTGGGACATTTTATCGGATGACCATAAAGCAGGATTGATTTTACATGAAATAATTTATAAATACGCCATAAGCCTTAACCATGAATCATCTCAATCAACACGTTATCTAAATGCTTATCTTAGCTCAAAAAGATTTTCAGAACAGAGTTTTTCAGATTATAAGACTCTTATTGAAAGTGTTAATTTTCCATTCTCTCCACCTGAAATTATATTAAACCGTCTAGCTGAAAGGACCCTACTATCTGGTGAAAAACTTTCGTATCAATTAAAGCTGAGTCGAAAGGTAGATTCACCAATCTTATTTCAATTCAATTTAGAAGCCCCCAATAACCTACTTTTACAAGGTAGTCCAGAAGAGCAAGCAAACACCGTCTTAAAAATCACTCTTGATGAAAGCAACTGGGATCAGGGAGCCACATTTCAAATTCAAACAGATGCAACGGTAGACTCAAACCAAGATTATATTCTCACTTATAATCTAGTTGAAACAGAAGATCTGGGTTATACTAATCAGGTGGGCACGAAAGCCATACAAACATTCAGAGTCATTCCACGAAATCCTGTAGAAAAAACGTATCTTCATTACTGTATCGATGGTTCAGTTAGTCAAAATGCAAGACACACCATTAATGTACTTAAATCCATCGCCAAAACAGAAGACTGTGCAGAAACATGGGATAAAATTTCATCCCTCGAAACCTTAGATATTTCATCGAATGATATAGCAGATCTTAGTCCATTGGCCGGATTCAATTCCATCGTACACCTTATAGCAAACGGCAATATAATATCAGATCTCGGTCCCCTAAGCAGTTTAGATTCACTTACAACCTTAAACCTAAATGGTAACAGATTAGGAGATCTGTCTCCGCTTTCCAGTATGTTAAATTTAAGATCTCTAAGACTAGCATCTAATAGAATAAGAGATCTCAGCCCAATTTCAAGTCTGTTGTCACTGGAGAGACTTATACTAGGTGGCAATAATCGATTAGTTAATATAGATCCGTTACAAAACCTTACTAAACTAAAATATCTGAATTTTAAGGATTGTGATATAACTGATATTTCTCCTCTCGCAAGCCTAATTCTATTAGACTTTTTGAGTCTTGAAGAGAACCCTAGACTCACTGATATTTCTCCTCTTGCAAACCTTCCGTTGACAGGTGGGCTAGTTTTATTTACTACTCCAATCATAAAAGAACCAGCAACATGTCCTACGGGTGAAGATGTAACACCTTTAGTCAACGAATATTGCTCTAAGTGAAGAAAAGAGGAAGAAGGTCGGCTATTCAAACCTTTGCATCAAAAATTTTAAGCAGTTATGAATAAAGGCCTGTTCCAGAACATGGCCTCTCTCTCAATTCCTAGGAATTCCAATAATGATTAAACTTGCTACAGTAATGACTCACATATCTTACTAGCTGACAAACCGTGATAGTCCAGAACTTCATCGCTAGCTCCACACTCCGGAACCTCTGTTAAACCTAGGCACTTCACTTCTAGTCCATTGGCACAGCCAATACGTACTAGTTGTGAGGAAATAAACTCACCTAGTCCACCTTTGATATAATGATCATCAACTATTACCAGCTTTTTACTGCTTTCTGCAATGCTTTTTAACCAGTTGTCATCCACTGCATTTAACCAAGGTTGATTGATAACTCTTACGGACTGACCAGTTTTTTCTTGACAGAGTTTCGCTGCTTGTACCGCTTGGTTCAGCATCACAGCACCATACGCCATGATGCAAACTTCTGTTCCAGAAAAGATTTCATAACCTTTACCGTAGGTAATTTCAGTTTGATCCGGAACGCTATATTTTCTTTCGATAGGAATTGAAGTTAATCGAATATAAGTACTAAAATTATTTTTATTGATTGCCCAGTCCATTATAAAACTAACATCTTTTTCATTGCCTGGTTGAAACAATGTCAAATTAGGAATACTGGATAGTATACCAATATCTCTTACAGACTGATGGGAATGACCTGGTCCACTGGGTAACAAGCCTGCTAATGATCCTGTATAAATAATTTTAGTTCTTTCAGTAGAGTTATTGTAAATTTGCTCGTTAGCTCTTGGTGTTAAAAAGCAAGCAAATGAGTGGACTACTGGCAAATATCCAGATAAGGCCAGGGTACCTGCCTGGGAAACCATATCCATTTCAGCGATACCACATTCAATAAATTGTTCCGGGTAGTCCTGACGAATAGGAATGAGGCCTGTATCTAAAACCAGGTCTGCATCTAGAGCGATGATGCGCTTATCTTTTTGAACCTCTCGGTATAGATTTTTAGAGTATAATTCGATTAAATTTTCTACGGATTTTGGTGCTGCTTTCCTTTTGTATTCTTTATTTCTCGTCACAACGACATCAAAACCTAGTACATCAAGATTCTTATTAATACTGTTTATTAGCTCATCAGCTGCCTTTTTATAGTCTTCATCACTTGGAGCACCACTGTGGTAGCGGTACCTCCAATCATCCATACTATGATGCTCCATAAAGCTGACACCTTTACCTTTGATAGTGTTGGCTATCAAGGCTGTTGGTCTCCCACTAGTCCTGGCAAAATTGAACCCCTGTTCGATACTCTCAAATTCATGGCCGTCTATTGTCATGGCAGCCCAACCAAAGGCCTGGAATTTTTGTTCAATATTTCCAAGGTCAGAGACAGTTTGCACATAGGTATCAGATTGCACTTTATTATGATCGACAATAGCAATTAGATTGGACATGTTAAAATTTGCAGCTGAGGCAAGAGACTCCCAGATTTGACCTTCCTGAAGTTCACCATCTCCTGTAAGGACTATCAGTTCAGACTCTTTTTTATCCCTATTTGCTGCGTGGATAAACCCCTTTGCCTTTGAGATTCCCATACCTAAGGAGCCGGTGTTGGTAACCATGCCGGGTGTTTTAACATCGGGATGCCCTGGCAGCCCATTTATACGCCTCAGTTTATGAAGCAGCTCAAAATCCAACTTTCCTAGGCCAATTAAAAGACTATAGAGCCCTGGTGCATCATGCCCTTTAGAAGAGAATAACTTTGAACTATTGACATTTTTATCTGCTACATGCAGATAGGTTAATATATCTAGGGCTGAAAAGCTTGAACCTATATGGCCAGATCCGGCATTTTTTATCATATATAAAGTATTATATCTGCTCATATCAGCCATGATGCAACATAGGTCATAGGAATCCAGACCTAGTTTTCGAATTCTATTAAACTCACTAATATCAATATAACTCAGATTCATGGCTATGCTCCTTAGCACGAAAGTATGATTTTCTGGGGATATCTCTGAGTTTAGCCTTTTCATTGAGAACTAAATGTTCGATATAGACCCAATCTTTTTCAGTGTTAATATCAGCCCCCTCATAACCCTCTGTAATAAATGGCTGGACCTTATTTCCGGCGATGGTTACCGACTCCTTAAGTGACTTAACCCAGGCAATCTCTAGACTAGCGTTTTGCACATAAACCTTGGGCAAGCTTTGGTACGGGCTACTATGATAGGGCAATTTTGGATTTGGACTTGTAAATAACGGGTCCATCCCATCATCTTTAATTTTCCACATTTTATAGGGATGTTCGCTACATTTTTCAATAGCTCGAAGTGAGTCGAACTGAGAATGCGCCCTAAACATATTAAGGGCATTCTGAAGCATTTGTGGGGTCCTTAGGGGGCTAGTAGGACGCAATATACTAAAGGAGTCAAACTGATCGTCTGATTCCTCAAGTTTCCTAACCGTATAATCCACCCATTCGATATCCATAGAAGAATCCAGAGACATTTCCAAGGGTCTCATAAAGGGCACTTCTGCTCCATAATACAATGCAATCCGCGCTGTCTCTGGGCACTCAGTAGATACAATGACACGTGAGAACAGCTCACTTTCTTTGGCTAGGGCAATCGTATGGGCGATCAATGGATGCCCGAAGAAATTTCTGATATTTTTTCTTGGAATTCTCTTTGACCCCCCTCTAGCGGGAATCAGAGCAACTGTTCTCGGAAGGCCATTCATCACATCATCCATTCCTAATTTGTGGTATTTATGCTCACAACTTTAGTATCGGAGTAGATCTCAAAAGATTCAATACCTGGCTCACGAAATCCATTTCCTGAATTCTTGACACCACCAAATGGAAAGTGTGGCTCAGAACCATGGGTGCCGCCATTAATATTGACAACCCCAGATTCACAATATTCTGCAAAATGCATAGCATTATCGATGTTCCTAGTATGTATTGCCGCTGTAAGTCCATATTGACTGTTATTGGCCATAGTAATGGCTTCTTCTATTGTGTCAAAGGCATAAAGATTAGTGACTGGAGCAAACAACTCCTCTTGGGAAACCAAATCGTCTAACGACGCTCCTTCTAGAATGGTTGGCTCGATATAACAGCCTTTATCATACTGTTCTGGGGATTTTCCCCCTGCTAGTATGTCAATGCCTCTATGCGGAGCCTCACTTAATATCTCTAAAATGCGATGCTGTTGCTTCTTATTTATGACAGGACCCAGGTCATCCTTATCCCCAACACCGACCTTTAGCTTTGAAGTCCGTGCGACAAACTCCGATTTAAATTTTTCATAGATACTATTTTGAACCAGAATACGGCTTGAGGATGCACATCTTTGTCCGGCATTGCTAAACGAAGATTTTAAGCTCCAATCGAGAGCTAACTCTAGATCAGCATCCTCGCAAATAACCAGCGGATTCTTACCACCCAATTCTAGAAATAATTTCGTTAACCGCGGACCAAGGTTCTTGGCAATTTGCTTACCTACAGCTGTTGAACCTGTGAAACTCAGGACATCAATACCCTCATGCTCACAAAGCGCTTTTCCAGCAATTTGGCCTTTACCCTGTACCACATTCAAGACACCAGGAGGAAAACCCACTTTGTTAGCTAGGTAGGTAAAGAATCCAGCAGTAGCTGGAGTATCTTCGGATGCTTTAAGAACAGCTGTATTGCCACAAATAAGTGCAGGAAAGACCTTCCATGTAATATTTGCAATGGGTGTATTAAAAGCAACAATAAGCCCTGCAACACCTACAGGCTCTTTTTTTATCATAACAGTTTTCTGGGGTGAGGCACTGGGAATCAGTCTACCTGAAAGTTTTGCACCCTCTGAAGCCATAAATTTACCTTGAGCAATAGCTGCTCCTACTTCTCCATCAGCATGGCCAATAGACTTACCACTTTCTATTGCGATAATTCTGGCCAACTCTTCCCGATGAGCATCCAATTCTAAGGCCAGCTTTAAAAGTAAATCTCCTCGCTCGAGCGATGATAAGCTCTTCCAAAGGGGATAAGCTTTTCTAGCTGCTGCTACGGCTGCTGCAACATCCTTTTCACCAGAATCTGCTGCTAAACCTAATACAAACTCATCACTGGGGCATATATTTTCAATCCATCCTTCAGAAATAGCGGGGGTAAACTCACCTCCGATATAGTTCATCTGATTTTTGTTATAGAATTCCATAATTTTTCCTAGATTGCCGTCCATCCACCATCGATTACTAAAGAGCTACCAGTCATGTACGAAGATGCCTCACTGAGTAAATACACAATTGAGCCATTATATTCGTCTTCTTTTGCCATGCGCCCCATTGGTATTCGCTGACAATAAGTTTTCAAAAAGTCTTCATCCTGGTTATTATAGACACCTGCGAAAGTCACCGTATTCACTCTAACGTTCTTCCGCCCCCAATAGCTGGCTAAATACCGCGTCAGATTATACACCCCTGATTTACTAGCTGCATAAGCCACCGGCTTATAAAATTCATGACCAGACTTTCTTCTATATTCATATAAACTTTGATCTGGAGATACAACACCATATATCGATCCCACATTAATAATGGAACCACCACCATTTGCGGCCATATGACCACCAAAAACTTGACAGCATAAAAAGGTTCCCTTGAGATTGATATCCAAAACCTTATCCCAGGAGTCTTCTGGATAACTCTCAAAAGGGCCATTTTCTTCTGGAGGAGCATCAGGAGGAGAGTCTAAGGCAGCATTATTGATAAGCCCATCAATAGAACCAAATCGATCAACAAGATTGCCAAGTGCCGATTTAAGCTGGTCAATATTGCGAATATCAACCTTTAATGTCAAAAGTCTATTGGGGTCGACATCTTTAAAACAAGAGGCTCTTGGAGGTTCCACATAATCCAGGATCGCAACATTTGCGCCATGGGTAATACATGCCATTGCAAATTGCTTTCCTAATTGACCATGGCCCCCTGTAATAGCGATAGTTTTATTTTTAAGAGAAAATAGAGAATTAGTCATGTTTTAGCCTACATTTGTACGCACTTCGTAAATTAAATCACACACTTCTCTAACAGCTCCATAACCGCCTAGCTTCTTGGTTATTAAGCGCGAGATATCTTTAACTTCTTGATAAGCATCTGAGACAACGATAGGTAACCCTATGTACTGCAGACATGCGAGGTCGTTAATATCGTTACCTACGAAAAGAGCTTCCTTTGGACTTACATCAAATCGATTCAAAATGACTTTTAAATCCTCAAGCTTATTATCACAGGACTGCTGACATGGAATTTCTAACTTCTCACATCGTTTCGACACGACTTGATTTTTCTCAGTAGATAGTACAAAAGACTTTATACCCAAAGCTTTGAGTTTTTTTAGTCCAAATCCTTCAGCTCTCGAACACCTAACGGTTTCCCGGCCGTTTTCATCCACATAAACAGAATTATCTGTAAAAACACCATCAAAGTCAAATACAGCTAATTTGATTGAAAAAATTAGCTGTATTATATCTTCTTTTAAGTCTGTAGTTGACTCTGGGATTATCTGAGATTTCAACGTAAAATGTCCATAGCTACATCATCACCCTTTTTAACATCGATAATGAGAGTCTTACCTAGTACCTCGTCAATATAGGAAGGAGGAATACCATTTCCAGGTGACTGCATCATAAGATCATCCTCGGTAATAGCAGCTCCTGCACGAAGATCCTTTGCGATTACCAGCTTTTTACTCATCTTTTCAACAGGAGAGACTTCACAATCGTAAGTTACCTTTATACCGTCCCCTAAAGCTATATGGGTACGATCTAAGTCCCGTACCATTTTACGGAAACCAGTAGGTTCTAGCGAGAAAGCATGATCGGTACCTTTCAATGTCCGGTTCAGCGTGAAGTGTTTTTCTATGACGCGACCGCCAAGCATATAAGATACTAAAGGCATAGCTATACCATTATCGTGTGAAGAAAACCCAATAACAATATCCGGGAACATTTTCCTATAGGTCTCAATCACCCTTAAATTCAATTGATCAAACCTAGGAGGGTAACCCGCAGTACACTGCAAAATAACAAGATTTTTGTTTATTGGCATAACCTCATCGTATACCCGCTTGACATCCTCTAGGGTACCACCACCGGTACTCACTATGATGGGTTTTCCAAAACTGGCTACATACTTAATCAATGGCAAGCTTTTTAAATCGCCACTAGCAATCTTATAAGCAGGTACTCCAAGTTGCTCCAACTCATCAGCACTTGTTAAATCGAAAGCAGTTGCGAAAAAAGTAATCCCAATTTTCTCACAATGATCCTTAATAATCTTGTAGTCATCTATAGACAGCTCCAACTTTTCGCGATGTGCGCCATATGTAGGAGCATAACTATTGGGATTATCATAGGCGCGTTCATAGTATCGCTCGGTATATAGAGATCTATTATGGCGCTTTTGCAGTTTAATTGCTGATGCACCACACTCCGCTGCTGTATCTATCATTTCGATACATGTCTCAAGAGAACCACCATGGTTATTACCGATTTCACAAATAACGAAGGCCTTGCTCTCATCATTGATCACTTTCCCATCGATGACTATCTCACGCATTATGCACCTATAGTAAATAATTATAGTGTTTCTACTATAGTGCTTAAAACAATTTCTAAAGTCAATCACAGTTATATTCAAAAAAAGGCGTCATATAGACACATTGTAATAGCGATTGATCATTTACTAAAGCCTGTTTTTATAACTATGCATCGAAATCACTTTAATATTGAAAAGCTGCTACTTACTTCCTACCAAGCCTGATAAAGTCTATAGTTATAGCTGAGCAGGCCAAGAAAGGAACAACTATGTCAGTTTTTTCAAGAACTTTCAGTGATGTGCTTCTACTCACTGGCAAGAAAAGTTTGCTTTTGCTTTTTCTTGCCATTTTGGGATCGCTATTCTTGACTCTCATCGAGCTAGCAGTTGCCGCAATACTAAATCTGTTCTTAGCGAGTTTTGGTCTGGTTGAGTTGCATGTCGTCCCCGAAATCCTGCGCCCTTATGCTATACAATCACCAGAAACCATATGCCTCTTACTGATTGGAATAGGACTTATACGCTTTATAGGACAGGTTGTTTCTCAGTATTCAGCCATCACATTCAAGCAAAATGTTTCCCTTAGGTTTCGCGAGACTGTAATTAAACGTATTCTCTTTTCGAAGTCAAATTTAGGGCTATCTAAAGGTGAAATATACACTACAATTTCTGACATCCTTCCAAAAGCATCTAGTTTCATTTTTAATGCGTTACAGATAGTAAGCTCATTAATATATTCTTCCTTTCTTCTAATATCTTTACTTTACTTAGCATGGACTGAAACAATTGTAGGATTATCTGGATTGTTATTAATTGGAATTATTTCCATGATTGTCCAAAAGAGATTTCAACACTTGGCAAACAGCCTCCCTCTAATCTTTGAAAAGTTTAATAAATCGATTGATCGTATTACAACAAACTGGCAATTCATTAAGATATACCGGAGTGAACATAGAGAATTTGATAACCTAAACCAACAGAATGTATTACTACACAAGCGATTTAACCTAATGAAGCTTATCGAAGTAGTTAATGGTGGGGTGCCACAATTTTTAGGAATGGTAATTGTCGCAGCTATATTATTAGTCGGCAATAGTAAAGGGTTT
>JBNKNM010000204.1:0-10093 GCA_050293845.1 Pseudobacteriovorax sp. | reverse complement strand
CGGCGGTCGTTTCTTCTGTTATTACCGTTACGATCGCCGCGATCGTTGCTGCGATCGTTGCTACGATCGTTACCACGGTAGTTGCTCCCTTTACGGCCGGAACGATTATCCCCCTTATCGCGAAAATTGCCGGATGATGGTTTGCTATTGCGGCGGATGCTTGGTGCATACCTACCCACTGGAGGACGGGAACCAATATCCCATTGCTTTTCTTCCTTTTCCCCAAAAGCCCATTTCAAATAAGCCACCAACTGTACCTGAAAGTTGGGAACTTTTTGCCGAATGACCTTTTCAATTGAGTTCCAAAGGGCGTGATTAGGCCTAGACTCTCTGTAGACAAGGGATTCATGGGTGCCATCCATTTTTACCAGTGTTTTAAAGTCGAGTCCGATAAAGACGATAGCGGGAATAATATTGTTAATATTGGCTAGGTCTAGAGTGGTTTCTGACGCTAAAGCGGGAAATTTCTCAACATACCAGTTAAGACACTCTGTCAATTTAGCCTCAAGATCCCCTAAGGAATTTATATTGGAATCTTCGCCCTCAATATGGGCTACGATTTCATGCCAGCGCTCTTCACCGGTAGACCGGGTAGGAGTGGCTTTGATGGTTGCTTCGAATTCGAAGCAAGAATAAAGAAAATAGTCTAATTTTAGTGACTTAGGACGTTTACTTTGATTATGTGCGTTAATCGTTTTTGCCTCTTTGGTAGGTAAGTTTAAAGGAACCCTTATCTAGCATATACTTAATAATATAGAATTAGCAAAGTCAGGATGCAAGAAACAGCATCCGAATTTTTCACATTGACCGTTGCATTCTTCTTGCTAAGGAAATGACTCGCGAGCTTGCCTGGGAAAGTTCTTCTACTTCTGTCCAATGCTCCGTATTTCTTTGATGAGTATATGCTATTAGTTCATGATCGCCCTCAAATGCGTCAATAATCTTGTTAATGGCTCCTTTCTTTGCAGCATTGTCTAGGTCTTTATGACTTAATGTGGAGGCAGCTGCTTTTAGGTCAGCTATGGCATCTTCGTCATCCTGGTTGGCGAGGAGAGAACATAACTTCTCAATGGCTCGGATTAGATCGATTGTAGTGTCCGTATGTTTACGTTTTATAATTGTCATGGGCAATCTATACCTCTATCCAGGTACCTTAGGGTAAGTTCTGCTATTGGAACATGATACTATGAGAAGATTCTCTAAAAATCAATTACTCCTGTCTTATAAATATTCCTAAAAAATTATTGACAGAAAAAATAGGCACATGTAGATACATACTTCCCAACGGGGATGTGAATTCGGGCTCTTAGCTCAGCTGGTAGAGCAGCACACTTTTAATGTGCGGGTCGCTGGTTCGAATCCAGCAGGGCTCACCATTACCCGGGGAAAAAAATGGGTCCCTATCGTCTAGCCTGGCCCAGGACACCGCCCTTTCACGGCGGCGACGCGGGTTCAAATCCCGCTGGGGACGCCACAAAATACTAGGTTGAACATAATAGTTCAATTAGCGATATGGTATCGATATCTCGGTACCATTTTTTTTGCCCTGAGATATTACATCTTTGTAGTTTTATTGGGGGGCTTCTCGCCTCTGCTACCTTGAAATTCAATATGCCATCAATTTTTGACTTTTCGCCCCATGACTGCCATCTTTTCTATGCTCTGCTACTCCCGCATTGCAAGTCAATCTTGTAGGAGCAAATAACAGGTTTGTCGTGCTTTATGGATTGGTTCCCTGAAAGGACAACTTATGTTGACTCATTTGAGCATTAAAGGACTGGCGATCATTGAGGAGCTAAATATTGACTTCTCCATGGGACTCAACGTTATTACTGGAGAGACGGGTGCCGGGAAGTCGATCTTAATCAAGGCCCTCAACCTAGTTCTTGGTGGCAAGGCGCAATCCGATGTGATCCGTAATGGCTGGTCCAAAGCTAGCGTTTCTGCTGTGTTTGAGCTGGAGCCTTCCCACCCATTTTTTGTCGGTGCAAATGAAAAGGGTTTAGAAATCGATCCTCAAGGAGCCTTGATCATCCGCAGGCAGGTAGCCCGCAAGGGAAGGAGTCAGGCCTGGATTAATGATCTTCCTGTGACCCAAAGTACCCTCAAGCAATTAGGGGTGCAGCTCATTGATATCTTTGGCCAGCACGATAACCATCTTCTGATGGACGCTCAGAACCATTGCTCTTATGTGGATCAATTTTTAGAGGTTCCATCTTTGTTGACAAACTATCAAGAAACCTACCGTTTGGTACAAAAAAAGCTTAGGGATCTCTATCACCTCATTCAGGACTATCAACATAAAAGTCGGGATCGGGATTATTTTGAATTCCGTCTCAAAGAATTGCAGGATTTCTCACCCCAGAAAGAAGAGTTTGATAGTATCACTGAAATTCTGCACCAGTCGAAAGGTGAGATTAAACAGCGTCGTTTTCTATCAGAAGTAGAACAGATTATTGACAGTTCCTATGGGGGGCGTGGTTTGAGCCGAGCCTTTCATGAAGTTAATAGGCTACTTGCCCAAATTGATGAGGCTAAGGACATTGAGGAACTGGTAGCATCTAGCGTTGATATCGAAGGAAAAATTGATGATTTCAGCTTTAATATAGGTAAAAAGCTTTCCAGCCTGGATATTGACGAAGCCTCGATCCAGAGTAGCCAGGAAAGGCTGGCAAAGTATAAAGATCTTTTTAAAAGCTTAATGTACAAACTGTGGAGCAATTGCTTCAGGTTAAAATGCATTTTGAGGATGAGTTGTGCTTCTTGGATCAGGCCAACGAACTCATTCATAAAACGATGGAAGAGCTTGTGACCTTGACATCCCAGCTTAAAGGTCATGGGGTGAAGCTGCGAGCGGAGCGCCAACGAACCTTTGGAAAAATTGCAAGGCGTATCAAAAAGGAGCTCCAGCAACTCAATATGAAGGGTGCAGAATTATGTCTGGAAATGGAGGAGCATGCAAACTCGTTTCCTGATATTGATGGCTCCATTTTGGTGACAGGCTGGAAAGAGAAGTTTGCGTCACTTATGGATCAACTCAGCAGTTGTGGCTCCATGGGGCTCGATAAGGTACAGTTTCTACTGAGGTCGAATCTGGGTGAGGATGCCAAGCCCCTGGCAAAAATAGCATCGGGTGGGGAGGTTGCTCGCATTATGTTGGGAATTAAAAAAGTGTTATCCGCAGATGCGCAGACCTGTGTCATGGTATTTGATGAGATCGATACAGGAATTTCAGGGCAGACTGCAAGTATTGTTGGTCAGAAGCTTGCCGATATATCATATCGCTTTCAGGTAATTTGTATCAGTCATCTCCCACAAGTTGCGGTATTTGGTAACACGCATTTCAAAGTCATAAAAAAAGTTGAGGATGGGCGCACAGAATCAAGGATATTTAAGTTGAACGAGAAGAGTAGCTTGGAAGAAGTTGCCAGGTTGCTATCAGGAGGAAAAATTACCAAGTCTAGTTTAGAGAATGCCATGTCCCTGAGAAGAGAAATTGAGTGTCGGTAATCTGCTGCGGCTTTAGTACTCGGAGCGGGAAATTGCAACATTAGTCAAGCGCTTTAAAGAGTCCGAAAAAGCTTCAGGGGCAAGGATAGAGACCTTATTAAACCGCAGCGTACCAAGCTATGTGAGGATTTCGGAAGGTTGGCAAAACGCTGCAAACAAAGAATTTTTTGGATTCCGATTAGTAGACCTCAGCTGGGATAATAGCCTCTAACTCTTTTTTCTTTGACTTGGCGACTTTGTCTTTTTTTCTGGAAGCTTTTTTTTGGCGAATTTTTTTGAGTGCTTTGAGCTTCTTCTCAGAAACAAAGACAGTATACCCTATTTGGGGGTTGGTTTTTTGTCGTACTTTTAAAACCTTCCGGCTGCTTCGACGCTCATACTCCTGTGAGAATGACGAGGTGTATTGTGATAGGTAGAACCTTCCTTCGATAAGGGGAATGGTAATTTCCTTATCCAGGGGCAGGTCAAGACTAACTCCTTTGAAGGGGCTGCCGATGGACTCAATCCTGACAAGATCTGTTATTTGGCCGGCACGATGAACATGACGAGGTATTAACTTGACGTTACCAACCTTGAGAAAAAAATGATCTTGCTTGTCCGTAAGTTGATAGCGAATATCTCGCGAGCCTTCAACTCCGACCCATACATCTTCATCCTCAAAAAACAAAATAGGCACATCCGTAAGGCCCTCCGCAAAAGGATACAGTTGATCCCTTTCGTAAAGGTATACCTTTCTCTGGCCTAAGCAATCCCAGTCCCAAGGGGAACAGTCTAAGGCAATTTGGACTGATCTTACCGACTCATCGCGTATTTTATTGGCTATTAACTCTACTTCTTTGGACTTGAAAGACCCATTAAGTTTCAATTTGGCTAAACCTGGCAGTACCGGGTAGGTTTCGTTGAGATCTAACCAATGCTGATCGTTTAATTCTACATAAAGAGGGGTACCGAGTATATTGGAGGATATTTCCAGGTTAATGGAGCTATTTGTTGAAACCCGTATAAATGCTGGATCGATCTTATGACTCTCATTTTCTTTTAAGGTGATTTGGGAAGCGGTACCATTGACCTCGACCATGTAATCCCCAGATAATAGGTATAGCCAGTTACCAAACTCTTGATTTTCAGTTATGGAAATCAGGTTATTAGCAGGTGAAACAAAGAATAGAGTTTTGGGAGTCATACCCGGATAGGAAGCTAATTGGATGGCTGATAATTGATAAGTCAAAGTAGTTGGGTGATGCTCCCCTTCATCACTTTTAAAGTCGATACTTAGAGGTACCATACCCACCAGTAAGTCTCTTTTTCCGTCAAGAACATTTAACGAATAACGATTGCGTAAGTGTTGTATTGACTTGGTTTTAGTGAAGCGGTTGCACTGGATGGAAAACTTGTCTCCCGCAGACTTTTCGTGGGGGGGGATAAACTCCACCTTATGGCTGATAAGCTCTTCCTGTTCGAAGGGGTTAAGAACTATCATCTCATGGCTACAGTCAGCTAAAATGAGATAATTCCCAACGGGAAGTTCAATGAGTTGGTTAAAATGACCGATTTCCTCGGAGACAAACTGTAGGGGCGCTTCTCCGGCGATGCGATAGATCTCATAGGTCCCATCATTAGGTGCTTTTACAAGTAATTGCCCCGTAGGGGACTCAGGTCTGCAAGCAGTTGACCAGAGCGTTAGGGTAAGCAACAGAAAAAAATTTTTTATCATACACTACTGAACCAATCTCAGCATTCCATCAGAGTACAAGCTGTGTGTTTAGCACGGCACTCCAACCTGTAAAGGTACCGAGAGCCAAATTGATGCCACCTCCAAACCATACATTATCCTGAAACTTCCAGAAAGCGTTACCTCCGATTCTTAGGTTAAAGCCAGAAGTTTCGGGGTCTTTGGCATCTGCTGGGATAGTCGTAATGGCGTGTAGATTCGCCGTAGACAACCCGACTTCACTCCGTACTGCGAATAGAAGGTTCTTCCTATGGGAGTATTGAGCCAGCGCTCCGATACCATGATTTTCGATAATACCGCGGTATTCTCCGCTATCTGTGCTAACAAGCACATCGACTGGACTGAAGGAATAAGCCAGAAAAATATTAACTTTTTTCATGGGGGATATCAGCCTATAGCCGCTGTTAAATCCGGAAGACATTCCTGTCGACCAGCTATGAGAGCTAGCCTTAAGGTTGTAGAAACCTAGTTCGAGGCCGAATAAAAATTTTCCTCCCAAGTCGCTGGGTTCCTTACTAACCTTGCTGTCCTTCTCTTTAGCAACTGCTTGATCGGCAGGAACTTCTGGTTGTTCCGTAGCCTTAGGAGCTGTCGCAGGCTTTTCATTTACGTCGGGTGTTGTTGTTTCGGTTTCTTTCGGGGAAAGGTCTTTTAGGCCCTTTGCCATGAGAGAGTCAGCTCCCAGAGCGCCCAGATAAATGAGCAAGATTGTTACACGAATCATAGGTAGACTCCTAGAGTAATAGTTTGATTTGAAAGGCGTAGCGACGACTCGCTTTGGTACCGGCAACTTCTCCTAATTCTTCGGCATAGGTGAGCAGGCGCAGGTTTACAATCCCAGCGTCAAGTTGGAGACCGGCTGTGGGATAGCCTTGATATAGGCCTAGCTGGGCCTTTAAAAACTGCCCCCAGCCAAATTCTGAGCCAAGTTGCAATTTCTTTGAAAATGAGTAGGGCTGATTAATGGAGTGCATATCTATAGCGACGAGCACATACCGGCCTTGTCCCTGGATCGGTTTCAAACTAAGCCCTAGGTTTACGCTAGGAAGCTGAACCGCCGGAATGCCTAACTTTTTTTCGGTACCGATATCAAACTCTGAAAACGCGACTCCTCCCAAATCGGTAATGCTAAGGCCAATAGTAGGTTCCATGATGGGAGTCGGTGTGAAAAGGAGCCCTATATCGGCTCCATATCCCATGCCAGATTTTGCGTAATTTTCCAGCTGATCGCTTTCGTTGAAGCTATCAATATCTTCCATACTGAATTCCTGATCGACACCGGTGATGGTCCTCACCTTTAAGCCGAGTCCCACGCTCAATTTTTCCTGGAAAAAGTTCATAGCAAATGCAATCGGCATTATCACGTCTAAGCCTGCCTTCAAGTCCACAGAGATTTCCCTGTGAAACACCATGGAGAGTTCGAATTGAGTGCTAAAGCCGAAACCAAAATTTGGGAAAATGAGATGCGGGGAAAGTCCGAGCGACAGGTATTGGTTCTCTCCCGTATATTGTTCGATAAGGTCGATGGTGTTGTTGATACCGGTACTATCCAAATCTTTAACATCTTTATATAAATCTAAAGATTTTGCCGATAGGGTCGGACTTAGGTTGATGAGCTCTCCATCCCAGGATTTGATCCGGGCAAGACCTGCGGGATTGTAGTAGAGTGCATTAAAGTCGTCGGCGACAGCAACATAGGCGTTTCCCATCCCTAAGGGACGCAACCCAAAATGAGTCCATCGCCGCGACTGCGCAGCGGCCCATGGGGTGACACTAAGTGTGGCAATGATGAGCGTAGTGCCCCACATTTTATTCATAGCTTCTCCCAATTGCGGAGTATTTAGACTTTTGACTGTATTTACTATGAAATAAATTTATCATACTTAACGTCTTGATTCCAATAACGATAGACAGTTAACACCATATTCTTGCTTTGATCCTTAATAACTGTTAATCGGGGAAAGGTAGTAGAAGGCAAAGGATTAAGGTTGAAACCCAGCAGTTTCGTGATAAAATCAAATCTTCAGAAATGTACCAAAACTACGTACTAACAAACTGCTTTGCTGAGGAGAAAATTTAAATGTCTAAGCCAGATGTGGCTGCTGAGCGAAAGGATCAAATCGTTCGTGCAACTGTTGAGTGTATCACTAAGCACGGTTACCATAATTTTTCGATGCAAGATGTGGCGAGAACTGCAGGAGTCAGTAAAGGTATCATTCATTATTATTTCCTGAATAAAGATGACCTTATGATGTCGGTTCTCGATCGGGTCGCGGGTGACATAGAAAGTGTCCTAGCCCATGATATGAAGTCCATTGATGACCCCATTAAAAAACTAGATATTTTCATGTCTGTGTCATTTGATGTGGTGCGTAGCACAAAGGAATACTACCAGGTAAATATGGATTTCTGGACTCAAATAAATCAGAAAAAAGAAGTGCGGCAGGTGATCTCTCGTCACTATGCCAAGTTCAGAGATACCTGTGCTTCGGTTATTATTGAGGGTGTGCAAGCAGGAGTGTTTAAGAAAGTTGATCCGAACCTTTTTGCTTCTTTTGTTCTCTCGGTTATTGATGGTGTAAGTCTACAATGGTTATTTGATGAGACGGTTTTTGATTATGACGAGATGGTTAGTTCAACTAAAAAGTTGATTTTAGATAGTTTAATGATGTCATAGATCTGGACTTCAAGATGGACTGATTAAAAAACCAAAGTTTATTTGCCATCTTTTTGGTATGATATGATTTTGATTTGGTTTTGGGTCGGAGTTTGCTAGTGGTAAGACAGCAAGAACGCCAGTCGACAATCAGGCACATTATTGCAGACATCAATCAATCTAATGTTGGCGAATCCCAATGGCACCAGTATTTGGATACCCTTGAGCAATTCGAGTGCTGGCAGCCTCTTTTCCGATTATTAAATCAAAAAATTGCCTCCTCTGCTAGTCAGGAAATTTCCGATTATACCCGGTTAGCGAGGGTGCATACCTTGTATTTAGAAGATATGGATGCGGGAGCGCGAACCTGTCGGGAACTCATGCAAAATTTTCGCCTGGATTATAAAAGCTTTCGAGTGAAGCTCTTGGGGGAAATCCTAAAGGAGGACGATTTTGAGAGCGAGGCGGCAATACTGGAAGCCATTTATGGTGAGCTACAGACTACTGGAGAAAAAGTTGAATGTTTAGAAAGGCTGTGCCTTATCTTTGAAAAGAAAAAGTATAATGAAGAAAAATTAAATCAATCATTTGAAAATCTTCTTGAACTTGATCCCACGAATATAAAAGCGTTACGTTTTTTTAAGGCGATTTTTACCCAATCACAAGACTGGGCAAATGTTGTTCGTATATTAAAAACTCTACATGAGTCCTCTCGCCATAAGAATGATGCTTATCGTATCGCTCAGGAGCTAGCTACAGTATATCTGTTTCAGCTGGATCAGCCACAATTATGCCTAGATGTTCTTGATGGATATTGCCAGGGGTCTCCTTTGGATACAAGTTCCCTTTATTACGAAGCCTTTTATAGAAAACGTGACTGGAAAGGTTGCTTGGATATTCTTGCGAAATTTCTTGAGAAAGTGGACAGCGATAAGAGCAAGGCCATTATTTATCTGAAAATGGGAGAGCTATATGAATTGATGGCAGATATTGATAATGCCATTCATTGTTATGAAAAGAGCTTTTCTGCTAAGCACAGCTTACTGGAGTCTGTAGAAAATTTAATAGAAATATACATTGAGCAGAAAAATTGGACAAAAGTAATACATTGGCTAAGGCAGATGCGTGATGCGACGGATAAAGGTTATCTTCAAGAAAGGTTAGATGAGGCTATTGGGCGCATAGAAGATGGTTTGGGTCGCCAATGACTTTTGCAACGCTTATTGATTCTTATGATATTGCCATTTGCCCGGTAAGAGTATTTATACATCGTGGGTTACCCCAGCATATTCCTCAGTCAGTGAAGTATAATAAATTAATCATGAGTGTCATCCTTGAACTGTTACAAAAATGTAAAGCCGAACCGACATTAGATATTTATTCCGAAAATTTAAGTGCATCGCAAGTATCATCATTTTCTCTGTTTAAGAACCCTTCCCTTTACCACATCGATCAAAGGGATTTTCTTGCCGAGATAGCTGGCAAAAAAGATAATACGCTAACTATTTGGGAAGGGAGACAAGTGCTTTGTGACAGACGTAGTACTGCTGATGATCGTTCCAATTACCAGGACATTCTATCTGCTAAATGGCACGAGAGCTTCAATCATACCTTAGTGCCATATCATGACTTGGTTTTAGAGGAAAAGTCTGGAAGATTTAATCGCCTGGAGCTACAACGTAATACTCATAAAGAGTGGGAAAAAAAAGGTTATCGGCCAGAGTCTGGGTACGGTATCGTTGGCCTCTTGAAGCAAGTTGAATCCCACGCCAATGTATGCTGGCATAAGTATCGTACTCATGAGGAATTTGTTAGTTTGTCATTTGTTCGGCATTTTTTTTCTTGGGTAGAATCTGAGATATCCAAAATGGCTCTTAGCTCTGAGTGGGAAGCATCTAACTTTTGGCTGGCATGTGATAATGATTTAGTCCTTAATTTACTAGCAGATTACGGGTTAGGGCAGCGAGAGAATATTTATTGTCCTCAGATTTGTTTTGGCTATCATCCTATTGCCACCTTTGCTGCGAGTTTGAAAAACCTAGAAAACCAAGTATTTATTCATATTCATAGACTGGGTGAGATTGACATTGCTGTCATTAAATGAAGAAAGTAAACAACATTACTTTGTCTTTACCATAACGGAGCGTACGCTCTTAGGAAAGGATGATAGTGAAATAGATCACCTCCTATATCAC
>JBNKNM010000203.1:0-10129 GCA_050293845.1 Pseudobacteriovorax sp. | reverse complement strand
CGGCTACGGTACTTGATCAGGAGTTTTTAGATCGAGCAGCGGATAATCTAAACAATGAGCTAGTTCTTGCGGTTGATATCGAAACACCAATTGTAGAAACTATCATTAGAGTCTCCGATCGCCACACCTATATTGGCTCAAGATTCTATGAAGCAAGGACGACTTTCCCAATCATCAAAAAAACTCTTGGTCAGTGGCTTCACCCGCAACTAGAATTTTCAACCCTGGAGATAGAGGTTAATAATGTTGATGGTAGGTACAATCTGCTTGTTCAAGCAGGGTCGTGGATCGGAAAAACAGTCACAGTAAGGCTTGGCCTTCGAGATGTTGAGTCAACATATAGAACCATATTCCAAGGAAGCATTAGCCCCGAAGGCGGTTTTTCGCAGACAGTGACAAGTCTTAAATTTCTTGCTCGATCAAAGTATGAAAAACTAAATATCGAGATCCCCGATAAAGCCGTAAACATCGATGATTTCCCTAATCTTGAGGATAGCTTTGCAGGTCTTGGGATACCTATTGTAGCGGGAGATTGGACTAGCTCTACCGATACCGCAAACCGTCCACCATTACCGGCTTTTCCGCTGAATACAGGAGATCCTAATGTGAATGGTGAGGACGGGAATACGACTAGAGGGCCTTTGCAAATATTGATATCTGATAATCCCATGTCCCAAATAGAGAGCTATTGGTTAAAGCGTGGTGATGATTATTTTGAGATCCCAGCAACCAATATAACACCCTTTACAGATCTTTCGGGTTTTATACTTTCCCAGGGTTTTAGTATAGGAAGTGACACATGGTTTTATGAATCCGGGGATGAGTTTTACGTTTACGGTGTTGGTCTCAGTGATCAGAATCCTGTGAGTCAAGCCCGGTGGCTTCTAACTACTTACGCAGGAGTGACGCTTAATGAGCTAGACCTAAATTGGGAGGAATATGCCAATAAATTAGATAGTGAAGGAGTAAGGTCAAGGGTATGGGTTCAAGAATCTGCAAAGTTATTTGAGTATGTCTTGTCACTTCTAGAGCAGGTTCAGATTGAGGCTTATATTGAGCGAGAGGCATTTAGGCTAAAACTCAACTCCCTCAAGGCTTCTGAACTCCAGTCAAAAGTTACGGCAGCTAGTTTTAAGGTGAACAATTGGGATATTGTAAAAGATAGTTTCAAATTGAGCATCGATGAGCAGAACTTTTTCAATAAGGTCAGAGGGGCATATAACAACTTACCTCCGATAGGCGAGAATGCTAGGCGTACAGGATTTTTAGTAGATGACAACTCGATTGACGAAACAGGCTTGGAGGTAGCGAGGGAGGTGGTGTTCCCCAATCTATACCAACAGGACGTTGTGCAAAGTCAGCTTGAAAATATTCTATATCTTGCTAGCCCCGGTATTCAGGTTATTGAGTGTGAACTTACTTGGCGATCACTGCTACTTGATCTTGGGGATGTGATTTTTGTTAATGTGAAGATTGAAAGTATTGAGCTTAAAAGCGTGCCGTGCTTGGTAAGGGAAGTGGGGTATGATCCTAACGGGGTTAAGATGCCCGTTAGGATGTGGGTGCTAGAAATCTGAGTTTAAGGGTTCTTGAAACCATTCGCCTTCTATACCGAAATCTTCTAAAGTGTATAAACTATGGCTATCCAGGCTCGCAGTAATTTCAATAAATTCTTTGCTTGAAACGACAACAGTGCGATTGCTTTCATTCAAAGCAGTGTTCAAGCTAGTATCAAGTTCTGAAACCGAATCCTTTTTAACAAACGTAACTATTTCCCCCGAACTATAGTTTAAAAAGTTTACGGTTTGAGCGTTCGCTCCGCCAGCGCCACCAACATCGTTTCCAGCATAACCTTTAAATCCGAAAAATAGTACAAATATCAAAAATCCATGCCACTTCATACAAGATTCTCCAATGACCTGATTTTACTGAATTTTTCAATCGCTAAATTGATTTTTTCCTTATCCGATTCTCTCATATGGAAGGTGAATCCGCAAACATTGGTGCTCAAAATTGTCCCGTCTTTGACTGAGTGATTTTCTATAATTCTATTCTGAGCTTCATTAAAAAGAGAGATTGCTTGTAACATAAGACCTACTCCCTCTGGGGTCAGAGAGTTTTCACGAGCTGAAATGTTATAAGGTCCAAATGATTGATAACTTGTTTGAGACATCTTAATTTCTATTTTATTTTTTATCATAACTAAATAAATATAAGGATCATCTGGATTATCGATAGAGGAGAAAACTCGTCCATCCTTATTCTCTACTAAAATACCTCTTGAAAGGAGTGACTCAATAAGCTCAGATCTATACGGTAAAATTTTTAATAATTTCTCTTTATTGAACCCATATTCGCAACCTGTGTAAATCAAAACTTCATAAATCCGTGGATTAATCAAATCGGAGGGACTTGGAAGGTTTTCAACATTATCTTGACGATTATCGGGGAGAGTAAAAAGGGCAGCAGCTCTAAAAGTGATTGAGAAATCTTTGTTTTGGACTATAAATTCATCCCGCTTCACTCTTCCGAGCAATCCGTGTACAATCTTGATTAGAGTATTATGCCTCGCAATTTCCTTGCCTTCGATAAGACCAACCAAGCTCGACTCGCCAACTTCAGTCGCTTCGCTGATGGATTTGATATCACGTTTCTGAAGTTCCCGAAGTAACACCTCTCGAACATATCTATACGGCATCACGACCACCTTTCCCCGCACTTCCTGACTCGTATCAAATTTTTTTCCTTGCAAGCAAACTTTTTTTTGTGTGCTAAATGTATTTATTCTATCAATAATTGTAAGAATGCAACAAAATATTTGGATTATCTATATTTAACGATGAAAAATCGACGCAAAATGCCATTATGACCAGATTGACCAATGACAAAATCGTATATATGGTTTGGACAAGTGAACAAATTGATGAATTTAGCGAGTATGTTTTTAGGGTAAAAGAACGTACTAGGTAGGGTCACAAGGAGGTTTTATGACATAAAGACACAAAACTCCTTGCGGATTGACTTATTAGGCCAATCTCCTTAACAAGTTTAAGCCTACTTCGGATCTATCCCCAAGGAAAGTTAAAAAAAGAGATAGCTTGGAAATCATGATCACCAAGAAACGACATTATGCTCATGGTGGGAATGAAGACTAACTAGTCATAGTAGATAACGTCTTTGAGGTCTTCAAGGCCCAGAATGCACTTGTCGATGGCAGCTATACGTTTGTCATGATTTCTATCAAGTAGCAATTCGACAGGATCAGTCTGAAGAACGCGTGCGATCTTCATTAGCATTTCCATGTTGACGTTGGGATAGCTTTCTATACGCTGAAATTGACGTAGTCTAATTCCGAGTCTTGTCGCTACTTCCGTTTGTGTCATCATCTGGTATTCTCGTCGTCGTTTGATGTTCTTAGCAAGTATCTCAATGAGGTTTCTTTTCATCTTTTAAACTCGTAGCAGGGTTTAAGAAAAAGGTGATATTAGCCTATTTTTTGCAAGCTAGAATACGTTATATAATGTCGTATATATTTGTACTATATTATATATATACGTATTAATATGACTTATTTCTACGTATTTTAAAATGAAAGTGTCAACATGAGCTGGCGGTATTCAAATTAATGACCTAACCTAGAAAGGATTTGTTTTGAATAGCTTCTTATTTTCTCTTGCATATGTGCCATTTCTGGTAAGCCTGCACCCGGCGCTGAATTATAAGCTGGGTGTGGCTATAGGAATGCCATTCATTGCAGCCGCCACATTTGTTTTTTCAAACTACACTACCGGAAATAAATGGATTTCTAGAGTATCCTACGGGTTAATGCTTGGCGCACCACTGCTAGGATTTTTTGAAAAGAATGTTTTTAAGACAGCTCCCCTTTACTCAATTGCTTTACTTAGCCTAGGAACTTCCGGCGTCATTGCAGACTTCATTATGGCTCGTTACATCATGAAAATGTGGGCCGAAAATGAGATGTGGGATCTAAGAAAAGCGAAAGCTTCCAAGGTCGAAAACTGTTTTCTTTTATCTTTTGGATTTAAGGATAAAACTGATCTTCTTATTGAAAAGCTCGCAAAAATTGACGAAAAACTATCGGAATACGATAGGCCGATGACTATCCCCTTTCCTCATTATTTAGGCACAGGACGGTTGTATTACATCATCGGCTTTCCGAACGACGGTCCCTTCAACTATAAAGCAGAACTTACAGCGAAACAGGTAAAAGCAATGCTGACAATTTTTGATACCTACTTTCCAAATGAGTCAGCTTTCATAGCTTTATCGTTTGGTGAAGTTACTGTAAAGATGACTGAATCAACAATGACCATAGTTTGCGATGAGCTGCTTTCTCTCGTACAGCAAAAACCTGTTAAACCAACTGAAAAATCAAAGCATCTAATTCAAATCGGGGAAGATTGCTACCTCTACCTCAAGAAGTATTTTAAAGGCGCAGAAAAGATAGATGGATATGCAGTCATAGAAAGGAAAAATACATGGACCTTCAAATAGAAGTGAGTCATGCGATAAAGCAATGGCAAAGCGAGAATAGTAAGGTGAGGACTCTTGGAGTATTAGCACATAGAACAGGTGTGTCCTACCCCACCTTGTACAGAATGAACGTGGGTCGCGGTGGTTATAGTTTTATAAACGTATTTAAACTGATTAGATATCTTAAAGGAACTAGAAAGACCATGGATATACTGTCTAATCACTATCCTTTTATGAAGGATCTATTTGTAAAGGAAGCCAGTTGAAAAATCTCTTATCTAAACCGAACCAAAACATCTAGAAAGGGTGAATATGAAAACGATATTTATAACTGTAGTTTTGTTAATAACATCTATAGCAGATGCACAAACAAACATTCAATGGCGACATGGTTTGGGACAATGTTATGGAAAGTGGGGATATCTTCGATACAATCTGTGTCAGAGTGAAATGCACCCTCTAGTAGAAATTTGGGGTGAAAATAATAGTGACTCAAGATGCCCAGTTGAAGAAGCAACCCCTATATACGAGGCATGTAGAGATTCACATCACCCGGTAGAAAAATGGGATAAGGTGAAAGAATGGTCAAAGAAAGGTGTTGAACTAAATTATGCGAGCAATAGTAAAATACAACAGCTTTGCAATGCAAAACTAGGTACAATTGGTCAGGGCCAAAGAGGAACCGCTTCTTATTCGGATGTGAATAGATTTCAAGAATGTGGTTTTGGCTTAACTCCAATACCAGATCCAGGCACCGAACCTTGCCCAAATTTAGGATGGGTAACTAAGTATAAATGTAACTTACTGATTGAAAAAGCTACTTACAAGAAGGTAGCTGACAGTTATTGCAATCAAATTGGCACAGACTACAAATACGAAAATTGCTTGATAGAAAGCTATAGGAAAAGCTTAAGAACTGAGTACTGTAGCTTTGAAAATCCTTCGGAAGCTATCAGGCTTGATCTTGGCAAACATGTCTACGACTTCCCTCATAACAGCACAAATACACCCGAAAACGGTTTAGCCCTCCCAACTCTAGTTTGTACTACAGGTGATGATTTACCTGCGAGTAACCGCGATGAATTGCAAACTAAATTTGAAAGCTTACAAGATATAGTAGAAGATAGAAATACTGTCTTTCCAGAAAGCATACTATCCGATGTAGAGATCGAAGAGATTAACTATATCTTTGAAACAATAATTGTAGATTATGATAAGTGGCTAGATGACACTCAATTATTTTGGACATATAACCATCTTCTAGCATCCTTCAAATCCAGTAGCTTTGCTCCGTCGAGTGTTGCTTCATTTCAAGCTACAAAAATGATTCAAACAAGATTGGGTATCACTTCAGAATTTAAAGACTTAGGAGAAGAACAATGAAGATAATTCTATTATTAACCGTATTGCTTTCTTTGGCTGCTTGCCACTCATCAAAAAGCGATAGCAATTTAAAATTAGCAGCATCATGTACACCTGATACGACTTATGAACGAGCTTTAAACTTATGCTCTAAGTTTATTCATTACAGATCTCTTAAAATTTGCCTCAGTGATATACATCAACGAGTGCAAGCTTTCTCCCCTGAATGCAAAGCTCATTATCTTAGTCAGACAAATAATGTCTTAAAAACTCCAATTTCAAGGGTGATGAGCGAGATTGTTGATTCAAATAATGTGATCAATCATGATAATCAACAGGGGTTTTTCTACAATATTCACCAATGGTATTTAATCATGGAAGAAATGGCATCTAATACCATTGAGACCGATGCAAAATCTATTATTGGTGAGTTTTTAGCTTTAGTGAATAATCTTAAATTATTGCAAAATCTAACCACTGCACAGAATTTAGAATGGGCCGCTCAACTGATTTCGGATCAATTTGATGTTAGTGTTTCCTCAAAATTTTCCCTTACTTTTATAGATGTATTGCTTGAACCAGTTGATGAAAGAATAAAGCTATTAGCGAGAATCGAGGATTTTCACTGTGCCATCGAAGAATGCTCAGATCCTAGTCAATCAAGAACCTATCAGAACCTTTTGGCATTAACTAAGTTTTTAAGACCGGGGATTAGAAATGAAAATTTTACTGATACTGCTATTATTTCCATTTCAAATATTCTTTTTGATAATAGATCCTTGCTACAAGGTTGGCTTCCAAGCGGGAATTTCTCTCGAATGGATATTACCTATGTCCCGGACGATACTAAAACATTTGTAAGTAGATTTAAAAATTTCTTCCTTATGCTTGAATCAAAGGAAGGCACCGGGTTTTTCAATGCAAAAGGAATTGATAATCTTTACACCGGATTTGATAGCTCTTTTAGAACAAATATATTAAGGCGTCTTTCAGATAGAACATTAGAGCTATCAAATCGCATCAACAGTTTTGATGCGACAAAAAGAAACGAGCTATTAACGCAAATTTCCGATTTTATTTCTAATGGACGTGATATTGACAATCTTGATTCTAGTATTAGAATGGCGCAAAAGGAACGTGATGCATTAAACGAAGATATTCTAGGTATTGAGATGGCAATTGCTGACAATACCAATTCCTTAGAGCAGTATAATCGCGTGATTGAGGATCGAAGTTCTATCCTTTCAGAGTATTTTATCACCTCAAATGTTATCGGTGGAAATACACCAATTTCAGTTGATGCTACAGACGCGAAATATGACGGTACAAACAAAAATCTATCAAGCTTAAATATCAAAAAAATTGAGGTTGAAGCTGGATCGCTAATAACTATTTCCACAACAGGAACCTATTCGCCTAGTTGTGCAATCAATAATTCAGATCTATTCCCAGATCCTATTCATCCTCTTTTCGGTCCACAAGGTTTCATTATCGACTATACGTCTGGAACAGCAACAGTTTCCTCAGTTGAAAATGGCAAAACTTCTGTAAACGAAGATGATGTTTATTCGGGAAAAGATACTTGCGATATCATCCCTAATGGTACTGTGAGAGAATCTACTTGTAACGGTGACTCTCACCATGACCGCAATACTGAATTTACGAATGAAACGACTTCAGAATCAGATCGACACGATATGACGGCACATTTTACCATTGGCTACCGACATGAATCAGCCCCATTTTTTGATTTTCCGGCGGGAAGTCTTTTAGCATTTGTGCAACCTAGATCAAATGCTAGTTTGACAGACACTAAGGATGTTTATGTAGTAGGTTCCAGCACACAAATTTTCGTTGAGCAAAATAGCGATATCTATTTTGTAGTCAATGATTGCAACAACAATAGCGATACATCGAATAAATTAAGCCTTAAAGTAACTAAAACTATAGGAGCTGCCGAAGGTCGAGAGCTTATGAGGCAATTTATAGCAGCCTTAGGAGAAGTGGAAAGACAAGCACGGTCTATACTTAATGAGGGTACAGATATAACTCTTCAAGTGAATAATCTTAACAAACGAATTATAGCCAATTTTGCCCTGGCTAATGGGATCTCTTTCTATGATGTTCCATTACTAAGAGATGTTTTTGACTTTTGGCTCAATAATGAGACCCTAAAAATTGAACGTATGGCAAAACTAAAGCAACTAGGCCGAGAGGTTGAGGTCGTTGTTGAAAAATTAAGCCAGCTACGAAAAGATCGCGCAAGTGCGGAGACCCTAGATTTTGTAAAGCAACTGCGCTTACAGAATATACTAACTAATCTTGATAATACCTACCTGGTTGACATGGTTTTTAATGCTCTTGATTATGCAGAATATGTCGCACTACCGATGATTGATTTCCATTATCCGAAGGCTCTGGTCGATATAAAAAACCAAATTCAGTCCATAGATACAAATGTCAGCGATGATTTTACCTCCCTGTTCCTTGGGCTAAAAGATAATCTTGATCGAATTGAAAGTAATTTTTCAGATAGCGATTCGATTTATAATAGCACTAGCCAAACTAAATACTTGGTTCTCAGATTTCCAAATCCCTATGATTCGTTCCCCGGCTATAACCTTGGCTATCCTGTTTCTGATTTATCTCGTTCTAAAGTAATATGGGACACTATTTTCAAAGATGGTGATGAGATGACTGTTGAAACAAGTATTAATGACTTTTATCGAGACAGTTTAGTGACAGGTAACTTGAACTGCCAGAACATAAAAGCTGTCAATAAGGACATGATGATGGTCATGGTAGCCAAGCAAGATGCCATTGATGACTATGTTATTAGCGGGCTAAATAGTGAAAGAATGTCGGTACAGGTCGAATTTGGCCCTAGGCTCGAATTTCCTTTTGAAGATGGCCCACGGGAATACACCCTGACAGATTCTAGATTTACGAATAAAGCTTTGGGAGTGGGGTTCATTAAAGAACCGTTTTTAGGCCGTTCAGTAGACCTATTAAATTCGAAGAGCTATGCAGATAATACAGGAATAGGCTTATCTCCCTTCACAACCAATAAGCTTTCTCAAGTGAGAGGTTTAGGGGAAGCATTAGGATATCTTTGCTTTGACTGCTATAGAGAAAATTTTTCCGATATTTTGTTTGTATATAAGGTCGCTTTTGAATCCACAGGAGATATTACCTGGCCAAGGAGCTGCGGATCTTCAACTAATCCAACATTGATGCAGGAGTATGCCCTATGAAAAAGCTTCTAAGCCTTAGCTTGTTATTTTTTACACAAATAGTTCTGGCAGATATTGACTACCAACCAATTAAAATTAAGCCGCCCATTGCGGGGGGAGTGGGAGGTACTTTCCATTCATTTCAAGCTGAGGGATCAGATTTAACCCAAGGTTCATTCTCTCACCCAAGCGGAATGAGCGTGGATCAATCCTTTGGACCTTTACTATTCAATCCCTTCCCCGTTTACTCTCCTGAAAACGGGATCAGTGAATACGGTATCGGTTGGAAATCCGCTTATCAGATTCACCGTACCAACCCTAAATCAGACCTCACCTTTACTTCCTCGGACGAACTTGCGACCCCATGGGGTCGCTTCGTTCTGGGAGATGATGGGGCATATTATTCCCATGGGTTAAAAGCAGCTATTAGAATAGAACTTGCAGAAAACAAGGATTTAATTGTTAAATTTCCAGATTATTCTACTATGTATTTTTCCGTAGCTATCTTGGGAAAACAGGATACCGTCTTTCAATGGGTATTAGTAAAAGCTGTAAATCGTGAAGGTTTTGAAACAGTAGTGGACTATGTTCAAAATGATAGCGGGAATTATTTCATCGATAGCATAAGGTTTGCCGGTCGGGGAACGAATTTTTATAATAGACTCGTATATACATACGATCAACTACCTGAAACAAGGCAAACTTCCAACTATCGGTCGGGGCATAATGTCGTTTTAGATCGAGTTGTAAAATCTATCGATTTCCAGCAAATGGATCAAGGCGATTTTAAGTCTCGTTGGACATATTCCATTGATTATGAGGTACCAGACCTACATTACACCAATTTTTTGACAGCTATAACCAAAACATTTGCTAGCGGTGCACAAGAGCCAAAAATTGAATTTGAATATGACTATTTTAGCAATTATATATATGATGCTAAGTACGCAGAAAACGAATCATTGACTGAGTTTATTGGTGAAATGGGTATTGGAGCCGCCAAACCTTCCAAGCTGTCTTTTTATGATACTAATAGCGAT
>JBNKNM010000202.1:0-10194 GCA_050293845.1 Pseudobacteriovorax sp. | reverse complement strand
CGTAACTCTCCGTAACTCTAAAACCTCTTTCAAGGAAGCTCCGTCCTCCGTAACGCTCCGTAACGCGTCCTCCGTAAGGTCCTCCGTAACGTAACTCTAACTGCTCCGTAACTCCGTCCTCCGTAACGCTCCGTAACGCTCTGTAACGGTCCTCCGTAACGGTAACTCCCGTAACGCTCCGTAACGCTCCGTAACTCTCCCTCTTCCTCCGTGTCCCTATGCTGTCTATTACACGTCTTGATCATGACCATGATTTAAAGCCTGATTCAGAGGTCCCTTGTGCATCAATTTGAAAGTCGACTGCCCATGCGAACTAGACGATACTAAGCCTGAAGCTGGTGGAGATCTAGGAAATGACGAAAACACATCAAAGCATAAACCTAGGAGTAAGCTCCTGTCTTTTGGGGGAAAAAGTAAGATTCGATGGAGAAGGTAAGCGGCATCGCTGGTTGACGGAGGAGCTAGGTAAGGTAGCAAATTTTATATCTATTTGTCCTGAAATGGCCATGGGTCTCGGCGCACCTCGCGAAGCTATGCGGATCGTTAAAAATTCAAATTCAAAAGAATACAGCTTAGAAAGCTCAAAATCTAAAAAAGACATGACTGGAATAGCTCAGAAAGCCATTCGTGATATTGCGGCAATACAGGACCTAAGGGATCTAGATGGTTATGTGTTAATGGCAAATTCTCCGATGTGTGGACTGAGCCATGTAAAGGTTTATGACAGTAAAAACAACATTCCTCACAAGTCGGGAATGGGTTTTTTTAGTAGTTATTTGAAAAAGGAGCTGCCTTTTTTACCTACAACAGAGCATGGGCGCCTCAATGACATGGATCAGCGAGATGCTTTTCTGACCCATGTTTACCTATATCGGGAACTGAGAATATTGCCTCGCAAGCTCTCATTACTTCAAGCTTTTCACAGGAACAACAAATTCTTACTCCTATCCTACCATCCTGAAAAATTTCGGCTACTTGGCCCACTAGTAGCAAATGCAAAACCAAAGAATATGGAAGACGTGATAAATTCATATATAGCAATACTCTCTAAATTATTTGCAAAGCCACGAAAACGCTCTCAAGGAACAGATGCACTCCTGCATATGGTTGGATTTTTTAAGAAAGAACTTACTGGTCAGCAGAAAAAACAGATCCTAGATGCCATACAGTCCTATAACGAGGGGTTGGTTTCGATCTCGGTGCCATTGAACTTACTAAAGTTCGTAAATTCCCACACCAGCAGTGCTTATATTCAGCAACAAACCATTTTTGCTCCTTATCCTAACTTCCTTCACCCTACGGGCTGAGGACTAGTCATGAAATAAGAATTTCTCAATTTCTCTGTTTCTCTGTGTTTCTCTGAACGGAGTGCTTCCACGTGCGAAGCTATATCCATATAAGTCAGCAGCCACCAATCAATGTCACTGGAAACTAATCCTAAAAACTGTTAATTTTATAATCATGTATCCAATAAAGCAGATATTGCCAGACAACTCATATTCCATGTATTCTTCAGATGCCACAACAGGCAGTTTTTACTGAAACCTAGGCATGTGAAAGATTATCTTTTGCTTCTCTGGGCGAAATATAAGAAAAGTTTGTGTTTTCTTTTTCACGCGATTTTCCTGCAACATAATCTGTTCTGGCCCAAGTTTGACCCAGATTGTGCCCATCAAACCTTAAGCTCGTCAGTGATATCCGTAGTCAATCAAACATTAGGATCGGCCCGACTGGTCCAAATCTGATTGAACAATCTTTATGAATTAGGAAATGATTTAATCGAATATTTATGGAGAGTTGTGGTACCACCTCCCGGACTTTGAACTTTACAACAAGTAAGTAACCTATTGAACAAGGCCAAGGCAAGTGATTTTATAAACCTAGTAATTGTATTGGATAATTATGACGTATTGTAGACTGCTTGCGGTTTCACAACAAAATTCCTCTAAAATAGAATTAATCCCAAAACGCAAAAAAGTCCTGACTCGTGAAGATTGCGGGAGCAATAGACAATCAAGTTTCCAGTGTGTGGATAAAATAAGAACATACGTCCCAAAGTTCCCACAGACAGGAAATAAATGAAAATCAATTGTAATCGCAAATTTCACAAGCCAAGACAAAAAAGCATTCTTGGACTTGTTGTGCGTATACTTTTTCAATGCAAATGATATGCCAGTCTAAAAAGAAAATTTCAAAAAAATAATAATCTATTATCGCTAAAATATTTGGTTTAGTTCGTTGGTGTGATCTCCGACTAAGTTGATGTTTTTAATTGAAAGGAGGAGGGAAAAAATGGGATGCAGAGTCGGAATAACTACGAATGAAGAAGAACGTAAAAAACATTGGAAATCGCAATACCCAAGTATGAAGAACTGGAAAATACTGAAGACATTTAATAATAAAACGGATGCTCAAAAATATGAAACCGCGAAAGCAAAAAGCCATAAATGCGTTGCACATCATGGTGGAGATGGTCCGGAGAAAGCCACTTGGATCGTTTATCATTTCGATTTTAATGAAACAAAAGCTTCAGAAGTCTTAAAGAAAATAACTTCACAGGTTAGGTCTAAGTAATCCGAAAATAACGGATATTTTCTGAGTTGAATTTTAAATTTGAGGGAAAAGGATGACTATAATAAACTACCTACGAAACCATCCCGATTCAATCATTGGGGCTGTTTATAAGACGCCAGATAATAATAGTGGTAGCCAATACACTATAATTGAAAATAATCAACAAATTCTAAAAATAGAAACTAAAAATGGAAGCATACTATCGATTCCTTGGAATAAATTCCAGAAGGTTATTGACGTATTAATACAACATGGATTCGGAAATTTTGTTGAAATAGGATCGAACAATCAAGCTACTGAAAGATCTTCGTTGTCACTTGAAGTTGAACCAAGAGGAACTCGTCATATTAATTATATACTTCCAATTTTAGAAAAAATTGGTTTCGTTGAGATTGATGGAAACCGTCCAAATAAAGTCAAGCTTATTTGAATTAAATCTATTTCTTTTTTAGGGAAAGATTATAACAGTGAATGTTGAAATAGATAAATTGCAGAGAGATCTTGAAGTAAAAGTTATCAAATGAAGCGCATTGGAGGAGGGAAAAATGGTTAGAGAAAGCGAAAGCGTTAAACAGTACAAAAAACTTCAAAAAAAGGTAAGGCATTGGAAGGTTAATCAAAGTTTGATTACTGGTAATTTAGGTGGCCAACCACAAACGGGAGTAATCAGCAGTTATTCTCCTAGAGGTGAACACGAAGAAATTACAATGATTACTTTTGATTCGCAATCGGGAGATAGCTATACAATGAGTTTGACAAGCATTATGGGAATGACTGAGGTAGAAAATGATTAGGATTGATTTGATTTATTTTAATAAAAATAGGAGAGTGTTAGGAGAGATTGAGTGAGCGAAAATAATAATTTCAGGTACAAATTAAGAGTTGCCAATCATGGCCTGGTACTTATTACATCTAATACGTTAGATGAGATAACAACTAAAATAAAAAGCGGAATAAAAGATTTTTCGACGGACATCTCTAAATACGAACTGTATGAAAATGGAAAAATCAAATACAATGGAACGTGCAGTCAAATTATAGAAAAAATCACCAGGTCAAGCGATTAATATAATAATCTCAAGCCGCCTCTAGCCATTCAGCCGGATATTTCAGAGGCTCGGACTTCATCTGCGAATATATTTTGTTGATCCACCTTGCTAGATTCCACATAGATTGCCAAGAATCATGCCTTCTATAGTCCCGAAATTGATCTAAGAGTGTTTGCAAACAATGGTTTTTAGAAAAACCTAAACGATACATAGCAGAGATTTTATTCCCTGTTTGGCTATATGCGCACCCTTTCGAAAAATCTTCTTTTGCAATTTCACCTAGACTTGAAACAAGTTTTTTTATTTTATCCGAAGGTGCAAACGCTCGATCACCAAGTTTATTAAGAATGGCTTGCTTTACAATTGGACCAAATTTGAATGTACGTACCCTATTTGCTTTGTTCCCAGTACCATTCCAGATAAAATCATCGACCATGACGAGTAAACCTAACTTCACAAACTTTTTGAGGTTTCTGTTGGCAGTCTGCCATGACACGTCAATTGCTTCAGCAAATGTCTGACAGCCAATTCCGGCCTCACCGTTCATTAAATAGCCTGACTTATCCGCTAGGAAATTGATTGCTTTCTTTAATTTTCGAGATTTGATTGATCCTTTGAAGAATGGTTTAAGGATTTCTTTAACTTGTTCATTGCGCTTGCTTATTCTGGCGATGGCAAGTGGCTCTGTAGGAGCGTTTGTGGCGTCAGAAGTGTTTGTGGCGTCAGAAGTGATTTCTTTGACCTGTAGATGGATAACTTCACCTTCTTTATAAATGATATTGTCAAAATCGGTTGCTTGAACAGGTGTCGGATAATCACTTATATGACATTCCCACATAGTACCTTTTCTCATAGTTCCGGGAATGGGCATTTGCTGTAAGCCAAGTGAATATTCTCTAAAAATTCCACACCCACTATCAATGCCAGCGTTGTGGAACACCTCTACTGGGTTGTTGTAATTAGTCCAACGTTTGCCAGTAATAGCTTCTAATAATTGAAGTTTTCCACCCTTCTTAAGCCAGAAATAGTAATCACCTGAGTAGAAAAGTTGAAAATTATTAGTACCTTGTCTATGGAAAGTCATATCTGGTATTGGCACATTTCTATTTTCTAAGTCAGCAAGTAAATCGGAAATATTGTCGAAGGGCTGATTATCAAAATCAATCCCAAGCAATGATTTTGCGTGCTCTTCCCAATCGTTTTTTACTTCTACACCTTGACTGTAAGTATAATGAGAAATCCACATTGTTGCATCTGGAACCTGTTCCAAAAGCGATCTAGCCTGATCTATATTTCTCTCTTTGCCATATTGTTTTGTGATAGATCTTTTGTAAGGCCCCTTAGATAGTTTAGTTTCATTTTCGAGAAGAAAATTGATAAGCCACCTACCTGGTTCTTTTTTTGTTTTTTCGGCAAACATATCAAGAAAAACTTTGGTGTCAGTGGTGATGGCTCTAATTCCTTCACTGTTCCGATAATCAACAAAAGTCATACTAGCCACTCCAATTTCTCTTTAATTTCATCAGAGAAACCATATATCTTGGAACAGTATTCAGGTTCGACTCTTCCGGTATCAATTAGAAAGCCGTCGCTAACAAATTTTTTCAAAACAGAGACTGCCTTCCAAACAGGAACCTCTAATTTATTAGCTAGTGGTGTTCTTCCAATATTGCAATCATCAAGCATTAAATAGCCATGCATCACAGATATATATTCAATGAATTTTACTCGTAGGCTGTTATTTTTAATGATATTTTTAGGGATGTGATTATCTAATATATTAAAAATATTAAACATTTCAGAATTGGTTTGATTTCGAATCTCATTCAAGGCGGATTCGTAGAATTGTTGACCTTTTAATCGTCGTTTGCTTTTTTGAACGTTAGTTGAATCTTCTTTTTTAGGAGCGATCAGATAAAAGAGATCTTGTTTCATTTTTAAACGTTTCTGGCATCCACCTTGAACACCAATCAGGCTCGTATATCTATTATATCAAATCCAGAGACGACTGTGTGGGAAAAAGATAAACTTTTTTCATGATTTTTTTACTTCTACCAAACAGGATCAATTCATGACAATTTACATATAAATCCCCCTTACACTGAGGAAGGTTTCCATTTGGTCTATTAGTTAAAAGATATTGAGAGGTTAAGAGTTTCCGTTATATTGGTCTCCATTCTACCCCCATTTTTGAATAACTTTTTACAAAAATACCTAATTACAAAAAGAACCAAAATATTGAGTGTTTTTTCTTAGTTCAGACAACTAAAAGTGATAAAATATATTTATGCCTTTAGACTTTTTGGATCAACAATATGAGAACAAAAAACTTTCAAGAAATCGATCTAGCCAAAATCTATTCAACCAGCCCTGGTGAAATGTACAATTCTTCAAAACTACTAACTCAACCCTTAAAATGTTATTTCGAAAGGAGTAGGGTTTTAAGGGATTGCACTCTTCATATCGATGGCGATCCAACAAATAATAATATGTCAAATTTACGATATGTGACTTATTCTGAAAATTCAAAGAACCAATCAAACACCAGAAAAAAACTCCTAAGTGGACCAATAGAAGCCATAAACAAATCTTCAGGAAAGACTTATTACTTTGAGTCTCAAAAAGCAGCAACTGAAGCCTTAGGTGTCGATCAAGGAAACCTATCTCGTCACTTGGCTGGGAAACACTACAGATCCTTAGGGGGTTGGACTTTCAAAAGGTTAAGGCATGACTGACGACGATTTTTTCAAAAAACAAGAAAAGAAATTAACGATACTTTTCTCTGAACTAAGGCAACTTCAAATTGATTGTCAAAAAGAGGTTGAAGAGTCAAAAAAACGAACAGCGTACCTCAGAGGAGTAAAGAACCTTATTGCCACCCTGAAAGTCAAAAATAAATGTAACTAATATGTGTAACTAGATAGGAAAGTTGTGCAAGAAAATAAGAAACCCTTCCGCAAGGCCAATGCCTTTCTTTCAGATATCGACTATTGGGACAAACTCAGTCCAGAAGAAAAAGAGTACCTACAAGACTTCCTCCGTATGTACTACCATGCTGATCCAAAATCGAAACTATTTCAATCTCTATCAGTAGAAGAGAAGCGCGATTGCTATAACCGTGATGCTCGTAACCGATTGAACCGGAATGCCATGCGGCACTGTATTTTAATGCCTCAGGAAGATTTCGAAAAAAAATTTTGATCTATCAAAAATAAAAGTGAGGAAAATCTACTCAATAGTATATAGGGAAACGTTTTCTTGCCCTTAGACGGTTCCCACAAATCAGGCTCAAGGGTGGCTCTGCAACGGAGCCATCCGTCTTTTACAAAATGGAGTTTTTAATTGCCTAAGACAACTACTAACTTTTACGAGAGTCGACTGGAGTACCTAATCGTGCTGACGTTCCTTGTTGTAGAGCTTCAAAATCAAAGTACTTTCAATGTCGATCCAATTTATAAGTATTTAGAATCACTGATTCATAGGAATAAGAGGGGGTTGGCAAAATTAACAGATCAATCTGAAGTGCAAAAGTGGATTGAGTCCTCAGCAGAGCAAATCAAAACAAATTTAGAAAAGAGTTTTAAAGCATGACTAGAAAAGACGACAAGCAACAGCCTAAAAAACCCACAATCGATATTTCTGGAAACGCTATCCTTGTGTGCCGTGCAAACAGCAACTCCGGTCTTTTATATGAAAGCTTCAAGATCCATTTTGAAGGTGGAAGAATTCAATCGTTTGAACCCCTGACTCGTGCTCCAGATACCCTATCGAATGCCACTGCTCGTGCCGCATGGTCCTTGAAGCCTCAGAAATTTGATGATGTGTTCGAACCTGCTTTTATTGCTAAGCAGCGGATCGCAGCCAAAAAAAAGCTAAAGAAGAATGATAGATAAATACTTCCAAAAAGCCTTTCTCGTCGTTTCTTTTATCGGGATATGGTTCGTCCATACTTTCTGATTCCGGCATCCCTAACCCAAATAGCTATCGCTATTGATGTTTTATATGAGCATAAACATAAAGCAAAATCTTCCACTGAGAAATCAGAAATTGCAGCTTTGAAGGAAGA
This sequence comes from Pseudobacteriovorax sp., assembly GCA_050293845.1. GTDB lineage: Bacteria > Bdellovibrionota_B > Oligoflexia > Oligoflexales > Oligoflexaceae > DT-89. Next base: position 2,505 of record JBNKNM010000202.1, on the reverse strand, counting down.
GGTAAAAGAGTTAGCACAAATAGTGAGCTTCAAGCGATGACGCAACCTACGGACAAGACAAAGTCATCTAAAGTAGATGCTAAGCCAAAAAAGAGAACCAAAACTCGAACGGCAAAGGATATGGCAGCAGACAAGAAACGCTCTGAAACTCTTAAGACACGCCCTAAGCCTGCTGGTAGTGGAAGACGAAAAGGTTCCAGCAACAAAAATTCGTTCCTGTTCCGTCTTGCTCTTGACGAAGCAGGATTTAATATCATTGAGGAATTAATTCTGCAATATCAGAATCTTCCAGATGATCAAGTTCAAGCCAAAATAAGCACGTTAAAAAGCTTACTGCCTTACTTGTATCCGAGTCTTAAAGAAGTTGAAGAACTGCCATCAAAAGACCCTCTGGAAAAGCCAGATTCGAAGTCTTCTTCTAGTCTTCTCAAAGCCATTAAAGGAAATAAGTAATAAATAATGGTCTCTTGTCATCCCTCCAAAGATCCCAGACTTAAAGAACGACACAGTTGGTATTCAGATAACCCAGCCAATGATCCAATGTTTTTGGGCAAGGTCATTGAAGAGATGGAAGAAGATGATAGTTTACGTGAATATGTTCACCAATCTTTTATTGAAGGCGATTTATCTTGGCTACTCCATGATGGTCAACGTAAGATCCAAGAAATAATATCACTCAACTTGCTAGAATATTTAGTCTTATGCTCCAGACAGCTAGGCAAATCATTCAATATACTTGCGTTCGCTATAGAACACTGCGCAAAACTACATAAGAACCGTAAACCGCTTGTGAGAATATTTTGTGAAACTCAAAGACAAGTTACCGACATAGTCAACGATAACATGATGATATTCCAAGAACTAGCTCCTCCTGGATGGATAAAAAGAACTAAATCAGATTATCGTTGGCAGATAGGTCTAGGTGAGATCAGAGTTGGTATGCTGGCCAGTGCTCATGTTCATGGCAAGCGTGGCGGTAACGCTACGTTAATCGTTACGGAAGAAGGCTGCTTTGTTAATTCAGAAGTATTCAAAAACGCTGTTCAAAACGTCCTATCTCCGCAATTATTAAGATCTGAAGGTAAATTAATCCATGTTACTACGGTCTCTGAAGATAACCATCACTATATTCAATCTGTAGTTAAGCCCAAATGCGAAAAAGCTGGCTCATTTATCCATTTAACTATATATGACAATCCACAACTTGAAGATGAGCAAATAATACGTGCTTATGAATTAATTGATGATGGTACTGATGAAGGATGGCAACGTGAGTATTTATGCGAAATAATCCGTTCTGCTTCTCTTATGGCTGTTTCTTTTGATGAAAATATCCACACTGCTAATCTAGAGCATAAAAAATGGTACAAATATCTCGTTTGTGGCGACTTCGGTGGTGTTCGAGACCTTTACTGCTTCCATTTAATAGCATTCGACCATGACAATAGTAAAGTTGTAGCACTAGCAGAGAAAGATTTTTCTACTAGGACACCAACACCTGAAATAGTGGAGAGTCTTCGTGAATGGGATGAATATACAACCACCAGAGTTGTTGATTGCCCATCCCAAACCCAGATAGATCTTGCTGCCCTTGGTTATACTGTGATGACTCCTATTAAGGATAAATTCGAAGATACCTTAAAGTTTATCAGGACAGAATTCCACCAAGAGCATGTAATCATAGATAAGTCATGCAAATTACTTATTACTACTGCCAATACTCAGAAATTGAATAAACAGAAGAATGACTGGGAAAGAAATGAAGCTACAGGACATGCCGATGCTTTAATGAGTATTGTATATGGATTGAGATCTGTAGATAAACAGACTGATAATCGCCCTAAGCCCAAAAAAGAAGATGTCTGGATACCTAAAAAAGAAGCATTTGAAGAAAAATTAAAGAAATTATCATATAGATAGGTAAAATATATGGAACTTAATGAATACTGGGCTTTAGGTCCAATTGAAGAGATAGCCCAAAATATTGAAGACAAGTTTAGTGAATATCAACAATGGCTTTATCGTAGTGGGTACGCTTCGAGGATTAAGCTCTGCTATGATAGGTATTACGGAATAGGCACTGAAGGGTCACTTGCACTAGAAAAAAGTGAAGATGGCAAGCTCACAAATATCAATATCAATCATTATAAGAATCTCTTAAAACGTTTGCACATCCTTGTCACCCAGAATAAGCTAAGCTTTCAACCTAGATCACTTAGAAATGATAGTAGTGCTCTTATTGATGCTGACCTTGGACGTGGTTTGTTGGAATATTATTCTGACGATAAGGATATGCACAGTGTCTTCTCAGAAGCAGTAGAAACGGCTTTGGTATGTCTGGAAGCCTATATTCATGCTCCCTGGGACGCTAATGAAGGACAAGAAGTAGCTACTGATGGATCTAAATTAATCTTTGAAGGTGATCAAGCTTTCAATGTACTAACAGCCTTAGACGTAGGAAAGAGTACTTCTCCTAACAGTAATTGGTATATAGTAAGAGAAAAA
>JBNKNM010000201.1:0-10284 GCA_050293845.1 Pseudobacteriovorax sp. | reverse complement strand
AAACTCATATTTCATCTTCCTTTAGTAGCTTAGACAAGATCGTGATCATCCTTTCCCTAACAGTCACAGCAGTTGCTTTTATGCTGAGTTCGGAGCAAAGGCTCCAGTTTTCAATTTATTCGACACTGCTCTGTACCATATGGTGTATATATTCGACAGGAAAGCGTTGTATTGAGCAGCCTTCCTATGATAAAGTTGTGTTTTTATTTTCGTGGTTAGCATTTTTCATAGGAATAGCCATTTTTGGTGGCGTACGTCTACAAGTAATACCTATTAATCCATTAACTTATAACTCCTACCGCATTGGTCAAATGATAGAAGTCTCAACTATTTCTATGATCCTTGTATTGAGGCACAAGAACATTGAAGTTGTTTCCCGATTACTAGAAAAGAAAAACTCCTCGTTTTCTAATCTACTTAACTCCCTACATTCTGAAATACTGCGCTATCACCAGTCCATAAGCGAGTACCTAACTTGTTTTGAACCCAATTCAGATCAAGAAAAACAAGGAAAAGAAAGAACCATGCGCAGTTTAAAATCATTGCTTTCAGTCGCATTACAGATGAATCGCTATAAAACTACTAATGGGAAAAACATTGAAATCACAGCAGTTTCTCTCAAACAGGTCGTGGAAGAGCTTTTTTTTCTGTTTGAATATCAGTTGGAAAAAAAGAAAGTAAGTCTGATAAGCCCTGATCAGTCGAAAGATATTAAGGTAAAAGCCAACAAGTCTATTCTAATTCACCAGATACTTTCTAATATCATTTCTAACGCCATAAAATTTTCTGAAAAAGGCTCCTCCATAAAGCTTCGCATTCAAGCTAAGTCGCAATATATAGAAATTTTGATCTCAGACAAAGGGATCGGTATACCCAAAGAGGTATTAAGTAATATTTTTAAACATGACCAGGATTCTCACCGCACAGGCACAGAAGGAGAAACAGGTACTGGGTTTGGCATTCCATTAGCCAAGCTATTTACAGAAAGGCTTGGGGGATACATTCGGGTTCACTCGAAACCTATGGGACAGAGCCAAGACCATGGCACTACTTTCGTTATCGGGTTATTAAAGGCTTCAGATGATATTATTGCTTCTTAAAAAACATCTCCTCCTATTACTCATGTCGGGATTTCTTTGGATAATAGCAGAATATGATCCCTTATGGGCTTCTCCAGATAAACCTATTCGTTTTGCATTGGTCCAAGGAGAAAAATTCGTCCCCAAACAACTTAACAGTCCCCCCGAAGGCAACAGCTCAGTGTCCTGGCTACCTTGGGATAAATCGCAGCCGGTATGTTCGCATTCTGGGGAGTGGCTCCGTTTCCATATAAAAGATCCTAGCCACAATGAAGTGTACTTTGTAACAGACTTGCTTTCCTTTGCTACCTTGAAACTCGTTACCAAGAACCATAGGACTTACTTTCAGCAGGAGTTTGGTACACTGACAGAAGCCCCCCCCCATTTCCTGGGACTTTTTGTTGTGGAACTGCCTTATTTGCTAGAAAATTCATGGATATATTTCCAATGTAAATCATATAATAAAAGACTAAAAATCAGACTGTTTGACAGTTACCACTATACAAGCTTTATTTTTTACGAATCTATTCAAAGTTGGATTTTTATCGGAATTTCCCTAGTTGTGATTTTGCATAATGTATTTCTTTGGATAGCAACAAGCAACTCCAACTATGCCACTTACGCTGCTTTTATCACTATAATGGCATTGATTATTTGCGGAAATATTTTTGCCAATTTGTCAGGGAACCCTATTTCATTTTTTATTACAGCCCCCTTTCTCATTCCCCTAGCTTGCTACTTTATCCAGAAATTTTCCCAACATTTGTTGGAGGCTGAAAAATACTTTCCGCGATCATCAAGCTGGATGGGCTTCTATGCAATAGCATTTATCTTTTCTCCGGCATTATCGATATTTTTTGATCGATCACTTTTTTGGCTTTTTACCACGTTGGGAAGTATTCCCTCTGTCTTGACAATCTCAGTATGGGGGATTGCAGCGACACGACGTAGACAAGCCGGTGCCCTGGCATACTCCATTGGTTGGGGAGGATTTCTGGTTTCATTAGTCATTTTTACAGCCGATCTTTTTTTAGACTACGAAGATCATGCCAAGCAATTCTTAATGGCAGGACTATGTTTTCAGATGCTGGTTCTCACCATTTCCATAGGTCAAAAAGTAAAGTTTCATGAAACTCTGGATAAGATAAAGCACATCGAAAATTATAATCTACAGAATCTTGTTAGGGTTTTGTGCCATGATTTATCCAACCCTCTGGCGGTTATATTAAGCAATGCAGAGTATTGCAACACGATTGCTGCCTCAAAGTGCCCCAATGTCTGGGATTATATTTCAACGCAAAGTTTAGCGATGAGCCATTTTATTGGCCAAATTCGTTTTATTGAGGCTATCACCAACAACAAACTAAAACTATCTATTCAATCCCTTAACATCCACAAAGCTTTAGATAACAGTCTAGCTAAACTTGAACCTGATCTTAAGAAAAAGCAGATCACAGTTAAAAAAAACTGGAAAAAACTACCTATTGTAAATGTACTGAGCAATGAGAGTAGGATATGCGAATTAATTTTGGAACCTATGATTCAAAATGCTATTAAGTACTCATACGTTTCCGGTGAAATTGAGATTAATATGCATATCAGCCAAGACACAGTGAGCATTGATATCATAGATTTTGGGATGGGAATTCCAGAGCTTATCAAAGAAAATCTGTCGGAGGGCATGCTCTTGTCAACCCCAGCAAGAGGCCATGAAATTGAGTTTGGTTTATCACTAGCTGTGGCAAAGGCCGCTCTAGACAAAACAGGTGGGAAGTTGACCGTTAGCACCCACAAGGAAAAACACACCCGAGTTACTATAACGTTCCGTAAACCATCCTACCAAGTTGCCAACTTCATCATGTGACCATACTAGGATCTGGCAGGAGACAATGTGAACCCCAGATCTGCAATTTCATCTGACTCGTCATTACTTCGGAAATAAGCAGCGGATTAACACCCGCAAATGAGAATCATTATTTGTCGCAGTACAGAGCTGAGGCCATTTTTTACACTCGGGTCACATCACATACTGGAAAGTTAGCAAGAATGCATCACTGATGGGACCTTCCACTTCCCCAATCCAACTATAGAGCTTTTCATTTTCGAAACCTAAAGCCATATATTGATCCAGCTTAGCATTCACCCCTAAAGACAGCCGCGGCCCCATAAGCATGTCATCATCAGAGCCTGAGTCATAATTTATGACACCTAAACCCGGAGACACATAAACTTCATAGGGGCCTTGTATGAAGCGTAGCTTAAAAGCTCCTCCAAACGATAAAAGTCCTGGTGCCCCTTTTTCAGAATCTTTACTATGAATGGATACAAAGCCGATAAAACTTTCTAAACTTGTATCAACCACTTCATATTCACCACCAAGGATTAATCCCCCTCGGCCGATACCCAATTTAAAGCCAAGGTTTTGTCCTGTATTACCAAGAGCACTAGAGCAAAACCCAGCGATACTCCATGCTAAGAGAATTTTTTTGAAACTCAATGTATACTCCTCACGTATTATTGACATAATGCGCCAAAGTTCTCCAGGCTATAGGCGCATTGAACTATTCCAATGACCTGAGATATTCAGCCCCTGCAGCCTAGGAACCAACGGTGAACAAAGCATAGCGCAATGCTATTTTAGATCCAACCAATTGATTTAACTACTTCATTAAAACAAAGCACCGGCAACAGGAATCTGAAATACTCACACCCACGCTAAAATAGACTCCCATACCCGTCAAAAGACATAAAACAAAGTTAAACGAGAGCTTTTGAGCGATTATGATGGTTATTTTTGCCAGTGGCTGGCATCATGGTATGCGATTTTACTCATCATTTAATAATACGATTCTTCCATGTGATGTGAAAAGGATTTTCCTTATATTGTACATTTTCCTATGACAAGATGCGCTACAACTTATATGATTAAAAGAAGGAGTATTTTTCATGAACAGATGCTCGTGGGCTGGAAGCGATCCACTCTATATTAAATATCATGACGAAGAGTGGGGAGTACCTCTTTTTGAAGATCAGAGATTATTTGAGTTTCTGATCCTTGAAACCATGCAGGCAGGACTCAGCTGGTTAACAATACTAAAGAAACGTGAGAACTTCCGGATCGCACTCCATAATTTTGACGTGCAAAAAATCAGCCGCTATTCCCATAAAAAAGTTGATAAGCTAATGGAGAATGCTGGGATTATAAGAAACCGTCGCAAATTGGAGGCTACCGTAAATAATGCCCAGCACTTCATCAAAATCCAGCAAGAATGGGGATCATTTAGCAAGTACATATGGCACTTTACAAACCATAAACCCATCAAGAATAAGTGGAAAACTTTAGCTGATGTTCCTGGTAAAACCTCTCTCTCCGATGAAATTGCCAAAGATCTAAAAAAGAGGGGCTTTAAATTCGTCGGCTCCACTGTCATTTATGCCCATATGCAAGCAACAGGCATGGTGAATGACCATGTGACTAACTGCTTTCGTTATAAAGAAGTTTAACAAATTACAGGAGAACAATGAATCGCGTTCTAAATCTCTCATCTCGACTACTATTTATTGTTATGCTTTACGGATTATGCCGGCTTACTTTCCTGGTCCATAATTGGTCCTTGTTTAAAAGTCAAAGTTGGGCGCAAATATCCTATAGTCTGTTCCTAGGGATACGCTTTGATTTGGCTGCAATTATAGTGATAAACGGAATCTATTTATCAGTAACCTTATTGCCAATGGTTGACAGTAATAAAATTACCAGAGCTTTTCTTAGCTTTCTTTATGTTAGTATCAATGCCGTTTGCCTTGCAGGAAACATTTTCGATGTGGAATACTTCCAGTTTACCGGCAAACGTCTTACCACAGGCTCGTTTTCGATTGTTCAGGATATCGAACATCAACTGGGATTTATTGCTGTCGACTACTGGTACTTTTCATTAATCATCTTAGCAATGGCTGGTGCGCTGATTTGGGTTGACAAAAAAATACCCCTAAAACCTTATGACAAAAATTATTCTCTTATGACTCATATCGGTAGTATATTGGTATTCCTAATGCTACTCGTACTTGGCGGTCGCGGCGGCTGGCAAATGAAACCCATTATCCCAGCGTATGCCTTTGCATCACAGCAGCCTCATCTAGCGGCTCTCAGTTTAAATAGTACTTTTACTGTTATTAAAAGCTATAACCATTCTCCCTTATCACGCAAATCTTACTTCTCAAACTGGGAAGAGATCGAACTCAGCCTTAGCCATTTTCCGGTACAGGTTACATCAGGTGAGCCCCTGCTACCACCTAACACCAATATCATGGTGATCATATTGGAGAGCTTCGGACTGGAGTATATGGGTATCAACCAAGGTGAGGTTTGCTACACTCCTTTTCTAGCTAAACTTGCACAGCGAGGAGTTTTTTATCGCAACCACTTTGCAAATGGACGTCGCTCTATTGATGTTATGCCCTCTATTTTTGCAGGTATACCATCATGGATGCCCCGCCCGTTAATTACATCTCCGTACCAAAGAAACAAATTTGCAACTCTACCACAGAATTTTAAAGGACAAGGCTATCAAACCCTATTTTTTCACGGTGGCGAAAATGGAACGATGTTCTTTGATGTTATGGCAGATCGCTTCGGCTTTGACAACTACCTAGGAGCAAGCTCATATCCTAACCCCGATGACTACGATGGGCGCTGGGGTATATTCGATGAGCCATTTTTAAAATTTACTAGTGATACTTTGAACAAGACAGAAAAACCTTTCTTTGCCAGCGTATTCACCCTAAGCTCTCACCACCCCTATACTATACCGCAGCGCTATCATGGTAAATTTCCGCAAGGTACCTTAGAAATACACCAGTCTATTGGCTATGCTGACTATGCTCTTCAACAGTTTTTCTCATATGCAAAAGGTCAAGACTGGTATAATAATACACTCTTCGTTATTACGGCGGATCATACTTCAAAATCGCATCACAGCGCTTATCAATCAGATGAGGGACTATTTCGTGTTCCACTTATTTTCTTTCATCCATCACAGCCACTTTCTTTTCTTGAGCCTACGGACTTAGCACAGCATATCGATATTATGCCCACGTTATTTGATATGATGGGCTGGCCCACGCATAATCAGCTACCTCGATTTGGGCAGAGCTTACTAATTCATCAAAATAGACATGTCATTATCAACATAGGCGATGACTTCAAGTTGATTAACAATAGTAAAAACAAATTTGTTAATCTCCTAGAGACAGATAAAAGCTTGGCAACGAGAGGTCAAGCAAGCAATGAAAAGTGGCGGGAATTGCTAAAAGCTAAAGTCCAATATTATTACAATGGTATGTTAGAGGACAGACTTGTATGGTAAGGCAAGAATATGATAAATAAAGTCTCTTGGATTAATTTTTATAAAGAAATCGAATGAATTGATTGAAGTTCTGGCTACAATAGTTTAATTCAGAAGTTGGAAATACCAACAAAATATTATTAAGGTTGATTTTGTTTACGTCCATTTCAAACCCACAAATAGTTTGCGACGGTACCTTTCAGTCATCAGCCCTTATATTAGCTAACTTTAGTGAAGACTTACTAAAAAGCAACCTTAAGGAGCTACCTAACGGACTTGTGCACGCGCCGAAACGAAGAAAAATTCAATTCCTAGCGGGACGCCATTGCGCAAAGAAAGCATTAGCTGATGCAGCGTTGCCCAGCTGTGTTGATATCGGCCAGAACTCAGATCTTACTCCTAAGTGGCCTACAGACATAGTTGGCTCCATTACTCACACTTCGTCATTTGTAGCCGCAGTGGTTGCTCCCCGTTCTCAATTTGGAAGTATTGGCCTCAATTCGGAAAAGATTTTTTCTCAAGTAACTGCAAGAAATCTGTGGCAAGTTGTTTTAACCAAGAGAGAAATCGCCAGCTTCGAGTGGAAGTATAAACGCAATTTCTCGCCGGAAACCTACGTATCACTCATATTCTCGGCAAAAGAAGCTGTCTATAAGTGCTTTTATCCTGTTAAGCGCTTTCGCTTACACTACCAAGATATAATGATCGAGCCTCTTATTACCGAAGGCTGTGAGTTCGTTTACAAAATTCATAAAAAAACCATAGGTCGAGAGCCTTTTAAAGCAGAAGGTATGGGCCGCTTTGATTTCTGTTATGGCCATATTCATACCTCGCTGTGTTCAAGTAAGTCGAACTGAGTAAGATTATTTCACATTCGAGTTTTAAGGTAGCGGAGCAAAATCGACTGTTAAATTTAAATTAAACGAGGAATGGTCGCAATCTGCTGGATCGTTATCGCCAGTGGCTATTACGGTAAAATCCATCTTTTTCTCGTTTAGAATTTTTGCTGCCATGGCAGGAATTTCTTCCAAATTCACATTATACTTAAATGCACCAATTTCATCATGTCCGGGCATCGTACAATTACCGTCATTGAGGCAATAAGCAACACCTTGTTGAGCTCCTTTAGTAAGAGCAAAGGACTGTCCCCGTAATTTGAGCCAGTCCCATGGTTTTAACCCATTTACAGGCGTAAAAAGATTAGCAAACCCAGTTTCACTGGCGACTAAAATATCATTATTTAGAGTGATAAAAAGAAAATCGTCGTAATGTAAATCAGCCTGAACAGACTCTAGGTTAATATCACAAACTACTGAGTCCTGCGGCAGGGTAGCAGCGATGGTTTGGGATTCTCGAGCCGTGACAAACTCATCTTTGATAGGTAGGTTATCACCTTGCCCAAAACGACAATCCTCTCGCTTTTCAAAGTTAAGATTTTGCTGAATTTTTTGCACTTTCGCTGGATCTTTGCAACCAGCAAACAATGCATCGCCAACAACATAATCTTTTTCAATATCACCAAGAACACTCTCGGGTGGTTTTTGTCCTGTGACATCGTCATTTCCTGGAGTTGCTGGTAAATCTTGCCCTGGCTCTGCACCACTTGGCTCCTCATTTAATGATTTAAAGGAGCTGATCCCACAACTTGAATTTAAAGCAACCACTAAGCTCATAGCTAGTAATTTTTTCATATTAAAAGTCCTCATCCCTCTCGAAAAACCCTCATGGGTGTCTATCGGCTTTTTCCATAATTTGCTTAACAACATACCTTTTATTCCACAAAATTAAGCGATTACAGGAGATTTTTGATCCGAAAACAGGACTGGTCCTTTTGACGAATTTTCGTACCATATTTATACTCTGGAATCATTAGGCTTTTTCGTTAGGGGATGGAGTAAGACTTGATATATTCAGGCAATAATTTTGAACTAATGTTTCATTAAACCTTCTTTCTCTGTAATAAATATAATCAAGTTTGGCTACAGTCCTATCAGATCCTGAATCGTGTTCTTTGCGTAATGAATGAGGTGATGATGGGACAGCTAAGATGCTGAATTCAGTGTCACCTTGAAGGTGGTCCCACGCTCTGCAGATTCCGGGTCATCATCTGAGATCACATCGATAGACCCACCATAGGCATCTACATAAGTCTTAACTATGGGCATCCCAAAACCAGTCCCCTCTTCATTTTCTGTCCCCTTACGGTGGGTGGGAGCATCAGGATTAAATAAGACAGATATGATATCTTGTGGAATCCCCATACCTCTATCTGCAATAGAAACAACAACCTTACCTGCATGCTGTTCAATAAGCAGCTTAATATTCGAGCCTCGCTTTGAAAACTTAATAGCGTTAGAAATCAAGTTGTTAAGAACCTCATTTCCTAAACTCACTTCTTCGGCCAGAACCAAAAGCTTCCCATCTGACTGGACCTGGCAGTCAATTTCTAGTTTTATTTCTTTTTGATCTAAAGTATCGACAAATAGAGATACGGTATCCTCAACGATTTCTTTTAGATCTACAGGAGACACATCAATTATAGACTTGCTAGTACGCAAGGCAATAATCTTTCGCACATGTTGATTGATTAATTCAAGCTTAATCGTAGCTTTCTCAATTTTACCAAGATAGCTATATATCCGTTCGATTGACCTTTGACTGCGACAGATTTCAGCAGCGCCTCTAATTACAGCAATGGGAGTATTTACATCATGACTTAAAATTCTAACTAATTGCCTCATTGTTTCAGCTTCACTCGCCTTTTCTTCCGCCAATACAGACTGCTCTATAAGGTATTTTATTCTTTTCCCCAAGGCTAATGACATAAATATCATTTCAAAAACAATACCCATATTTGGCAGGTTAGAGATGGAAACATAAAGTAGATAATTACTAACATCAAGGAAACCATAGGTGTGAATGGTCCAAACAATAATACTTGCAATCAGTACCCCCCAGCCTACAAGGAAAAACAATGCTGATTTTTTTCCCCGTCGGTAACATATGATGCCATCAGCTATAATTGTTAGTCCAGCCAGATTAATAACTGTAGTTGAAAGCTCGTAGGCTCTAACATCAAATAACCCCAAAATAAAACTCAGAACATTACCAGTAAGAAGTATGTTATATATATAAATAAATTTAGGATTTAATTTTTTGGTTTCGAGAAAGCAGCAAGAAAATACTATGGCGCTAATGGAAGCGAGAGATCTCATAAAAATCTGATAATCCATCGCATTAAAATAGGATGGTTTTCCCATAGCCAGCTCAATATATCCCATTGAAGAAATCAGTACAATACCTGCAAAAAAGCAATAGATTAAATAGAAAAGATATGTCTTATCTTTTAAGGAAAGATACAGAAATATATTGAAGAAAAAAATGGCAAAATACCCACCTATTATAGACATATGAAACATGGTATCCCAGGTAGTGTAGGGCAACCAACTAGACTCAGAAATAATGAAATGCTTCAAATGCACAGAGTGATTTGAGGGCTCGATATAAAAAATCAAGCGTTTTTCTTCAAAAGGTTTAAAAGTTAAATAGAAAGTTGGAGTACGGAAGTTTAAAGATTCCATAACCTCTTGGGTAAACAAAGCATCGGACTGCTGATTTTGTGTAGCTGTATATAATCTGATCTGACGTTGGTTAATTGCAACAAACGAAATCTTAACATCCCGTTTTTTTTGACTTGGATTCTTTAAGTCGTAACTGATCCATATGCGATGTTCGAAATAACCTAGATTTGTTCGATCTGAATGCGAAAGTGATGAGTCCGGAAGTGCCATAAACTTATCTATATCAATTGAGTTATCTTCATCAATATAGAGTGCATAGGTATGGGTAAACAACTTTACATC
>JBNKNM010000200.1:0-10334 GCA_050293845.1 Pseudobacteriovorax sp. | reverse complement strand
TGCTAATTTAAATGATGGTCAAAAATTGCATTTCATGCGATTATGGAGTCTGTAGATACGAATCAAGGAAAACTCATATTCGTTGATGGACCTGGAGGTACAACAAGACTTATCTATGGAAAGCAGTAACAACAAAAATGACGTGCCTAAGCATGTCTCTCCCTACTTAACAAGTGTTACTGAAGTATCTGAAACAGCATCACTATCAATCGCAGGCTTCTATGCAACGGAAAGTCGTATCCTTCATATTATAGGGGATATAGCAATAGCAGCCTTGGGCGGGAAAACGGAGATAATAGATATATCTGAACTACCAACAAACATCACAAAGTTAAGTAACATAGAATCTGTGAAAGCATACAACCCAAGCTTTGTGATTAATGGGACTTTTTTCTCCTTTGATCGGAAAAGTTTTAAGGGTAATGCCATAAATATTGACAATCCTCAGAATCCTACTGTCGTTGAAAATTTCAGTTTTTTAAGAGATGAAATGAAGCCGTATAGCGATAGATTTAATTATATCCAAGACTATAAAATCGCTGATGAGCAAGTTTATCTACTCTGGAATAATGGTGTTGTTGACGTTTACCACTTAGAGGGAAGAAAACTGATTTTTGATAAGTCTAATTGGGAATCTCCAGATTCTTTTTTTCATAGAACACCAATAACTATGACTGTTCATAATGGTCTTCCCTATGTGGTCGAAAGTTACAACACGTCTATTTATACTCCATTTGCTCAGGACTATTTCCATAGTTATTGGCTAGGCAAGGACTTAGCTCATCTTATAAATGGCAGAAGTGAACTTATTGCCGACAGTGATGTACTATACCTAACAAGCCGGTTTGGGATTGCTATTCTTAACCCAGAAGCCCTACCATCCTATTCACCCTCCAATTATATTCTTTCAGTATTTGATTGCCACTGTGAATATATCTATATCCACGAAAAGAAGGGATTCAAAAGTAGTCTTTTTCGGCCCAAAATGACTGTTATGGATTTTTCCAATCCCCTCCTTCCCATGGAATCGAAATTAGTGATCGATACAACGCAAAATGAGTGGGATTTCGATGGCTTCGACTATGATATTTTAGTCTCAAACAATCGACTATTAATAAGAACCGTGAAAGAATATGAAGATTATTATTCCCCTAATGGATATATGATCTTCAATTTGTTGTAGCGACTCTTTAAGCTCAAGAATTCAAGCGCAGTTTCAATTCGAAAATAAGATGCTTGCTGGACCTGCTTTTGAATTACGATATGAGTCAGCCCTGTGGCAGGGCCTTTCTGGAGATCTTCTCGATAGTAGCAGGAAACTAGAGCTGGCTCCATTCTCCTGCAAACAACTCCGCTATTATTTTGCAACGAGATCCTTTTTAAAGACATAAGAGGTCTTTGTATTGGTATAACCTAGTTTCTGATAAAATCTGTGAGCAGAGTATCGGTTGATATTGGAGCGAAGCGTCACCGTAGTGAAGCCTTGTTTTAAGGCCCAATTTTCAGCCTCACCCATAAGTATCTTTCCGATGCCGAGCCCTTGATGAGCCACCCCTACCACTATTCCACTAATTTGACATGATGCTTCGTCTTCTAGGGGAAATAGCCCCCAGACATGAGCCCAGCCCACAGGGATATCCTTACTGTTCACCGCCATCAGTATCGCGTTATTAGACTTAGTAGAAATCAGCTCCATACGTTGTTGCAGAGTCGCTTTTTCTACCTCGTAACCTAAATCCCGGCACAGCCCAGCGATGGCCCCTAGGTCATTAGATTCCATTGGTCTTACTTTAATTGAATCCAAAAGTTGCCTCCTTGTATCGTTCAAATTTCTTATAATTCTGTTTCTAGTTCTCCATCTGAGCTTTGCCACATCTTTAATCAGCTTGATTTTTGGTGAAAAAAAGTTATGGCTCTTTTAGCCATACTCATCATTGTTGTAGCGAGTATTTGGGGTGGTGCCGAAGTCCCCATAGAAACCCCAATACCAAGAAAAAAATTCTACCTGAGCTCATCGTTCTAGATATGTTGGCAATGTCCATAATTTTTGTGCCTCTTGAGAGAATTTTCTTTTTAAGACGCCAGAGATTTTTGCGTGAAGGGCTCGCCACGGACCTTCTTCACTATACGATTAATCATCTTTTAATGGAAGGCTTGTTAGTACTTATCGCTATTCCGGGCAGTTGGTTACGCTCCCAATTACCCGACTGTGGCATAGAAAGTACAATTCAGCTAATCACCCCCTTGCTTCAATCCCTGATGATTCTATTTCTGGCTGTTTTTTTCAGTACTGGACCCATCGCTACTTTCATAAAAAGCAGCGTTTATGGATATTTCACAAAATCCACCACTCCGTAACTAAGATGGACTGGATCGCCAGCTCTCGGTTGCATATCATTGATATACTGATTACCCGATCCATCAGCTATATTCCCATTGTTTGTTTTGGTTTCAGTGAGGAAGCCTTCCAATTATACTTGCCTGTAGTGGCTTTGCAGGCGCTCTTTGTTCATTCAAATATGCGTTTTAGTTTTGGTCCGTTAAGGTATATTATTACGACCCCTCTAGTCCACCACTGGCACCATAGCAATGCTTCCCAGGCTTTAGACAAGAATTTTGCTGTAAGTTTTTCTTGTATTGACCTCATCCTTGGTACATTTTATTGCCCTAAAACTTGGCCTGAGGAGTATGGCCTTTTTCAGAAAAAAATATCCCAAAACTTTATAAAGCAGTTGTTTTATCCTTTTTTATATCAGATTCGGGTGAGTAGGAATGCTAATGACAAGTAGCTTGCTTGCAAAGAATGAGCTACTTTTTCGAGTAAATCTAGTTCAATGAAGACAGGTTATCCAACTTGGAAAGCTCTTTATCATCGACCTAATGTGAATAATCTGTTATTCTGCTTCTTTGAGTCGCTAGTAAAGGTGTTACCATGTATATCCATTTATTATTTTTGATATTTTTTTTGCTCTCTCCAAGAATAGGCTTTTCTACAGAAGGGTTTTGGCTTCCCCACCAGGTTGAGCAAGGGATAAAATTTTTTGGCAATTCATCATTTTCAAAAAAATCTCTTCAAAATCAATATAAAAAGGTGATTCAAATTGGAGGCTGCAGCGGTGCATTTATTTCCCCTGAAGGCTTAGTTCTGACCCAGTATTTTTGTGCTCGGTCGTTACTTAATATGGCTTCTACAACCCAAAAGAATTTGTTAAAAACAGGCTTTTATGCTGAAAATAGACAAGACGAAATACCAGCAAAAAAGTCTCTCGCGATCTATTTAACTATCCAAATCGAAGATGTTAGTTCCATTATTCTTAGCAATCTGCGAGATGGAGAATATGAAAAAAATGTAGCGAGAATCAAAAAAAATATGACCAAGGCAAAGCAAGACTGTAAGGCTGACAAAGATCAAGAATGTCTAATAAAAGAGGTCAATGATGGAACACACTATATCAAAGTCATTCGTGAGCGCTTTGACGACGTGAGGCTTGTTTTTGCACCATCGGAATCCCAGGCATATGGTGGCATGGACCCGTTCAAACTGGAATGGTCTAAGTCGGCGAGACCATTTGCCATTTATCGATTGTACAAAAATGGGAAGGCCTATGAAAGCAAAGATTATTTTAAATTTTCTTCATCCGTGAATGTCGGAGATGCAGTGGTGACCATTGGCCATCCGGATATTTACAAGCGATACCACCGCTTTTCGGAAATTAGCTCTCTTTATCAATACAACTTGATGGCACCATCTCAGATTTATTTACATCGCTTTCTTCCGCTCTTTGCTAAATTAATCGAGCAACCAGGTCAAATTAGACAGGATTATCTGCCCCGTTACCAGTCTTTGAAAAGGTGGTCAGATAGTATTGACGATATCCCAATGGAATACCAGCGCATGCCGATAAGAGAGATCAAGATACCCTTTGAGCAACAGTTTAAAGACTATGTTGCGAAATATGAGCCTTTGGCTTTGCCTTGGCTAGAGCAATACGATCGAACCATCTACCAACGTCACTTTGAGATTTGGCATTGGCAGAGCCTAGAGCTGCCAATGGAAACTAAATTGATGAAAATTGCGACGAGATTGAATAAGATGAACAATTTAAACATCGATGATTTTGAAACGATTCGCAGACAACTTTCGAAGCTTGACCCAGAAATTGAATCAATTGATCTTCTTAGTGCATTTTTGGTGGTGAAGGAATATCCGTATCCGACCTATAATGCTAGTGGTCTTGTGAAGAAGATCCTTAGAGAATCTAAGGCTCGCCTACCGGAAATTTTGAAATCCTTATTTGCGACTTCTCGGCTATTTAAGGTTGGTAAGAACGATCGTCTAAATGAATTGAAATCAGATCCGATCGTGAAATTTGCCAAGCACTTCGATGAGTTCAGGAAGAAATACCCAACGCCTGATACATCGACCGAAAGTCCCGTAAGTAGCCTGGTCTATTTTTCCCTTCTTGCCAAATATCTTGATCATATTGGTAAGCCATTTACGCCAAATATTGGTAAAAAGTTTGTATCTTATAGTTTTGGCAAGGTTAGGGAAGTCAAACATTTTAGCGATACGAATACGATATTTGATGCCGATATCGATGGTGGGTTTCGAAGTTTAAAAGGCTCACCAACCCTCAACACTCAACTGGAAATTACTGGCATGTATCTGATGATGACCTATAAAGATTATCATTCGGTAAATTTTCACTATGATCCAAAAAGGACAAGGTATCTACATTTAGCAAGTTCGTCGATACGAAATTTTATCGCAAGTCGAGGAGCAAAAAAATTGTTAGAAGAATTCTAGTGCTAAATGGTTGGACGAGATACTTTGTGCTATCAAAGATTCACCATCCATTTATTTGTCCTTCAACCTTCGTCTTTCTTGGGTTGCGAATACATAAAATGAATTATAATTTGCCTACCTCACTAAGTACAAGAAATAATTTTATCGCAGTAGTATTCTCCCCATTTAGCGACCACTTCTTCAGACTCCTCTGGGGTAAGCTCTATTTTTTTACATTGGTTGGAATTGAGAAGATTTATTTTATTGGATGTACCGTTTTCAGTCCGAACGATAGAATCAAAAGTGTATCGTTCTTTTCTTCCATCTTCAAATTCGACTTCACAAGCCTTGTTCGAATAACCATATTTAGGACCAGTGTCGGATAGGATCATACAGTCAAAGAAGTCGGGTGTATCTACAAGGTTAAATCTATATGCTTTGATATCAAAAAATGTAATCTCACCTTCAGTTTCGGTGCACTGTCTTGCATCGATTATTTTCAATTTTTCTTGTTCAAACTTTCCACAGCCTATTAATAATAGAAGAACTGAATAGATGAATTTCATGGTGATATTTTCATGTCTAAATTTAACTGCCTTTGCGAAAGCAAAACTACAGGAAGTGGGCTAGTAAGTCAATCGGTGGTCTTGATCTTATTGATTTCTCGTGATTTTTCACCAGACATCCTACGCTTAACTATACTCGCCACGGCATGCCACCTTTTCGCTATCTATAGACGTCGAGAAAACAATTTTGATTTCTACTTACAATAACCATTTGAAATTCAGAAGATAATTTGGAAAATACGGGGGGTAAAAGTAAAAAACTAAAACCTCAAGATTGGGAGCCTCACAAGTGAAGTATTCCTGTTCTAACAAACAGTTAAAAGTAATAAATCGAAAATTGCTATGTCAGAAGCTATTGGCGACTTCCAGACTATGCTTAAAGGGCAGGCCATGCATTGATCTTTTCGTTGCCATCCCCCATCTCCTTAATAATCACCATACAGAGTCAGACAAATTTTGCGAGCCTTTGTGAAACGTGAAAAACTCTTTAATTCTATGAAAATGTTAGATTAAATAGGGTAGGGAGTTTAAATGCTAACTTATGATTTTAGAAACATCTGGAATAATGGCATCATTTTCTTTAGACAGTAAGAAACTGATCTTTACTCATGCTTGAGGGTAATATGAAAAGCTCAATTACTGATATCTTAGATGGACAATACGAAGTATCACAAAAATTACAAGGTACTATTAATTTGCTCGGAGAGTCAGCTATTCCAGCCTTAATAGATAATATGATTGATCCTGACTTGATGAATGTAGATTCTCGAGGGAATGGATATATACCAATTATTGCTTCGACGATTTTAGCGCAAAGAGGGGAACAAGATGCTTTGCTGCCTATGCTTGATGCTTGGAAGAAAGTCGATCATTTAAGTGAAACGGCTGAAGTTTTCGAAAGAAATATTGCCATCTTGGCTGCTGAAAATTTGCAGGTATTATTAGATTATTATTACTCCTGTACAGATGAAGAAACTAAAAGGCATTTAAGTGATATTTTAGCCAAGACTAATATTAGAAATAAAAGCGTTTTCGACATCCATGTTGAGCAGCTTAAGAATCGGCATGAAATAAGTCCAGGGTACTTGGAAAAATATGAAGATCAAAATGTATTAGAACTACTTTTTAATGAATTTGATAAAACCGAGCTTTCTAAAAATGTCTTAGGTAACTCATTTCTAAAAGAACTTGCGCATTCGATCGAAGCACTCGGAGGTGTTTTCAACAAAAAGCAGCAAGATAAAATTGATCAAGTAAGAAAAAGCTTTCACAAGCAATTTGTAGAGCCTATAATGAGTAACAAGAAGAACAAAGTTGGTCGCAATGAGGCGTGCCCGTGTGGTTCGGGGAAAAAATACAAGAAATGTTGTTTGATGCTAAATTAGCACAAACGTAATTCGGACAAAGATGTGCACTATGTTGAAAATTTCGACCACCCAAAGCCCGGTAATACAATAAGGGTTTGTTTAACAGGCGATGTTGAAATAACAGAAAGGGTTGAGGAGCACGTTGGAGTATCGAACAAAACTACAGAAGGGCTCTTGGGACGTACAACTTTTTGCATAGTTTAGAAATCGACCCTGTTCATTCGCTTGATTTTAGGTTGAAACTTGTTATTTCCAGCATACTACAGAAAAAATCAGGAAGATATGATGGTAACCACTCTACGTTTTAAAGCCGGTCTATTTGATTTAGACGGCACTCTTATTGATTCTATAGCCGCGGTAAAGCGTTCATGGATGCTACTCGCCGAGCGTAATAGCTTAGATCGCGATCATGTAATGACGGTGATTCACGGCCGACCTGCTCGTGAATCGTTATCGATCCTGATGCCTGAGAAAGACAACGCTTATCTTGATAGAGAGATGGTGTGGCTGGAAGATCTGGAATCGCGAGACATGAAAGGTACGGTCGCTCTTGATGGTTCGATAGCATTTTTGCAGCAGTTCAATGCGTTGGGTGTGCCATGGGCGATTGTGACATCGGGTACATATCCTGTGGCATCGGCACGCATTCGTGCTACGGGCATTCCAGCTCCTCCTCTTTTGATCACGGCGGAAAGAATCACGCGCGGTAAACCTGATCCAGAGCCGTATTTACTCGGAGCGGAAAGCTTAGGCGTTGCGATTGAAGATTGCATCGTGTTTGAGGATGCTCCAACGGGCATCCAATCCGGTGTGGCTTCAAAAGCTCATGTATTGGCGATTTTAAGCCATTATAGTTTAGAAGAATTAGGTGTGACCCATGGAGTAGGGTGTCTTGCACAAGCTAATGTGAGTGTAAGTAACACTGTCGGGGAATTTGTCCTGCATTATTGATTTCGTGCTGTTGTAAAACTCGGAGTAGGGTTACTGCCATTTGATATATCGAGAGCTTGGTCATGGCACTGCTGTTGGACTTTTTATGACAGAAGGGATCTTTTGAAGCAGCATTAGCCGATACTAAAAACATGTGGCAAAAGGAAATCTTATAATATGTTTGGCATGATAGATTATTTTAGAATAACGAGCCTTATATTCACCTTTTTCTAAGGGTGGATATAAGGCTCTCTTTCGTAACCAACTACTGATATCCCTCAACCAACTGATGAAGCTTATGCATATCCAATGAATTTTTGATATGCATGGCAATGCGATTATATTCTTCATCTCGACTCTTAAAGATTTCGCTCTGCCTCAGCGGTAGATCTTTTCTCATGCGCAAAAAATTTAGCAAGCCGATGCGAAAATGATCATTATCGAATAAGCCATGAGCTAATGTGGACAAAACATTATGATCAATCATACCATCAGACTCAAAGTTTATAGATGCATTGTTTCTTGACAGAACTTTAAAAGCAGAATGGTCAGAAGAAGAGTGATTGATGCGACCAACATGGATTTCATAGCCATTAACTTTTAAACCTTTTGGTAAACCAAATACAGCTCGGTTAAGCTCGTATTTGGTTTGACTACAGGTTTTATGGGAGTGCATTGTCGTTTCGTATTCAAATATTCCGATTCCTTTTATTTCTGCCACTGAAGATTCGATGAGGTCTGGGTCTTTTATATAATGGCCTAGCATCTGACAGCCGCCACAGATGGCGATAACGGGTAGGGTTTTCTCTATTCTAGCCTTAATAGCTTGATCTAAATCTAGCTTTTTAAGCCAAAGTAGATCGTCGATGGTATTCTTAGTGCCTGGAAGAATGATAAGATCCGCATCAAGAACCTCTTGGGGATTGGTAATATATGCCAGGTGAATATCGCTATCATGTTCCAGCGAGTCAAACTCATCGTAATTTGAGAGCCTTGGTAGTTTTATTATGCCGATATCTAATTTTTGGGGTGAATAGCTTAGGTTGTTAGGTCGATCCTCAAGGGACAGTGAATCTTCTTCGGCGAATCTTAGGTCTTTGATCATCGGTAAAATTCCAAAGCTCCGACGAGCTGTTTTTTCTTCTAAAAAATGAATCCCATCCATCAAGAGATCGGGATCACCACGGAATTTATTGATGATAAATCCCTTGACCAACTCTCTTTCGTCCTCATCCAGCAGTTCCAAGGTGCCAACAAATGAGGCAAAAACCCCACCACGATCAATGTCACCTACCAATAAAACGGGAGCATTCACGGATTTTGCTACGAACATATTCACAATATCATGTTGCTTTAAATTAACTTCCGCAGGGCTTCCCGCTCCTTCAATGATAACAAGGTCATGAGTATTGCGCAGGTAGTCGAGATTACTTATGACAAGCTCCCTCACTTTAGGCTTCATGTTATGGTAATCTTTGGCAGACATCGAGTTTATAGCTTTACCTTCGATGACTATCTGACAACGTTTTTCTCCTTCAGGTTTCAGGAGAATGGGATTCATATGTACCGAACAAGGTTGCCTTGCAGCATCGGCTTGTATGGCTTGGGCGCGGCCAATTTCAAAGCCATCAGGAGTAACATAGGAATTGAGAGCCATGTTTTGAGCTTTGAATGGTGCTACCTTGAGTCCTTGTTGGGCAAAATATCTGCACAGCCCCGCAACAACCAAGCTTTTGCCTACGTTTGATGCTGTTCCTTGTATCATAATAGTAGGGGATTTCATTGTGAGGATTTCCTTTGTTATTCTTTTTGTGAGCTTTAAACGCAAGAATGAACGATAGCTCTGGGAATGTCGGGGTTAGACGACCAGTGAGCATGAACGTAGCTGGCTAAAATATTACCCTCACCATAACCTTCGTGATAGGAGGTTTGGTTTCTCCGGCGTATGACCTTATAGTTTTGGGGGTGGGATTCATCAATATCGATATGGGAATACCTGAACTGATGACCTTTAAATCGCGTTCCTGAAGGGCCCAATATAGTGGACTCGGTGGTTTCGATTTCTGCATAGCCTAACGCCTGCAATTTATCGACAATGGTTATCTCCCCAGGTATGAGTCCTAGCATTTTATACTCTTGCTGCCCGACCTTTACTGCTCGTGAAAGGTAAATCAAACCACCACATTCGGCATAAATCGGTTTGCTTTTTTGGGCATGGTCGGTAATAGCTTGTGCCATCGATCGATTGGATGCCAGTTCTTTTGCAAAAAGCTCGGGATAACCGCCACCAATATAGAGGCCATCACATGGGGGAAGCTTGGCGTCCTGTATGGGAGAGAAGGGGATCATTTCTGCTCCCGCAAGCTCTAATAGGTGGAGGTTATCGGGATAATAGAAATGGAAGGCATCATCATAGGCATAGGCAATACGACAGCGTGGAGTTCCCTTTTTCTTTACATTAGTCGTTACTTCAAGGTCTGGGGCTGAGGCAGCAATAGAAATAATTTTTTGTAAATCAAAATTACCTGCGACATCATCCACCCAGAATTTTATTTGATTACGAACTTCTGCGGTACTGCGTGCCGTTTTTAATCCTAAATAGCGTTCTGGAAAGCTTTGCTGGGGACTTTTAACAAACCCACCGATAAGGGGGAGGTCGTTTAATCCTTCTGCGATCAGCTGCAA
>JBNKNM010000199.1:0-10423 GCA_050293845.1 Pseudobacteriovorax sp. | reverse complement strand
TTTTTATTTTGAATATCGTTGGTCAGCTTACGCCGTCTTTCTTACTTACTCAAACACCAATTTTTCTCATATCCCTGGCTAGAAGCGCAAGAAGTATTGTGTGTAAAGGTTATCGTAGTTGCACTCACCAAAAGGGTTCTACCATGGACTTTAGTCATGAGGAGATCTCCATAGCCAACCAGGTCGATCGTGATCCGAAGGTTTTGGCTCAAGGACATTATAAGAAATAAAATCCTTTGCTGCGTCTACTGCAGAAACGTCATCTGAAAACTTTCTGGACGGAGTACTAGTGCAATAAATTAAAACAGTCTACCATCACTAAATCAGTTCAAATTCAAGATATGGAGGATTTTACCTTTAAACATTGACGTACTCAGTTTCATTAAAGTTTAACCATCAAATTAATAGATTTAAAAAAGTTATTACAAACCTTAAGAACACCCTTGGAGAAATAATATGGAAGTAAAATCCAAATTTCTTGCATTTACTTTGATATTCGCTACACACATAGCGAAAGCGGATTCAATCTATAAACTTGTTGAGGTTCTTAAAGCACATACCCCAGAACCTTTTGAGGTTGAGAGTTTCGCACAAGATCGAGGTATCTCGGAGGAGATTGCTCAAGAGCGGCTGCAATATCAAGCACGGGCTACAGCACTAAACTTAGTGGCAGCAGACCAACTCGGAAGTGCATTTGGTGGTGTTTGGATTGACGTCAAGGACGATGATCGTTTAAAAGTTGGTGTAATGACGGCGGTCCCGGCTGTCAGTGGACTAGCCTCTGGTGACTCTAGTCTCATAGATCTGATTGACGAACTCGAATACGAAAGGATCTTGGTAAAGACAACGGAAGAAAGCGTCCATGTCACGCTCAATTCAGAGTTCGAGATCCGCGATGTTGCGCTGAACGTCATCGAAAGTTTACAGCTGACTTCTGTAACCGATATCGTCAAAGTGAACAGGTCATTGACTGAACTTAAGAAGGCAAACAGCTGGATTGCCAACCAACTCGTCATGGATCCAGAGCTAAAAAACATTATTGTAGGCATTCGAACTGACTTGAACGCCATAGAACTCCAGACTCAGCGAGGGCGACCCATCTTACCCAAGACACAAGCGTTCATCGACAAAGTCCGCTCTGTTCTCGGAGATGGCCTAATTGTTTCAACTTACGAAGGCCCGACCCAAGCTCTCGCATGCAATTATCCGTACTGTGATCCTCCTCTGCGTGGTGGCAATCGCATTACCAATAATAACCGAGGGTGCACGAACGCTTTCGTGGCCCAGAGCAAAATCGATTCAAAAATGTATCAATTCACTGCTGGGCACTGTGTTACGAGTCCATTTGACGATAGCTGGGCAACCTTATTTAGTGACAACTCATTCCATCTCATTGGGGGAAGACATAATAGTATCTTTGGCAACTCTGGTGACATGGCTATTCTACTAATCAATAACGTGCCAGGCTGGGATCCGGAAAACTGGGTACATGTAACCTCAGGCCCTGACACAACCGCCGATACAGAATATGAAATCACCAAAGAAGGAGTAAGTGTTATAGGTATGCGTATTTGCACAACCGGTGGCTACTATGGCCGAAGCGATTGTGGTACCGTCACCCAACTAGGAGTTACGGTAAACTACGGTGGACAGACCGTGAGTGATCTCGGTCGAAGTAGCTTTTGTGTAATCCCGGGCGACAGTGGAGCTCCCATTTACGCGAGCCATACAGCTTATGGGCTGGTGGTTGCCAGGACCACCGGTAGCGAGGAGTGCGACACCTTCTATCAGGGCATAAACAGGGCTGAGAAACTTATGAACGTAAACATCATTCACTAAAATGCAACAGGCGTCGCCGTGATGTTTGATGAATACGTTAACGGTTTTGGGGCACTGCAAACATTCATTCTGTACATCGGGATTTTCATTCCTGATGTACTGCGCTTCGAAATAATGGCTTAGCCTAACCTGATCGTCATCAAAATCGTCGTACTCTTCCTAAAATGGAACATCGCCAGGAAGCTGAGGTTCAACCTCAAAGATATAGACTGAACCCTCAAACCGCTCTATTTATTCATTCTTCTACTTTAAGCCGGACCCTTGATGCTATCTACGACTACGGTACTACAAGGTTTTTCACAGATTCCTGCCTTGGTATTGTTCTAAACCACATCCTTCTACAAAAAGACACGACCTCATTCTAACAAGGATTTTTTGCGGAATAAGTCTATTTCAAGTCGCTGGATCACAAGAGTTCCAGAGTCCGTAAAAACTTGCAAAGAAGCTCTACCTTCGGATCAAGGTAGGTAATAAATTATTTACTTTCAGAGGTCAAAAGTCAGATCAACTTTTTATCAAGATAAAAAAGGGAGACTTTCTAGAGCCTCCCACCAGCAAGAATGACTGAGATCTAGTTGCTACTAGGTGTCGCTAGAACTTTTACGGGGTAGACGGACATCCGTAACTGACCCTTACTATTGACAAGATCGATCTGCCCTACTATATCGAGCCCTAAATCTAGGAAATATGGGCTTGTGAGATAGGCAGAGCTAGAATCGACAGCGATGCCTAAGTTGTAGGTCGAGTCCACAAAGTCGCCAACATTAAGAGTTTGAGGCTCTGGTTTGCCGTATAGTTTCATGTCGATGGTGTAAAGATCGCCAACTTTGGGTACGGTATAGCCGACGACCTTAAGTTGATAATATTTACCTACCTCAACATCGGCAACAAACTGTTCGTTAGAATCTGCACCAGCACTGGATGCAACAGCACGGCAGGTCGTTGAGTCTTGGCTTATACACTCTAAAAGTAAAATATCTAAGTCAGTTTTAGGGTCAGAATCTTCGGAAAGAGCCGTGCTGATCTGCAGCATTTGAATCGAGTCATCGAAGGAAACGAACTCTTCACCGAGAAGTGGCACGGTGACTTCCTTTGCTTCAGCCGCTTTCTCAAGGCGCATTGCAAAGTTCTTAAGATAGAAAGAAGACTTATCCGAATCAATCATTGGGTCCGATCCACTAAGGTTTAAAGATAAGTCCTTGGACAGAGAAGTGCTTGTGAGTTCAATGACGTCACTATCAAGCTTACCTTGAGCAAAATCAACAGTTAGCTTGTATTTGCTATTAACGATTGATTGGTAGCCAGCGATGATCACATTCCAAATACCTGGTTTCGGGTTGAGGCGAGTAAATGAGGTTTTTCCATTCGCCTGATTGATTTTTCTAAGAGTTCCATCCAACGAGCAGTTGAGAGCAAAAGGCGCTGATCGATCCCAGTCAGCACTTGGGGTTGTCGCTACTGGAGTTCCCTCATAAACTGTAGCTAGAACAACGGCACACTGATCAGCCGTCACTGTATCTGTGGTAATTTCTGGAACTTCCAGAGTGATTGTCACAGATGACGTACCCTCTGGAATCTCGATATAATGTTTATCGACATCAAGGCCACGAACGTCATCGTTGATCGCATAAGCCGTCGTTCCAGAAAGGGTCTTGTGAGGCACTGTGAGATAAACAGGAATCTCAAACGATGGGTTAGCTTCAACCTGATCGTTGCGATCAACTCGGTAGGCAGAGATGATTGCACCATGATCACCTGGGGATAGTGTGGCGAGTTTGCTGGAATCGATGCAAACATACAGTTCGCTATGAGTCGGTGCGATAGAATCACCGTTAGGAAGCTCGATGGCACCTTCGCCTACCAGGATCAATTGGTCAGAAACTTCTGAACCTAAACAGTTGATCGTGCCATTGGTTCCCACCCGCAACCAGTTGATGTGAGATCCATGTATTTCCGTTGTCAACTTGAAGCGGTCAGCAGATTGGCGAAGCTCAGCGAGCAATTCACCATACTTTTCATGATCGCTTAAGGTTTGT
Organism: Pseudobacteriovorax sp.; assembly: GCA_050293845.1. Classification (GTDB taxonomy): domain Bacteria; phylum Bdellovibrionota_B; class Oligoflexia; order Oligoflexales; family Oligoflexaceae; genus DT-89. Next base: position 6,548 of record JBNKNM010000199.1, on the reverse strand, counting down.
GGTAAACGGCGGGTAACCTGAACATCCACCCGACGAAGAGGTTCGTCATACTTAAACCAAATTCCCCGTCCATAACGCTTTCCTTTAGCATCGCCATCGTCAACTTCGCCGGAGAAGTCTTGACCGTTAGGATTTTCTCTAAGGATTCGTACTTCGTAGTCGAGATTTACAGCTTTTCCATCCAAGCTTACAGCCGCCATAGGCTGTTGGTCTCGCTCAAGCTTAAGCGCTGCCCAAGCGGAAGGAAGATCTACCATACCTCGTCCTTGGTCTACCCAAGTATACTTACCGCTGGTGGAAGCTTCAACTCCACCTGGATGAAAGCTTGTGACGTTGAATGGCAGCGCTGATGCCATAAGCACTTTTTTAAGGGTGATGGGATCGTGAGGAAGCGGTCGATCGGGGTTCTGTTGATTATATAGCAGAGCTGCATCAAGCAACATGGCAATGGCACCTGCAACCGCTGGTGATGACATGGATGTTCCTTGGAGAACACGGGCACCGGCAAACGATCCAGGTTGATGATTCAATGGTTGTGCACTGAGAAGAATACCTGGGCCAACAACATCCGGCTTAAACCCACCCGCCGCAGTAGGTCCGCGGGAGCTAAAATCGGTAACAAAGGAATCCCAAAGGGGGTTGTTTGGATCTTCAAATTTGGGATCGATAGCACCTTCGACTCGGTAAAGGCTTTTTGCCATTTTATTGGAGCTAGTTGCACCCACAGCTAGAACCCGTCGCGAAGTTGCTGAGTTGCCTATGGTATTCACACCAGGGCCTTCGTTGCCCGCTGAGCGGACGTAAAGGGTGCCCAAAACTTCAGTCAATCGATCGGCCATTAAAGATCCAACGTCGAAGCCATCATTATTTTCACTAAGGTAGCCCAATGAGAGATTGACGACTTTTGCTCCGCGAAGTGCTAGTTGCGCTATGGCTTCTGTGGCATCGACACAACCGCGAGCGGCAAGGCAAACGCGGCTAAATAGAATATCGGCGGACGGCGCGATCCCTCTCACCAATGGTTGCTCGTCGCTATCGTTGCTGAACAGCTTTTGGCCAGCTGCAATGCCTGCCACGTGTGTGCCATGGCCATTGCCATCGATACCAACAGGCTTGGCGTAAATGAGTGATGTCGTACCAACTTCCGTAGTACCAAAGGTAAACCCCAAAGTTTCAGCTGCAATCTGTACCGTCTCGCGACTCTGGTTCCAGTCTCGCAGGGGTGAAGACTTAGTAAAGTCGTTGGCAGCCTGTGAGAAGTAGAGTGTTCCACCAGCAATGCTGTTAGTGCCCGGTACGAAGATTGTCGCGAAGTTTGAGTTTGTCAGACCATCATTGTTGATGTCCACCACAGGAACACCGGTTCGAGTGGGCGCATAAGACGACTCCGTTAAGAATCCAAGTTTCGCACCTGAATTAGGAGTCGTTAAGACATTCCAAAGATCTGAGTTTCGCTTAACCTTTAGAGTAACATTGATGGAGTCACGTTTAGCTGGATCAGGAAGGCTTGTACCAACAGTTTTCTGAAGTGCTTCCGCTTCTACAACTAAGGTATCAGCTTCATTGCCAATGGTGACAGTAAACTTAGCTTGCGGATGAAAGTAGATATAGCCTTCACCCGTAAAATCGTCGATGTAAGAGATTCGCGATTCACCAGCTTGGTTGTTAAATGTCTTGTGATTGAGAGTAATACCAGAGTCGATGATACCGATTTTGACTCTTTCCCCATTAGGGGTCACACCAAGCTCGTTGGCAATAAGCTCTTCAAACTTCTGAATACCCATTTCTTCCAACGGGCTATATCCATTGCTAAGATCTCGGGGGTCCACAGATGTAAACTCAGCGTAATCATGTACGTCAATACGGCTGCTAGCGATAGGATTTGCTACGATATTGTAGGGAAAGTCAATCTCGCTCATCTTGTTGTACTTATCAACGGCGACATAGGCTACAAAGTAACCTAGCTTAGGGTACTGCCTTGAACTGAGCACTCCTAGTTCCTTATCGAGCACTTTAACAACAGACGATAGTTCGCTTTGCAAATAGTTTTGCCGTTGATCAGCGCTGTAGTTCTTCAACCTGGTGCGAAGTTGAGCAAAGTCTCCATGATCTAAGGCAACTGCCACCGGAATATAGGAAATCCCATCCACCACAGTCACATTTAAGAAGTCACCGGAGTCAAGTTCGATGATAGCTTGATCATCATTGATCGTAATATCACCTGAGTCGATCGCAACGTTAGGCAATTGAGCCTTACCCTGCTTTGAAGAGGAGTTTTGGCAACCCTGCATGGGTGCAAGTAGAGACAAAGACGCCCCTAAAACTAAGCTCTGAATCGTAAGCTTTCTCAATTGTATTCTCCCAACAAAGTTTACTGGCTAGACAGACAATTTGGATAGCATTACTTCTAGGTTTTGGAAAGATTATTTTAAAAAAATATTATCAAGGCATAGAATTTTTTATCAATATTTAAAATTTCTAATTATTATTTTAAGTCAGTTACACAGATATGTGCCATAAAAGACGGTCAAACTTTATTTATACAAACCCTTAAAATAGTCTGTTTAGAGTATGCTTTATCGAGATTTGGACACACAAGACCTAGACTCGCTGGAAGTTGATTTATTGCATGTACACGGCCTTAAAAACGTCTACATAGCGTACTATTCACTTTCGAAGCATGGATGTCCGTAAAAGGAATAGGCGCACGCTAAAGCAATGATTTGAGTTTTCATAGGTTAGCTGCTTACAGAAGAAGGCTAGGCAGCTTCTCTCAATGAGTTATATTGCAGGTCATGTTGAAAAAGAAGATGCAATGCATTTGTAGTTAATTCCTTCGCTACTAGCTGATTTAATAGAAGTGATTTAGAAACATCTTCGCTAATTGACGCAATGACCTTTCATCATTAGAAAGCTTTTATACAACTAAAAGGAGAAACTGGTTGGATTGATTCCCACCAAATTATGTCATAATGTAACAGTTGTAGAACTAATGGAATAGAATTTACAGCATCGATTTACTTATCTCCTCTGCATTCATATGGAAAAAGAAAAATCCTGGTAAGCAATTACCAGGATTTTTAAAAGGGATCATACGAATTGATACTTACATATATTTGTTGTATCGCACATTAATCGCCAAAGATTTTTAATTTTTGAATTGTTGGGGGAGGAGGGATTACAACCCGATCTTAGTATTATCGGGTGATAGGAGCATAAGCGAGTAACCTACTGGATCATATAGGAGCGAGCCTTATCAATCTTCTTAGCAATACGTTTGCTAAACTGCTCCCGTTGATCGGGAAGCATCAGATTATCCACAGCAACAAACCGTTCCTGTTTCTCGCGGATCAGAACTAGAATTTCTTTCACCGGCAAAGAATCAATGATCTTCTCAGGCTCGAAAAGGAAGGCTTCTACAGCTTTTTTGTGCTTTTGAGGATTGGCTTCTTTGTCGATTCCAGCGATATGATCTTCCAATAGATTTAATTCGAAACTGAATTCATTCTTTTTAAGGTTGTTAGGATTATTATTATAGAGTTTAGCAATGCTGTCCTTCTGCTCCCTGGATAGATAGCCATACATGTCCTCATATTCGTTGAAAATGTCATCCATTGTACGAGGAGAAGAATCGTCATCATCTTCTTCCTTATCTTCATCTTCATGCTTATGCTTGTTTTTTAGGTGATAGCTCCACTGCTCATCGTCAACAAGGGCTACAAACTCGCCAGCATCATTGATGACCATGGTTAAATAGGATTCCAGGATATTTTTAGTTTTTTGATTAAGCGAGTCCAACTCTTCAATGGTAATTTTATCGGCGTAATCCTTATGTCCTTCTTCCATAACCACAACCAAATCCTTAAGGAGATCTCGCCTCAGGTATTGAATATGACTGTGGACCTTAGCTTCCACCCAATCCTCTTGGGACGAGCGCAGATCAAACTCTTCTTCAATTTCTTCAACAATGGATGCCTCAATAAAGTAGATCATGATTCCTGTGCAAGACTGCAATAGCAAGGCAAAGGCGAAAATGATGGGTGTAAATACTTTATATTTCATGTGAAAACCTCGGTCAATCATAGTTAGTGTATTAGATAACTAGTACACTATACATATAACCTTCGGGATTTGGAATATGTAACTTGATGTGTTTCTGAATTATTTATATGTATCTGGAAATATTGCAATATATATAAGCTAACCAGCCGTTTTTAAGCGGCAGTTCGATCTTTCCGGTTTCGGATACGTGGGTGGAATTACATATGAAAGGTCAAACCCGGCCGCAAGCCATAGGCTCAGCGCGGGAATCAATCAACCAATATCCTTATTTTCACTTTGGCTTAACAAATTGACGATAGCTAGATAAATATCCTTGTAATTTTATACAGTTAATACCTCATCAGGTAATAGAGGATAATGGCTTTACTAGTAAAAGCTCTCATAAGCATATTCTTCTTTGGTCATAGTCACTCTTAGGCGGATCTTTTATATCTCATAAGCTTGACAGCCCTGAATTGAAGCCCAAGATCTGTAAGTTCATATAAATCTCCATCACTTTCAATTAGTTTTGCTGCCAGTAGTTTTTTTATTATATCCTTACCATCTTTAGATTTTTTAAAGAAGAAATGGACATTTTTTTTCGTAGTAATCGTATTTTCTTAAATGTATTCACCAAAATTGAGAACCATGAGAAGGAAAGCTGATAGGAATATCAACATGAAGTCCCATCAGTAATATTTAAAAACCCCCCAATTATTGAGGATAGACTTACTTTGGATACTTAGTTTTATTTTTTGAGTTCTGCCAATTTCTTTTCGTGAACTATTATAATAATATAATGAATATCGGAATCAGCCATTCATAGTTGTATTCAACAGTATATCTGCACTCTTGACTCAGGTGGGAGGATAACAACAATGTCGAGCTTTCTTGAATCGAAAGAGTGTAGATCTTTTTATCATTAAGATTCATTTCAAGATCAGTTATCTCTAAACTGAGGACATCATCTATGGAAAGGTTTTTTCGATTGAAGTACTGGTCGTCGTCTACCTCAAACTTTACGTCATAGGACCGAATGTTGTTCAATTCATCATCAAAAAGGTTTACTTGATCCCAAGCAATAACTAAGTTCTTGTCTGAGTCGATAAAAAGTTCAGGACATATACTAGTAACCTCTGGCGGATCGATTGCTTCCAGGGCGACTGTCTCTGGATCTGAAATTTCTATAAGCTTACCAAGACTCTTTCTTCTGTGTGTGACTAGTATCTTGTCGGTACCCTCTTTAAAAACGACGCACCCATTTTCGGTAGCAGAATCCTCTGCACTTTGCCACAAAGTTTCGTCTTTCAAAGCGAATACGTTTAAAAGTTCCTTAGAAACGGCATTACCGTCTTCATCAAGAACTTTTTTTATAGAAAAACCAACGCTAGTGTCACCACCACACTCGTAGGATTTTAAGTCAAATTCGTTGCTAATTTCGCCACAAGACAATTGAATCAGAACGAATGTTTGAAGTTCCCCATATAGCCCTCGACTTAACTCCTTTCATTCGCTCCCCTTCAGCTTCTTGATATAGTCTTAAATTCACATAGATATGACTTGTATTTGCCAGAAATAAATTTTTTCACTACGATTGTAATAGAGTATCGATACCTGCCATTTATATAAAATATGTCGCTATTAAATCGCATGTCACGAAGCATATTAAAAGTTTGATTGAAAACTGAAATTATCGGTTCGTCTTCGTCAAGGTCGTTATCAATTGCAATATCGAAAAGCTGAACTCTATCGTACTTCTGTTCATAGGCTGGTAGTCTAAGAAGATCAAAGGCCACTTCGCCAGAAATAGTGTGCAAAGCTTGGGGGCATAGACCGCTCATGTCAACCAAAGGAATTTTCCTAAGAGCGACTTTCGAAGAATGGGTTCGACCGATGACCTCTGCTAACTTTTTATCATTGCTCCTGACGATCAAAGGTTTGCCACTATATTTTACACAACCCCCTTCGGTTGCTAAGTGGTCGCTTAAATTCCAACCGTTCTCACTTTCAGTAAGCACTTCGAAACTACCTCCCTCAAGTTGCCCCTTCTGCAGGTGCATAACTCGTATCAGCTCTGTATCTTTATCTCCTTTCTCGCCACATTCGGACAGTTCTAAATCAAAATTATTACTCAACTTTCCACAACTGGAGAGAAGAACAAGAGAGCATATAAATGTTAGGAACCGACAAGGGATTTTTTCATGATAGGCCTATTGTATGTAGGAGACGATGAATTTTGAAATATTATCTGCATTTTTTAGGGCCTCTCAGTACATTCAGTAATGGGAAGGTGGCTGTTGCAAGTACCAAAGTTTACTCCACAATCCCAGCTCATGGCGTGGTATTTATTAGTAGTTTTTTATATGCAGTTAGTAATTTTTAAAAACTGAACCACTCTGGACTTAAAGTCCAGAGGTTCAATGGATTGACTAGAAGTCATGCGAAGATCTGCAAATGTTACGAATCTACTAAAAAATCATCATCCCCATGATTAGGGTGCTTTTCAT
>JBNKNM010000198.1:0-10593 GCA_050293845.1 Pseudobacteriovorax sp. | reverse complement strand
AAGTATGGATGGAATCCTTAGCTCAAAATCCCGACCAGCCAGAAATTCTCGCAGTCATTAAGGGGCAAAAAACTCTGAAGAGCCAAGTTCAGAAAATCATGCAAGCGAGAAAACGGCAGAATGAAAATGTGAAGAAAAATTTTTAGAAACTAACTAGGGATACAAGGTCATGATAGGTAATATTCGAAAAATAGAAATTATTTTCTCGATATTCATTTTACTGGCGATGTCACCCGCCATAGCCAGGGAAATCAAAAACTCAAACGTTCAAACTTCGCAATCGATTGAAGAAAGGTTTTTACAGAAAATTACTGACGACATTAACCTATTTTTAAGTGAAAAATCCTATCGTATATTTGCTAATGCTCAATTGAAGAACTTTCGTGAAAAAGTCGTCCTGGAAGGAGAACTTGAGAACGATTCATCGGAACAAGATATTCAAAAAAAATCTGCTACTTTGCCGGGTTTTGAGCAGATAGAATCAAAACCAGATCAGGCTTCAAAGATAAAACGCAAAGAAAAATCTCGGTTTATTTTTAAAGATCGCTCCGAAATCATCAGTGTATCAGTCCGCTTGATACTTGATAAATCACTGGACTCATCTAAAAAACAATTAGCCATCATAACCACCCAAGAGATGATTGATATAATGTTTGGTGATAAGGGCACGTTGAATACGATTGAACTCGCGTTGGAACCACAACTTAGCTACGACTCTCCCTGGGAGTGGGTACTAGGCTATGTCAATCGCCGAGCTGGATCGGCCATCGATTTATTTTATATCTTTTTACTGCTAATGCTATTTATTGCAGCAATTCTTGGGCTACGCTTTTACTTTAAACGACGTAGTCAAGAAGACACCCATGTGCCGCCCTCAAGCCCCATGGACACAGGCAATGAGAAAAAACAAAATGCTCAACTTATTAATAAAAAACTTGATAAGATTGTAGATATTCTCAACCAATCACCACTTATCACCAGAATATTTTTACAAAGCCTCAAAACTGAAGACAAACTAAATTTCTATAACGCTATCCAAACTCCAGCTTTGAAGAGCTACTTCCGTAAATTATTGTCGTTGGAAAAGGTTGAAAGTAGCAGTGAATCTTCTCGAACTGACAGCATTGCCTTATTCGATAAGATCATCCGTGACCTCCAGCGATATATACGCCTGAATGAAGAAGTGGAATCGAAGCCTTTTGGTTACATCGGTCAGCTTTCAGGTTCCCATATAGCGCAATTAGTAACTAAAGAATCGAATTGCATAGAGACCCTGCTAGTTATTGCACCTTACTTGAGTGATGTTCAAATGGAAGAGCTCAATAAAGTTATCTCACTAGAAGATAAAGCTAAATTTCTACGCAGAATGCATTTACAAGCAGAAAGTGGCACTATTGAAGACATGTCATCTGAACATAGAGCCTTAAAAGCTGAGCTTGATATTAAGTTAAGAGCTATATTTGATAAATTTAAAGATGAAGCCGTAGTCGATGTGCTTGATCCTAGTGCTGTGGAATTGTTATTTCTTGATTCCGATACTGATTGTGTCAACGTTATTAAAAAGCTGGCACAGCAATACGGAACTGTCCCCACAGCATTTGAAAAGTACCTGATTAGTTTCGAAGATTTTCTGAGACTAGATATTGGTATCGGCAAAAAGGTTTTTCAACGGATATCTAACGAAGTACTCAGCAAAGCATTAGCCAAACATAATATGGATAAAAAACTGACAAAAATGCTAGGTGATATGCGCAGCCAACTTATAGATAGTTATAAGATGCAGGATGTAAAAGTTAATACTGCTGAGATCGAACAAGCTCAAAATGAGATTCTAAAAACATACAGAGCCCTCGTTTAAGCCCTGAACTGGAGAAATATCAATGATAAGTTTAATTAAGAATTCCCTAGGATTCACTTTGATGGCATCCGCTATATATTACAGTATGGCCGTAGAAAATATGTCTGTACTCGGGGGAGTGATTCATATTCCTTCGCTTATTATGGTCACAGGTGTTATCTTGGGGGTTTCAATCGTCTTAATGGATGTCAACGATGCCCGTCGATTCATCTTATTTTGTCTTACCTACTCTTCCCATAAGCAATCGAAGCAGATTATGTTATCGGAAACCTACCTCAAGGGTCTTGTAGATATTTACCATAGCGATGGCGGTGAGGAACTCCGTAATGAGGTGAAACGACGCAAGATGCCTAGAATTTGGAATATCGTAGCAACAAAACTGGCTATCAATGTTCCTATTCACGATATTAAAGATATTTTAGAATTTCAGATACAAAAAGTAGTCGTCAAATTAAACCAGGATATTGCAACCTTAAAACAAATATCTGCTTTGGCTCCAGCCATTGGTATGTTCGGATCTTTGCTTGGCTTGATTCGGTTATTAGGTGATTTAAAAGACTTTGATACCCTAGGCTCAAATATGTCTCTAGCCCTTATCACAACTCTCTACGGGATATTTATAGGTAATATATTGTTCGTACCACTGATTCATTCTGTTGAGAAGCGCAAAACAGCTTATATCAAAAGTCATACCAATCTTTTGTACTGGTTGGAACATGTCGAACAGAAAAAGCCTTCGTTTTATATGAAAACACGATTGAGAGATTTAGATGTCAAAAAAATATAGCCCTAAGCATCTCGACATTCTTGCAGAACTCGATAAGTCGAGTAGTGAAACATGGCAGACTAGTTATAGTGATATGATGACCATTATACTAGTTTTCTTTGCCTTGCTCATATCAGCGACCAACATATCAGCCATTAAATTCGAGCGCATCAAACAAGCCTTTCAGGGTAAAACGGAGGATGAAAGTATCGCATCTGTTCTTGTCGATTTAGAAGAACACATGAAGGATAGTAACCTTGAAAATCAGGTAAAAATTAAAGTTGATGACAAGAGTATTCAAATCAGTTTCTTAGGTGGATTGCTGTTTGATTCAGGGAAAGCAAGGGTCAAGCCTGAAGCCGAAAAATTACTGCAGGAGTTTTCCAAAAAGCTCGGTAAGCTGCCTAGCTATGCCCACCTCGCCGTAGAAGGTCATACTGACGACAATCCGATTGAGAGTAAGGAATTCCGTTCGAATTGGCATTTATCGACCTTGAGATCACTAGCGGTTCTGGAGATCCTGGAGGCTATGGATATCTGCCAGGAGAACTGCGAAGCTAGGGGGTTTGGAGAGCACCGTCCCGAACTTCCTAACCGGGATCAAGATGGAAATCCTATAGCGAAAAACCAAACGGAGAACCGTCGCGTGGTGCTCAGGATTTTTTAGGCCTTAAAACAGGGCATTTTGGAGATATAATCATGAACCGATCCAGGAAGATAATATATTTCATACTCTTTATGACTCTTCTACAGTCATGCATCACAGTAGAAAAGGATGAGGCAACTGCAGATGGATCTGTAATTCCAGGAAAACAGCTGTTAAACTTTTTGGAATATGAATACGTTTGCGAGCCAACATTTGACTATTCTCATCAAGAAATGGAACAAGTATTAGATAGATACGGCAGGAAAGGCTGGAAACTAGCTGGATTTATGCAGCGTAATGGCAATACGCATGCTTTTTGCGTTATGAGGTAATGATAGCTTTTAAAGCTTTACTATGACAATATTTAGCCAAGAATTCTTCTTTTTGAAAGTTCGAAATAGCCCCTTTTATGGCTTTCTAGCCCGCTTTGAGGGATACAAGGAGGTATGAATGCTAATATCCCGCACCCCACGGACAATATTTGTAACACTACTGGCTGTGCTTTTTACTCTATCCATTGCATGCAATAAAACTGAAGAAATGATCGAAGAGGAAGATCCTGGATTTTCTGCTACTCCTCCCGTTGACAGTAGCAATGCCAATGCTGGCATTGGTAATCCCTATGATGGGGGAGGAACTCCAGATGGCGACATTGCTAGCCCCATCACAGCTCCCAATGCTGGTGACGAATTCGATGAAGCCTTTCCCCAACCCCAAGAACCCCAACCTTCTGAAGGTGAAGGAGACGGCGAAGGTGAAGGAGATGGCGAAGGAGAAGGAGAAGGAGAAGGAGAAGGAGAAGGAGATGGCGAAGGTGAAGGAGACGGCGAAGGTGAAGGAGACGGCGAGGGTGAAGCCCCCTCTGCTCCAGAAGATCCGGTTCCGACACCAGACGAATTCGAAGAATATTGGACTTTTTACAATTACTGTGTCATTGCTGAGGATTATGTTGAAGCTATTAACCTTAAAGAACTTTTTCCCAATGAGCTGTTCTTCGAGTCTTGGTTACAGGACATACAGAATACTGTAGCAGCCATTCGTGTACGACTTCCTTATCCTCAAGACCACCGGCCCCCACAAGAAAATTGTGAGGATGCTTATATGCTGTTTAAAACTAAAATAGTTTTTTCCTTAGCTCCCGATCCTGCCAATAATGAGAATTTTAATATAGTGAATCCTGATCCTATCGCTGGATTGCCAGGATTGAGAGCATTAAACCTTCGTCAGAATAAAGTCGTCAATATCAAAAATCTACGCAACCTTGTTAGCTTGAGGTTTTTGGATCTAGCCTATAACTTAATTGAGCTCGTACCCCCCTTAAGACGAACCAATAAAATTGGTCTCAAGCAACTAGAAGAGTTGAATTTGGAGTTTCAAGGCGATGAAAATACTCTCCTCGACCTCAGTGGTTTGACGAGTATTTTTAATGCTAAGAATTTTAAGCTTCTACGTATTAAAGGTAATATAATTGACCCCACTCCATTAAGGGTCTTCCTACAGGATTTCCAGGTATCAACGACTAGAGTATTAAAGTTCCTTGTGGGTTCTGAAAGCTGTCTTAAAGAAAAGTGGGGCTTTCGTTACCCCCATCAGCTTGAAGAAAAGCGGGTTCTTGCTTGCGGTAATTGACGGTTTCCCCCCACTAAACTGCTAACTCTTTTTAGTGGGGGATTCCTGTAGCAAGTCAGCCGCAGCGTTCCCGCCCGCATCGGAAGACGTTTAGGACTAGGCAACTAGCTCCTTAGGCAGCAGGTTTTACGGCGTTGTGACTATTGTGTAGACCCAGTCTGAAGTTGAATTCAGGCTTCCGGTGATGTTTCAAATACTAGTTCGAACCTCTCAATGTAGCCACCATCACCTTGGGTAAAGTCTTCCGCCCAAAGTATCCACCGTCCATTGAGATCTTCTGCTTCAACGAGCTTGTTTAGGCTGGAATTGAATGGCGGAGTTGGTGCAAAGGGGATTGTAAATGATCGCTGCGCCCATTCAAGTCCAGGAGTATAAGTCCCAGATGAGCAATTTTTTCTACCAAATTCCTCCTGACTCGCGTCAGTAAAAACTAGGTCTATAGGTGCGTCATAAGGGATATTACAGGTAATGCCTGACCAAATCAAAGTCGTATCGCCATAAGGATTGCTGATGGCGATCATAGTTTCGTAGGTAAAACGATGTGAGTAACCAAATAGTTTTAGTGTGATACTAGTAACATTACCAGCAATACCTTCGATATATATAATCCCAGCATCAGCTGGTCCAAAAGGAGGTATCTCTATTTTTTTGTCGTACACAAAGGAATACTGTGCTGCCCAAAGCTGAAATGGACCGAAACACATTAAAATTAAACCTATAAATGAACTAACAAAAAATTTTCCCATCCTTAGCTCCTCTATATATATGTCCAGCAAACCTTTAGTTTGATATTGAACTTCCAAGCATAGCTACGATATCTGCGAAACTCTATGTATATTTTCTTATTTGTAACCCGATCGATCTCTTATCATTCTGTGTAATTCTCGGAGTAAATCAAGAAATTATGACCTTAATCCTCAGTTTTTTTAAATAAACCTATGAACTCACCGGCCTTCAAGGGATGTAAATTTTTTCTTCCTTCAAGCAATTCCAAACCAAAAATTCTCTATAAAGACATGTTGAAGTAAATACAGATAGTCACCCAGTATTTAAACAACATGACGCTTAGGTAGCTTAAGAATATCAGTGATCTTAATGAATAAACCGAGGATGGTTACAAGTTGTACGGTTGCTTGTAATTACCTTATTTTGAAAGATAATAAGTTAAAGCCATAGTAATACAGCTCTCAACTTCTTCAAGAGGAATGACCTCATTGTCTAAAAAAATAAGGCCGCGTTTTCCTTCATATCTAAACATACTTCCATACCTTCTCTTAATTTTTGTGATCATGTTTGTTTGGCAATTAAAGTAGATTCCAATTTGATCGGGTTTAGACTTCAGCCAATGAATTCGTATTGTCGTTCCAACTTTTTTCTTTTTTGGTAAATAGCTTGGTTCTCCCCATTTTAGGGTTTCAATGATTTCATCTATTTCCGCAATCTCATTTGCTGCCTTAAAAATAAGATCTCTTAGCTCTAGTAATTGATTGCGGTACTTGGGAGGGTAGCTCTCAAATACAGCGGCAACATCTTTGTCTTTGAAACGGATAACTTTACTCAAACGATCCTCCCTTAGTAGACAACTACCTAGATATCTTTAACTCTGGCTTTTATTTTATTTCGGATTGGATTAATATGTAAATTAACTTATGTATTAAAAGGATAACAAGGACTGCATCAAGCTGGACAGCCGCATTAAATTGCAGCATACCTAGATATGCTGGACTCCGAAAGATACGATTAAAGAGGCATAATATATGAATCCAATAACAGCTGTAGTTATTTTGATGTATTTATTACTTAGCTGTCAAACATCCTTCAATCAAGTAAGTTTTTGGTGTAGTAAAGATGAGAAATCTGACAAGGAATCATGCTACTATTCAAGAAATGAATGTGAAAAGTACGGCACCAAATCTTGCTTTTTGAAAAATGATTCCTTCAAGAAATGAGTATAAAATTTTAAGTAGCATTCTATTTCTATCCTCGACATTCCTATTCATCGTAGATCGCGAAACTAGAGTTAACATCAATCATTAAATTGTGATGGCGTAATTTTTGCAATTTCCTGAGGAGAGATTATCAGGGAGACAGGTATGAAATTCGTTTATGCAATGTTGTTTATAGCTCTTGTCACTAGCCTCATCATGGTAAATGTATCGCAAACCGCTAAAACTCATGCAAAATCTAGCTCTGTATCTGGTTATCTTTCAAAAAAGCCAATTATTCTAGTTTCTTGGCCTACAGAAGGGAGCATTTCATCTCCCTATGGTCCCAGGAAGGGCGGTTTTCATTACGGAATTGATATCGCGGCTGAGAAAGGAACAGAGGTCAAAGCTGTTAGTAACGGTTGGATTAACTGGGCAGGGCCAGCACGTGGCTTTGGCAACACAGTTGTCATCGAACATGGGTTCGCACTCAATACAACCTATGGCCACTTACAAAAGATCTACGTGCACTGGGGGCAAAAAGTAAGTGTTGGTGACACTATCGGCACTGTGGGTAGCACCGGAAGTTCTACAGGTCCCCATCTACACTTACAAATGACCTACAATAAAAAACTAATTAATCCCATGGAAGTACTTTCGTTTCAAACAAGAGGCTTATATATCAACGATTTTAAGTCTATTGTTAGATTACATGGCATCGAGGAAGTTAAAGACTGGCCAGTTATTTTCGAGTTTTATTGATGACCTCGAATAAAAATCTCTAGTTGAACCAAGCTATTTTTTCCTATGCTATGGGAAGCTAAAGTATGCCAATCTATCGAAGTCCGCTGTCATGGATTCACATATACTATCTTGACTCAGCCCAAAAGAACCGAGATTGCGCGAGAATTTTGTTCAAGAAAAAACAGGTCCAATGTGTTTCAAAAACTGGCCTACGAGAGACTTAATGGGCTATGTTTCGGGACGAATAGCTACTTTAGTCGCACGTATGATGGGGTTTTGAACGAGCTATTCAAATTAGTTCTACTTCTATACTATAAATACCTAGATATATTTGGCATATATGATATTCATTGCCAATTTAAAAGCAGATATGTGCTACAGCGTAATGAGAAGCTATATTGCGTCAAGACTGTGTTTTAAATCAATTTGAAAAGTTATAGTATATAGCACATTGTTATATTCAGTTTAATCATTGCCATTAGATCTGGCATACGACATTATAGCGCTGGAGATTGTTAGACGTGCATCTAGTTTTTTGTATGGCAGGATTATATCAACGTTTTCGTAAGGCTGGCTACACTACCCCAAAATACCTTTTAAAAGTAAACAAAGGTTTTAACATATTGGAATCGATATTCTACCATTTCTCACCTTACCAAGAATGCTTTGATACAATAAGTTTGGTTGTGAATCAAAGAGAGATAGAATTCCATTTGGAAATAGAAAAAATTGTCCAAAAGCTTTTCCCATCGGTTAAATATAAAATATTATTTATTGGAGATACACAAGGACAAGCTGAGACAGCCAAAATAGCTATTGAATACATCAAAAATTCTACGAAGCCATGTGATCCTGAATCACTCCAAGACGACGATCGCAAAGTAATGTTTCATAATATTGATACCATTTTACTTCAAAGAAATATTATTGAAATAAATAATTTGCTGGATACAGCAGAAGGGGTTATAGACATCTTCAGAGCGGATAGCCCGCAATACAGTTACATTAAAACTGATAGGGAGGGATTTGTAGAGAAAATTGCTGAAAAACAGGTAATTTCGGACAAAGCAACTTCTGGTCTATATTGTTTCAGTGATTATGAAAAATATCTGCATTATTATTCCATGTTAGATGTGGCATCGAAATCTGAAATTTACATTAGTGATGTCTATAAAGTAATGTTAGAATTTGGTGAGAAGATTGTAGAATATAACTCAAATAATAGTAGACTTGTCGAAAATACAATTATCTTGGGAACTCCAGAGGAATACATGGCTTATACTAAGCAATCTGTGGAGTGAGTATTATGAAATCAAGAAAAATACTTTCCCTACTTCTAACGTTAGTTCTTGCTATTTCCACTATTGCTGCTTTGTATCATCTCAGATATCTACTGACAAATGTAGAAAGTTTAGCCAGTAAATTCTTAATTAGCTTATTGGTAGCAGGTTTTTTTTACATAATATCCCACATTTTTAGATGCATCCGACTTTTGCTTCTTTTGGACGATAAAAAGATAAGATTGAGATACTTAATCTACGTCCAATTTTCAGCGAATATAGTTAATTTATTAATTCCTTTTAGGATTGGTGAGCTTTTACGAATTATAGGATTTAATCAGCTCAATAAGAACATATATAAAACATCATCAACAATTTTTATCGAACGTACATTTGATTTTTTTTGGCTCTTTTTTTTCTTATTAATGTTGACAATTTCAACGGGCATTTCTTCTCCTCAACAAAATTTAATTATTCAAATCGCCCTAACATTTTTCTTCTCATTTTATTTAATTTTCTTTATTCTACCGCAAGTGCTCCATGTCTTAAGCATCTATATAGTGAAAGCCTATACTACTCCTGAAGCAATATTCGCACTAAAGTTATCTAAGAAGTTGTCTAATGCTTTAGGCTTTGTTTCTTATACATATAAGAAAAGATTACCTCTTTTAATCTTTCTAACGACTCTAATCTGGGTATCTGAAATAGTTGTTTTTGGTGTGCTTTTTTATGAAAGTGCAAATCTGTCTTCTATTATATACTTAAGCTTTTCAACATTCCTTTCATTTATTCTCACTGATTCTGACAATATGACACTCCCTTTGGAAACGGCTTCAAGTCGCTTAAAGGAAATAGAGCTTAGTAGCCCTTTTGAATATGGACATGTGATATTCTTTTGGGCCTACTTTGCGATTTCATCTATATCATTGTTCTTTATATTAAAAAAGCTGGGAATATCTCTATGGAAACAAACAAAATCATCGTCGATTTAGATGGAACAATAACAATTGATAATCCATCTCTAGATTATAGCGATAAAGAAGTTAATTGGAATATTGTAGAAGCCCTAAAAATAGCGAAGCTGAACAAATATCAAATTGTTATCCATACTGCTAGAAATATGAAAACATATAATGGTGACATAGATAAAATCCATGAGTATACAAAACCAAAGGCTATTAAATGGCTTAAAAAAAACAAAGTTCCTTTTGATGATGTAAAATTTGGAAAGCCTTGGTCTGGCAAGGTAGGATATTATGTTGACGACCGGGCTCTTCATCCCGAAGAGTTTTCATTTAGGTTCTTATCCTACTTCTCAGACAAAACAGTCGATATCGTAGTTTCATTTTTTAATGAGAGTGCAGGAGTTTTTTTAAGCCATAAAAATATTTTAAAATCTGCAAGACTACTAAATATCAAAAATTATATATATGTCAACAATGGGTCTACAGATGACACTTTAAAGATATTAAACGAAATAGCAGAGCAAGATTCTCGCGTAAAAGTTATTAACAATATTGGTAGCAAGGGGTATGGGGATGGCTATAGAGCTGGTTTTTCACATTCTACAGCTGACATCATCATGACCAACCATGGTGATAATCAGTTTGATATTTATTTATTTCTTTTATTGTATTGCTTCTTGGGTTTTTTCTATTCTCTATCTTTTTCATGTTTTTTAAACCAATTTTAGTTGAAAATAATCTTGAGAAATCAAAAATGTTTGTGGATTACATCAACTTGTT
>JBNKNM010000197.1:0-10598 GCA_050293845.1 Pseudobacteriovorax sp. | reverse complement strand
TCTAATGAGTCCCAATCTCTTATTCATAAGGGAGTTGCATTTGGGGACCAACTGATTATTCAAGGTCACATGCAGGCTGTCGAAGGCTCTGTCGTACAGGTTATCCAATAGTAAGGGGAAGATATGTTAGGTGGTATTGTAAAAAAATACTTGGCGGTTTTTGTCTTTGCTTTACTAATAGTGATTATGGGTTTGGTGTCTTATATTTCGCTACCGCGAGAATCTGCTCCAGAGATCCGCCGTCCTTTGATTTTTATTACTACTGTTTATCCTGGGGTATCACCTAAGGATATAGAGTCATTAATTACCGAGGAAATAGAAGCTGAACTAGAAGGGTTGGAAGGCTTGGATAAACTGAAGTCTACCAGCCAACTCGGAGTGTCAATGGTAACAGCGGAGTTTTCGGGTGATACAGATGTAGAGTTGGCTTTGCGGCGTACCAAAGAGAGGGTGGATATTGCAAAGTCGAAACTGCCTTTGGATGCTGAAGACCCTGTCGTGCGGGAACTGAACTTCTCCGACCAACCATTCCTCATCATCACTATTTCCAATCCGGATGGATTAGAGCGTATTGAAACTCTAGTGGATGATTTAGAAGATCAGATAAAGAAAATACAGGGTGTTTTGGACGTACTTGTGACGGGTAAACTCCACCGTGAGGTTGAAATTGCCATCGATCCCACACTCTTAAGTCAATATGGATTCTCCCTAAGTGATGTGGGGAAAGCCATTAGAAATGAGAATATCACTATCCCCGGCGGAGAGCTAAAATCAGATATTCTGAACTTTAGCGTAACGGTTTCGGGAGAGATTTCTGACCCTGAGGAATTCAAAAGCATTGTTGTGAAATCCGGTGATCGTCAGATCCCTCTGAAAAATTTGGGAAATGTTAGCTTTCGTTATTCAGATTTGGATTCTTACTCAACACTGAATGGAAAGCCAGCTATTTCGCTAGCGGTAAAAAAGCGATCAGGTGAAAACCTGATTGAATTGGTTGAGAATATAAAAAAAGTCGTGGCGAACAGTGAGGAAGAGTTTCCTCCCGAGACAGTTCTTGATTACACTTATGATGAATCTGAAAATATCAAATCAATGGTTCTGGATTTAGAAAACAATATCCTCTCCGCCCTATGCCTCGTGCTAATCGTTACTCTTTTTTTTCTAGGACTGGTGAATGCATTATTTGTTTCTTTAGCTATTCCCTTTTCCATGCTGATGTCGTTTTTTGTGTTAAGCCTAACAGGTATTACTTTGAATATGGTCGTACTATTCAGCTTGGTAATCGCGTTAGGTATGCTGGTTGATAATGGCATTGTTATTGTTGAAAATATTTATCGACACGCAGCTATGGGTAAAAGCCGTATTCGTGCTGCCTTAGATGGCACGCGGGAAGTGGCGTGGCCCATCGCGACCTCTACGGCGACAACAGTGCTGGCTTTTTTTCCTATCGTTTTTATGCCCGGGATTATGGGTGAATTTATGTCCTATCTTCCCAAGACCGTTATCATTGTATTGGTCTCATCATTGTTTGTGGGCTTAACGATTACAATGACGTTTTGTGCTAGGTTCCTTTCTATTAGTGAGGAAAACAAGCGTAGAGTCACTGAAGGAGGAGGAGGGTTTCAAAAGTTACAGAAGATCTATCGTAAGTCTTTGGAGTCGGCTCTTTCCAATACCAAAAGGAGTTTGGGTGTACTTGCTGCCATAACAATCTTTGTGTTTGCCGGTATCATACTTAATGGGATGTTTGGAAAAGAGACGGTCTTTTTTCCCTCCCTCGATCCCCGTGTAGGTGTAGTATCAGTGAAATTACCTAATGGTACTCCTTTGGAAAAAAATAAAGTATTCTCATCTAAAATAGAAGAACGCTTGAACGGGGTGCCTGCCAGTGCTGAGAGTATCCAAACTTCGGTGGGAGCACGATCGGGGGCTGGTTCGGGGAGGGACTCTCATCGTACACAGATTCGCATTACCTTTAAGCCCTTCGTCGAAAGGGAGATTCCCAGCTCCCAGAGCTTACAGGATATGAGAAAAGCAGTAGCCAGCATCCCCGGAGCGGAAATTAAAGTTACCAAGCTGGAAGGTGGTCCCCCTAAAGGAAACGATATTTCCTACGATGTTACGGGACAAGATTATCGTCAGCTTGGTGCTATTGCTGCAAAAATTGAGGCTATTATCAATAAGTACAGCGATAAGTTTGACCTGGTAGACTCAGATTTTGAGGCGGCAAAGCCTGAAATCAAGGTTATCATAGATCGTGAGAAGGCTAACCGCTTAGGGTTTAATACGAGACTTATTGCTTCTACGATTCGCACGGCTATTTCGGGCTCCAAAGAGAGTACCATTCGTCGCGGTAAAGAAGAGTATGATGTTATGTTAAGGCTTACCAAGGAAGCTCGCGACCAGCTTTCATTTTTAAGAGATTTGGAAATCGTTAAAGATGGTAAGCGCATCCCCCTTTCTACTTTTGCTCATATCGAAAGGGTGAGTTCTGTTAACGTTATTAAAAGATCCGAGCGTTTGAGGACTGTTAGTGTGTTTGCCGATTTTTTGCCTGAGATCGATGGTAAGGAGCAGGTGAAGAAAGAGATTGATGAGGCTGTGCATAAAATTAGTGTACCTCATAAATATGATATCTCAAGTGGACAGGGCCAAGAGGTGAGGCAGGAGTCCACCGAGTTTTTAATACAAGCCTTTATCGTTGCCATATTCTTGATATTTTTAGTGATGGTCATTCAGTTTAACTCTGTGGCTCAACCGATGATTATCCTTGTAGCGGTTTTTCTCTCCTTGGGGGGAGTGTTTTGGGGGCTGCTTATTTTTAGGCAAACATTTGTTATTATTATGTCTGGCATAGGTGTGATTAGCTTGGCTGGAGTCGTTGTTAATAATGCTATTGTCCTGATTGACTTCATCAATCAATTGGTTTTAGAAGGTAAGCCATTGAAGAACGCTGTATTAGAAGCTGCGGAGACAAGGCTGCGTCCTGTATTACTAACTGCTATAACTACTGTCATTGGTTTGTTACCCATGGCATATGGTATCAGCTTTAACTTTTTTGACTTTAGTATCCAATTTGGCTCAGAATCTTCGGAATGGTGGGCACCTATGGCTTGGACTATTATTTATGGATTGAGCTTTGCCACTATTCTAACTTTATTTGTAGTGCCAACCTTAACTTATTTATCCTATATTGCTCGTGGAGTCGGTGCAGAAGAAAGTTTGATCAGCGATGATCTTCAATTCAAGCCAAGTCCTGAAAAAAAGTTGGGAACTTAAGATATGAAAGGGCGAGTGCCTGCTGGATTAGGGGCGTCTCCCTTCACCCAGCATTTTGCAATCAAGGCTATTACCAATCCCAAATCTCAGCTTGTCGATGAACTGGGGGCTTCATTTTCTTATGCCTATTTTAAAGAGCATGCTGCCCTCATCCATTGCAACTTCGATCTCATTCAGGAACTGGGGATTTCTCAACCTCTAGCAGCAGATATGGTAGAGCTACTGCTCGGCAATAGTCAGAGTCCCTATAGTTTTGCCTATAACTACGGAGGTCATCAGTTTGGAAATTGGGCCGATCAGTTAGGTGATGGCCGTGCTGTTGTCATTGGAAGTATAGGTGACCAAGAGCTGCAATTGAAAGGCTCTGGTCAAACCCCTTTTTCTCGTCGCGGTGACGGTCAAGCTGTGCTCCGTTCGTCCCTTAGGGAGTATCTTGCCTCGGAGGCGATTCATTGTCTTGGTATTCCAACAACTCGTGCCCTTTGTTTGGGGAGCACGGGAGAAAAAGTTCTCCGAGATAAGTTCTACGATGGTAACGCCGGATACGAAACAGGAGCCATTATTTGTCGCACAGCTCCTAGTTTTTTAAGATTTGGAAGCTTCCAATTACCCCTGGCCCGTGGAGATGTCAGCCAGATTGAAGCCTTGATTCGTTTCATTGGAAAGCAATTTTACTGTTTGGATATGCAGCAGGATCTTGAAGTATTAGCTTTGGAGCTTCTAGAGCAAGTTATCCAGCGATCTTGCGAGCTTGTTGCGTGCTGGCAGGCAGTAGGATTTACCCATGGAGTATTAAATACGGATAATATGTCTATTCTAGGGCTTACTATCGATTATGGTCCATTTGGCTTTTTGGAACGGTTCGACCCCAAGTATACCCCTAATACCAGTGATTTGCCTGGGCGCCGATACCGGTTTGAGCAGCAGCCGGCTGTTTTCAAGTGGAATCTATACAGGCTTGCAGAGTGTTTTTTACCATTTGTCGAGGAGGCCAAACTTGTTTCCCTCCTAGATACTTTTCAAGCAAGGTTTGACGTATGCTGGGAGAATAAAATCAGAGAGCGTTTTGCCTTTTCTCAGAATGTTTCACCAGCCTCTTCCTCACAATTGATATCTCGCTTTTTTAATCAGGTGCAAATGGAAGGGCTCGATTTTAATTTCATACTTAGGGAATTAGCTGAATCTTGCCGTAATGGAGATAAGGCTCGTTTTAATGAAAGGATCTTAAAGCATTATCCTGGTATCATGAAAGAATTTTGGAGCCAATTTCAAGAAGAATTTGTATCATTGCATAGCGATATTAAAAAGACCGGTCAAGCTATGTGTCAAAATAATCCGCGTATTACGTTGAAAAATCATCTCCTCGCTTTGGTTATCAATGATGTTGATCAAGGAAATGATAGGTTGTTGCGTCAAGTCTTTGATCTGATAAGGTCCCCTTATGATGATTGGGAAACTTTTGAGGAACTATGGGCACCGGCTCCACCATGGGCGCAAAGTAAAGATGTACAAATGAATAGCTGCTCTTCCTAGTTCCTGATTCACTGTTTTTCACCTGATGGGCTAATAATTATCCCAGAATAGATAGGGTTCTATTGTGTTGCAGCTATTGGATGTTTTACTCGATGCCGTTCATCTTATCGTTATCATGATTAATTTAACTTTTTGGAGCTTGCCAGGATGGTATCGTAGAGTATTTTTGCTTATCTTCACCCTGACTTGGGTTTCGTGGTTAATATTAGGTGTTTTTTATGGCTTGGGATATTGCTTCCTCACTGATATACACTGGCAGGTGAAAAGATACCTTGGTACTCAAAATCTACCAAATTCCTATATAACGTATGCCTTTGAAAGGTTCTTTGGCGTCCATTTGAGCCATATTAGTGTTTATGTATTTACTGGTGTTATTTTTTCAGCCCTCTTCCTGGTTTATCTATTTCTTTGTTATCGTCAAATTAAAAAAAAATAAGCTCTAATTTTCTTTTGATACTTATTTGTATGTGTTTCATCAAGGCCATTTTTTGCAACCGTTAGAAAGATTACTATCAAGGCTTTCAATAGATTTGCTAACTAAATTTTCAGATTCGATTTTTTTTCTACTAATCCTAAATTGAGGTTCATGCGAAAATTCAACTATGTGCGGTATCTTGTATCGAAATTATCACTTGTAAATTTTAACCTATTTTTAGAATATTAAGCCGAAAAAGAAGCTTAAAATTGAGTTAAAATTAGCATCTAAAATTCAGTTGTATTGAATTTTAGATGTGTGTAGCGTTTGTGGGATTTAGATATGTGTATATTGGCTTTTGCCTTTTGTGTTCTTTTTGCCCAGATTTTCTTTTTTGCTCAGCATAATTTATATCGAGTTTGTGGTCATCAATCTGTGATAAAGAGAGGAGGCTTGCTTCTAGCTTTGGCTTGCTCCAATATTGTCATGGCTCAAAATTTTTACTCTTATCGTAACCATTCCACGTATGCTGCAAACCTGGGTATGTCCGACGCTAAGCTTTCTCGATTGAATGTTGAAGGAGGCTATCTTAAAGAGCTATTTAACGAGGATATAAAATTTTATGAAGTTTTAGTTCCTAAGGGGGTTACTACTGTAACGATAGCTGCTGAAACGAGCAATCCTAGGGCTATTATCGATTCTGGCCTGGGAGTGATTGACGTATCTGAAGGTTCGCGATCCATTGCTATTCATGTGACCGCAGAAGATGGGGTGTCGGCTGAGGTATATACCATTCACTTAGTGGTCAGTACCGATAACTATACTTTTGCCTGGGATGCTGGTGGATTATTTGGTGCTGGTTCTTATCCAGATCGGTTTGGGTGGCAGTGCAGTGATATCGATTATTGGGGGAATGATAGTGCCAATAGCGGGGTACGCTTTACTGAGCGTACATATTACTATAAGGGCCAATCACTCAAGGGACGTGTGCTGTTTGTTCGTTGGGATGGAGCAGGTGGGACGAGTGCTGATTCAATCTATGCTTATCCTGCAATATTGCAGCCCGGAGTTTATATTTTTTCGGCAAAATTAGCTTTACACGCCAATACCAGCTGGGCAGATTATCACTTCCAAATTAATTCTAAGGCGGATAATACTGGCGTATCGCTAGCGAGAAAAACACGCAGGATCACACAGAAAGGAGTTCTATATGACTTAGAGCTTGCCTTCGCTGTAGAAGTTTCTGGAACTTACTATTTTACCTTGCATAGTTCTTTCAGTTTAGCATCCATACGGGACTTAAAGATTGTCGATGCAGAAGCTATTGATTCGGACTTTGATGGCATCGTGGATGCCATCGATAATTGTAACATGATTGCAAACCCAAACCAAGCGGACAGGGATCATGACGGCCTCGGTGATTCATGTGATGATGAAGATCAGGATGGTGTTGTAGATACCATTGATAATTGTTTAACACGATACAACCCAGATCAAGGAGACCTTGATTCTGATGGTATAGGTGACGAGTGTGATCCCGATCATGCCTTAACTAATTTTCTAGCAGAGGGGACTGATACCTTTACTACTGATGGTACCTGGTGTTGGTTTCAAGATCCTAGGGCTGTGTATTTTAGAGGTGGAAAAGAGCAGACCTATACCGGATGGGTTACAAGTAATGGTAGCGTTCAGGTTGCTAGTTATGATCATAGTACCGGAGAGATATCTACTCATACATTGGCTGATAGGTTCCAAGTTGATGACCATAACACTCCTAGTTTTCTAATTCGAGATGATGGGCATGTGGTTGTTGGTTACGCGGGGCATTTTTATGGGCCTATGAGAGTCCTGGTTTCGCAGAATCGTGAAAATATTTCTGCATGGGGACCAGAAGCAAATTTCGGGCATCATACGACGTATGCTAATTTATATGGAAGAGGGCAGGATATTACCATTTTTTATAGAGATGGGGATAGTTGGCATCCTACTTTGAATACATCGCGAGATGGAGGAATCACATGGGAAACTCCACAAGAGTTTATCACCCGTGGAGGCCGCCATCAAAGGCCGTATGTTAAGTATGCGCAGGACGCGCGTGGTGGCATTCATCTTGCCTTTACCACAGGCCATCCCAGACAAGAACCGGTGAATAAAATATACTACGCTTATTTTTATAATAACAAGTTTTACAGAGCTGATGGGACCTTTATCAAGGACTATGATGGTGCAGCGACAGCACTGAATATCGATAATAGTGAGCCGGAAATTGTATATGATGCCTCTCAAGGTAAAGGGTGGGTCTGGGATATTGCCGTTGATAATGGTGGAAAACCTGTAATTCTATATGCAGCTTTTCTTAATAATTTCAATCATCACTACTATTACAGCCGTTGGAATGGGAGCCAGTGGGAAAATAACTTTATTGTCAATAGTGGTCGTTGGTTTCCTCAAACACCTCCTCATAGTGATGAACCAGAGCCAAATTACTCAGGTGGGATGGCTTTAGATCCCATCAATCCAACTATTGTCTATTTATCAAAGCAGGTTGATGGAGTATTTGAAATATTCAGATACACTACAGAGGACTATGGCAGACATTGGTCTCTCTTTCCCATTACCAAAAATACTGAGCCGGGAACTCTGAATGTTAGGCCTACAGTCCCGCGAGGTCACCCTCAAGGGTTGATGGATGTTATGTGGTTACGGGGGCGATACACCAGTTACCAAAATTATCATACAGCCATCATGCATTATAGCCCGAGGGAAATTTTAAAATAAGGTTTTTAACTCAATAGGTCTGTTTCATAGGTGTTCCAGACTTATAGCACGTATTTTTGTGAGCGCTTATTTAGAAGAAACATGTGTGTTTAACTATTTAACTTTGGTTGGAGAAGATTATGCTTCTGGAGTTTTTGAGAAGAAAAGCCTTACCTTTGATGGTCGTATTATCTTTGTTTTCATCCTACGATGTCAATGCGCAACATCAACAGTTATTACCTTCAAAAGTAGATATTGTCGACACTATGCGGCGGGTAAACGAAAACTGGATTGTCAATCATATTGCTGCTGGTGATCGTGGTTGGGCGCGCGCCACCTATTTCGAAGGCAACATGGCACTTTATGATGTTTACCCGGATCAGGTCTATTTGAATTATTCTTTGAAATGGGCTGAAAATAATGACTGGTCTCTCTATGGAGGAGATGCAACCCGTAACGCCGATAATCAGTGCGCAGGCCAAACCTACATTGACTTATATAGGTTGGACCCCCAGCCTGAAAGAATTGAAATGATCACCAACAACATCGATAATATGCTGAAAACTGATAAAATCGATGACTGGTGGTGGGTCGATGCCTTACAGATGGCTATGCCTGTATTTTCCCGGCTAGCTGTGCTTAATGATGATAGTACTTATAGTGAGCGAATGTATGACATGTATCGATGGACAAAATACAATGAGGGAGAGATCGGTCTTTACAATGAAGATCACCATCTCTGGTGGCGCGATAGTACCTTTATAGATGATCGAGCTCCCAATGGAAAGAATGTCTACTGGGCTCGTGGAAATGGTTGGGTATTTGCAGCTCATGTGCGAACTATCCAGGAGCTTGATAAGCGACAGTTTAGCGATCCTCATCGTCAAGAATATGTTCAAACCTTTAAAGATATGGCGGCAGCTCTAAGCCTGTTGCAGCAAAGCAGTGGATTCTGGTCTGCTAACTTATTAGATCCGTCTTTCCCAGGGGGACCAGAAACTAGTGGTACAGCTTTTTTCACCTATGGCTTAGCATGGGGGGTGAATTATGGTCTGTTAGACCCGTCAACTTATTTGCCCGTAATAGCCAAGGGTTGGAATGCTATGGCCAGTGTTGCTATCGATGAAACTGACAGGTTAGGGTATATCCAACCTGTGGGAATCGGCCCCTCGGCTCCCACATCCCCCAGTGATAACTACGACTTTGGAGTTGGTGCTTTTTTAATGGCTGCTAGTGAGGTCCTTAAGCTAGCATCAGGACCTATGCCTGAAAATATTAGTGATTTAAATCTTTCACTGACTGCATCCGTCTCAGTATCTAACCAGCAGACTGGTAACGGTGCTACAGGTGCAGTAGATAATGATCTCACTACTAGATGGTCAGCAGAAACATTTCCCCAATGGATCAGTCTAGATCTCGGTTCATCACAGTTAATAGATGGTGTGGAAATCGTTCCTTTAGCCCAAAGAGCTTATCACTTTACCATTGATGTATCAGCTAATGGCGTACAGTGGAATCGCGTTATTGATGACAGTTCCAATAAAGAAAAGGGAGCCTTTTTGCGAAGATATTTTACTGCCCAGAATGCCAGGTATGTTCGTGTAACGATTGATGGGGTTGAAGGTAATATCACTTCCTGGGTAAGTCTTGTGGAGCTTCGAGTCTTACAAGCTTCAGCAGACAAATAAACTTCTCTGGAAGCTATATGAATATCATGCTCACTAGGCTTACTTTCATATTGCTGGTGTGGCCTATGGGGCCAGTGGGCAGTTCAACTATCGTTTAGTGCAGGGAAGGATTTTATGTCAGAATAGCGAGTTTCTAGATCTGATTATAGGTGTCGTTAAATCCTGCTATTACCGGAAAGTTTTTAGTTACGATGGTTTCATTGCTCCATAGACGAGGGAGATGTCTGTCAGACAAATGTTCCTAGTCAAACGATAAAACTTGCTTAATATATTGTTTTTATGTGGAAAAGTGTTTCTTCCTCCATGGGCTCCTAAGGGATCCCTATTTAGAAAAACTGCATGTTAAGGGTAAATACTTACTTTACCAATTCAGATTTCTTGATATAGTGACGGAGGGTGATCGTGAGGCTGGGGTGAGGGCTTTCGTGGGACCATTTAATGCATATTAATCTGTTGTCATGTCACAATGATTTTTATTGGGAGGCCTCATTGGGCTATACTTTCATGAAAATCCAAGAAGTCAGTACTCACAATTTGAAAATTTATCCAGTGCGCCGTAAAACGTCTTCCTGCAGGTGGACAGTATCAGGCGCGAGTTAGCTTTAGTTAACGATTGGTCTTTTAAAAGGTTGAATGCTCTCAAAGCTTCCGTTAGCTTGGAAGTGTTCCGCGAGGAACTACGTGGCAGGTGCGACGGTTAAGGCTTTGAGAAGTTACGCACTTCCATAAGAATCTGCTTCCTTTAGTAGCAGAGGTTTCAAATCAGTAAGAAATAGGTTGGACCCTAATGGTGAGTTTCTTGACAAATTTATACAGTGCCTCAACAAGTAAAGTAAGTAATAAGCTTCGTCTAGTGCGAAATTTTAGAGCCATGTTTAAGGGGC
Source organism: Pseudobacteriovorax sp. (assembly GCA_050293845.1). Classification (GTDB taxonomy): domain Bacteria; phylum Bdellovibrionota_B; class Oligoflexia; order Oligoflexales; family Oligoflexaceae; genus DT-89. The sequence continues at coordinate 42 of JBNKNM010000197.1, read as the reverse complement.
AGCATTTGCCTTTAGCATTTATCGATCTTGATCTTGTCGATC
>JBNKNM010000196.1:0-10732 GCA_050293845.1 Pseudobacteriovorax sp. | reverse complement strand
GATGCCATGCGCCCATTAAAAAACAAATTAAGGAGCCAAGTTTCGTTCATATCGTCGCGATGATGACCGAGAGCTATCTTGGTGAAGCCATGGCTAGCGGCATAGTTATAAAGAATACCACGCCGTAAACGAGAGCAAAGACCGCAGAAAGATTTACCACCTTTTACCTTATCTGTAACTATCGAATAGGTATCTTCATTGATGACATCGAGGTCAAGGGAAAGGGTCTTAATCCAGTGGGCAAAAGCGTCAATTCTGAAGCCCGGCTGCTTTTGATCCAGAATTACTGGTTGAATAGTAAAATTGATTTTGGCACGGGACTGGATCTCCTTTAGGGTTAATAAAAGGATCGAGGAGTCCTTACCGCCTGAAACCGCGACCATAATGCGATCACCAGCCTCAATCATACTATAGTCATTGATCGCAGCTACAGCTTTTTTCCTAATTTTTTCAGATAGATACAAGCACTCTCCCCCACCCATCTTGGAAATTGCAGTTTTATAACACAGTTATATCCTAGTTCCTATAATATTCTAGGCACAACCCCATACTAATAGGCTATGAAATCTTTACCTATACCCTAAGGTGATTTTTTCTAGTCTGAACCGAAAAAAAGACAGCGAACAACCTCAATAAGGCCAAGCATGACGGAAAGAGCCATCCAAGATTTTTTTGCAAGCGGTCGCTCCTGGTACACCTTCCATGGCGCTGCATGCCTACTGACTATTGCCATTGTAGCTATTCCCTTCAGCCCCCTAGAACAATACCTGAAAACAAATATCATATACCCTTTTTTATTTCAGTCTCGGGATATTCTAGGACAAACTCCTCCTCTTTCTCCCAGACTTAAAATTTTCGCCCTTGATGATAGTAGCTTTGCCTTTCTAGGGGGGCCACGTCTTAGCCCCGAAGACCTCACTAAAATGTTGATCAATATCAGTGAACGTAAGCCAAAAGCCATCTTAATTGATGGGTTATTATCAGAATATCAAGAGGATAGTGAAAAGTGGTATAAATCCCTTAAACAGGAGAATCTCAATGTTTATACCGGTGTCTACCTCAATAATAAACCGATGAGATATCGTCATGCTTTAGATAGAAACAAAGAGTTTTTCCGTATTGAAAGTTATTTGAACCCCGAAATTGATGTGTTTGACCTGGAGTTAATTCTTGATAGACAATATGATGCCCATATTTATGGCCCCACACAACAGCTCGAAGATGTGTTCCATGGCCAAGGTCACATTATCTCCAATAGCGATGGAACTGTTTCCCCCTTTTATAGGATTAGCTCTGATATCATCATTCCTCATCTTAGTATTTTTACTGCAGATAGTGTCTACATAGATCGTAAAGAGCTGCATATCAACAACCATAAGGTACCTATTAATAAAAAAGGTCGTGTGACCATAAATTATCGTCCACCCCAACACTTATATAAAATGACATCACCACTACATCCTTTGATTCGTCGGGCTAGAACTGGGGAAAACGAAACTACAGTCAACCAAGGGGATATTGTTCTGATACTACTATCATTCGCTTCTGGTCATACCGATTTCCATGAAGTCAGCCCCTTTGGTGAAATACCAGGAGGCATGATTATTGCCTCCATGATTTCAAGTATTTTAGAATCCCAGTGGATCAACTCTATTGATGGTTCACCGTTTACCATTCTCATTTTGGCTATTATTGGAACCTTGTTAGGAATTCATGCTTCTGTTTCGGCATTTTGGATTGGTGTATCTCTTGTCATTTCTTCCTATATTTTTCTAGCCATCTATTTGTTTTCCTATATGTCCATCGAAATTCCTTGGCTCACACCATGCTTGGGATTCTGCAGTACCGGATTCCTATACTTTACTCATAATAGATTGCAGGAGGAAATAAAGTTAGTTTCCATAGAGAGAAACTATTACGAAGAAAAATCACGACGCCTTGAGGAATCTGCCGAATTAGCTAAACTAGACGGTTACTTAAGCCTCGGAAAAGCTGTGCAAAACCTGCTACTGCCCAAAAATATGTCGGGAACTTTATCTCACTTCCGTTACCATCTGCTGTATGTTCCCCATTTGAAGATGGCTGGAGATTGGTTCTATATTTGGCGGGTATCCCGCGATGAAACCCGTTTTATCATGGGAGATGTGATGGGGAAAGGACCATCGGCTGCCATTACGGTGGCAAGCATCATCAGCCTGCTTAAAGATTATGAAACTGAGAATATTAGCCTTGTAGCAGCCCTGGAAAAAATCAATGCCCGACTTATCGATTTGTATAGTTATCACATTACCTGTACGGTGGCGACAGCAACCATATTCAAGGATGGGACTTGTAAACTAATCAATGCTGGTAGCCCCGGTTGGTTTCTCCACTCTCCTCAAAAAACTGAGTTCTCCATGCTTAGGGGCACTCCCTTAGGTCTCCGGGATGAGATCGTAATGGAAGAGAAAACCATCACTATGCAAACAAGTCAAATCCTTTTTACTGTTACAGATGGTTACCTGGAAGGCTCCCGTAGCCTGCGAAAGCTAATACGCACCCTGGAGCAAGATAAAAAAACCAAAGTAGATCTTGACTATCTTACAGGCATTCTAAGTTCTATACAGATATCAGAAAACCTCGAAGATGATCGTTCTTTAATCTTTCTTCAGTATCTCGGCTAGAAGAGCTTTCGAACATTATAATGAAGTTTGCATGCTTTCTTGCGACTATCCAATAAGGGGTATTCACGTAACCTCTGTAGAAGCTCGCTACTCAATACGGATTTGCGACTGTAAACAGCAACAATATTGAAACAATTCTTGGTGGTAAACCGAAGCCCTGACGCGTATTTTCCAGTTTCTTGAAATACGGTTGAGCTTCTTAATAAACTATCTCGATCAATAAAATTAACAACCATAACCCCTGAGGGACTGAGCATCCCATCAAGCTTACTAACCCAAGATTTATTAGCTTCTTTAACACGCTCGGGTTCACCGTCCGTTTCACAAAATAGATCTTCAATAATTAGGTCGTAGGTTCTATTTTGATTTGTGTTAACCCAGTCGATAGCATCCGCTTCAATGAGTTCATGATTCATAGTATTTAATGCAAAAAAATCCTTGGCTACTCTCAGATGTGTGGGGTTGAGTTCAACACCAGTAATAGTAGCTTTAGGAAAAAAATAATGAATTTGATTTAGTACTGCACCACCACCGACTCCTAACACCAAAACTCTTTTCAAATGACCTATAGGTACCAGAAATGATCCCAGCAAAAGAAGATCCCAAACGCTGCCAGTGAGTATATGGTTCGGATTGTACTCTGTGTGTAGAATTCCATTAGTGTACAAACGCATCGTTTTTCCAGCATTTCGGACCTGATACATAGTGTCATCTATAGATTTTTGCCATAGAATCGCCATATAAACTCCACATAATAAACTGGAAGTTATACCTAATAAAACTTATTTGTCAACACTTTGGCAAGTACACGGCGCCTGGCAGATTTGATTTGTGACTGTTTATAACGTCCATGATTTGCATCACCGAGCATATTTTTCTGAAATGTTTCTTCGTCCATAACTTGAATTTCAAAAGGAAAAAAACCAAGATGCCTTCGGGATTTTTCGTTATCCAGCTTTAACAACCTTGCTATGTCTTGCAATATGCTAATATGATCTCCTTTAATCTCATGCTTTTCTATAAAATCAACAAGCTTTTTTTGCCAAATACTAGAACGAGACGGCATACGGATGAGCTGCCTACAAGTTAGCTGAATGGACCTATAGTTATGACCCGAGTGAGGATTGATGCGTGCTGTATTTTTTTCAAGGTGACGAGTCACACTTTGCAGCAATGACGAAAATTCTGATGGAGAAATTTTTTGGTTGTCCAACATCACCTTGAGCGTCTCTACATTATGACGAAATGATTCCACGTCCATGAGAGAGTTTCGCGCCCGAGATGGATTGCAATTGGCAAAGGTGACCATATGGAAGTCTCTTAAAAACTTTACAACAACTAAAACATCACACAAATTTCGAGTAACAATACGCATTCCAATCAGATCATAGATGGTTTCTGTTACATTAGCTTTCTTATGTAGTAGCTTTAAAATTATCGACTCGCGAGGCTTTTGATACTTCCACTCGATACGGGATAAGCCTATAGAAAGGTTGTTTTTGCCAAATCGGAGCTGCCCCACCTCGTCACGAAATATAAACTTCTGAAATCGCTGCATAATCTGGTCGCGTGCTATGGGGAAATCAGCATAGCGTTGCACACCATCAATATGAGCTATGGTATGCATCACTCGCAAAACAGAGCAAGCCCAAGCCTGTTTAATGGCTTTTTCGGGACGCACGTCAGAAGCAGACAGTATAATATCTCGTACATCCTGATAACGCAGCAGATCTTCCGGTGGTTTTAAACCTTTTTCCCATTCCTTGGGAATAAGATACCTTTCAATAAAGTTCCACGATTCCACAATAACAGCATGAATTTTTCTGGAATCAACAGCTGATTCTGGATCAAAGCCGTAATATTTAATGAACTCTGTGGCATCTTGCCAGTTTTTAAAGCGTAATTTGTCAAGATCAATTGACGACCTGCCCCCAATTAGGACATCCATGGCACCCCAATTAAAATCCCAAAGCTTCTTGATATTCTGTATTTGATTTTCTACGGCGTCCAATGCTTGCTACTACCTATGATAAAATGAAGTTAACTTAGATTTGGAGGATTTCGTGAGAAAATGGTTTTTATACTTCATCCTTCTACTATCAGCTCACAACGGAAGAGCTGCCGAACCAGCGCCAAAAACTAATGCTATCCTTGATACTATCACAAGCAGATATGTTCATTCTTGGTATAATTTTCCTGTAATCTCAGGAAAAAAAATTGGCGATACAGAACGACTAACTTTCAAACCTCAACGAGGTTATGCAACAGTTGCTATCTTCCTAGCATCCTGGTGTATCCCTTGCCAGGTGCTTATTCGTAATATTATAGAATTACAAGAAAAATATGAAAAACGTCATACTACTTTTGTTTATATTTTTGCCCATGATACGGAGGCAGACGCCGCAGGATTTGTAAAAGCATACCAGATAAAGGGCTATAATATACTGGCCAATGTTGAGTTGATGAACAATTTTCACCAGCCAGACCTACCAACAATATACCTAGGTGATCGCTATGGATGGCTAACCTGGAGAAAGTTATCCGTCCAGCAGAAAGACATCATTGAACTCGATCGATTTCTAGAGCTTCATACTGCACTTTAAACGAACTAATCTATTGACTTTTACCGGTCTCTAGATTTGATGTCGACTTAATCATTTCCGGATGCCAACGAAGCCTTAAATTAATCAAATCGTAACCATTATCCTGCTTGGTACCACCAACTTGCACTCCTACAGGGGTACGACGCTCGCCATCAATGGAGGCTGCATCAAAATCTATGGATGTCTTACTTGAAGAACTTCTAGCTTCACCCTGAAGGTAGCGTTTTTTACCTTTGCGATCCTTTTTCTTACCTTTTGCTAGTAAAATTCTAGCATCAAGGCTTTGCGTCTTGCTGCTATTGAACACCGGCAATTTCGTCGGTATAGCCAGTAAAGTGCTACTCATATAAAATGTTAAAATAAGAAATAGAATAAGATTCATGATACCCTCTTTGCAAATCCGCTATCTTATCGGTAATTCAGATGGTAAGCTAAAGTAAAACTTACCTTTTCGAAATTTTAACATCATCGACGACACATGAGAATATACCTTTCCCGCCTGACATAACAGGAATCCTGAGCCTAGAAAATTCGATTCGTATTTCCCGGATCGAAACAATTGAAAATTAGTTAATAATTTTAAGGAATTCGAAAAAGCTTCGGATGCATGACGCGCTTTCTAAACCGCAGCATAGCAAAGTAGGTGAGAGTTTCGGAAGGTTGGCATAACGCAGCAAACGAAGAATTCTTCAGATTCCCAGGTTTTTATTCTAGTAAGTTATCACTGTAATACATAAGTAGGAAAAATTGTAAGAGGAAGGCTGTGATATGCTCATAACCAAGGGAGAGCCATATGGTTAAAATGCTCATTCTTATATTACTGACCCTACCTTGCTATGGCGTGGGAAGGACACCAGTTTCCACGCCATATCTCAGGATAGAAGGACATATATTTTTTCCCAAAATTAATCGTCTAAATAAATTATTGGCCTATACAAATAGTCAGGGAAAAGGGCTGTTCATCGCCAATTTAAAAACGGGAGACAGTTACCGTATCTCCTCATATCATGTAGGCCATGCTTTTTTTTGGGCTCCCGATGGGGCTCGTTTATTTTATAGGGAGGTATACAGCAATAAGGATGGAGCTATATCAGAACTAAAAGCCTATGATACCTACCTTAAAAATAGCGTAAGCCTTGAAAAATACGAGGGTTTAACCAGTTCCATTAGCTTGGACCCCCGTGATTACCGCTTTTATATACTCTCCAAAGACGGCATAAAGTCCCACAAATTAGAATATCCTACGGAGCGAATGGGAACTTGGAAGCGTTCTCTGAAAACTAAGCTAGGTTACTGGCTTGTCGCGGGAGATCGCGTTTTTTGGGTTAGTAATAATGGTATTTCTATGCGTCCCATGAGCGCAGAAAAATCGGTCTATTCCTATAAAATTTCACCAGATGGAAGAAGCATTGTATGGGCGACCAAGCACGAACGCATCTACCTGGCAAAAGATGGCGAATCACCACAGCTGCTGGCACGTGGTACAGATCCCAGTTGGCATCCTCATGGCAAACTAATTTTATTCGCCAAGGCCAAGTTTATTGGTAAAAAAATTGTAAGTCACGATATTTCTATCATTTCTTTGGATGGCTCCCTGAAAGACCTTACCCGGACCCCAGGTGCAGATGAGAGATTCCCCCTATGGTCACCCAAGAGTTCCTCAATCTTATATACCCATAATATGAGTACTGATATCTACGAGATGAGATTTACCCAGTGAGTGTGCTTTTCAATTCGTTCATCATAGCTTCTCTATTTAACCAATCGGCAACCCAACAGGAGCGGTTGAAAATTCTCAAGCCTATGTTTTCACCTCCTGTAGGTCATACAGTTCGCATCAAGCGCTCAAGTAAAGTTAAATTTTCTGCGAACCACTTGCGAACCAAAGGATTTATCCAAGTCAACCCTCCGCAGGATCAATGCCTGACTATCACTACCGATCCCGAGAAACCCGATCATAGAATATGCAAAAGCACTAGTATTGCATTCGAGCTAAAAGATATCGATGCATCGGGAAAACTAAGTTGGCGGGTTAGTGCCGGCCCCCAGGATAATGGTACCGCTGTGAGTTGGAACACTCCCTATCGATTGGCGAATGTAGTTCCCTTAGGGGAGCTTGATGCAGGAATGAATCAAAACATCGGAATTTACGCTTGCAAAGCAAGCGAGAGTACTGCTGGTCGTAAGGTAGAATTGGAACTTTTTACTGGAGATAAATGGTATGTCATGTTCCCCAAAAACGATTCCTTGGTTAAGCCCCACAAAAAAACGCCTAACTTATATGTGAGAATTATGACGCAATCAAAGGATGGGAAATCATCGACAGAGAACCTTAGCTCGGGAGAGTCAGGTATGCCCACCATTACCCAAGAAGATATTAAAAGGAAGCACAAGCTATTATCGCTAAAACTATCCGGTAAATATAAAGAAGCCAAAAAAAAAGAGTACGAATTCATCATCCCTCCATGGGAAGCTTACGAAATGAATGCTGCCAGGTTTACCGCCAGTGGGACTCCTTTGAAATTAAATGGAAAATGCCGCTATAAGTATTCTGACGCTCCAAGGGATAAAAATTCCGGTGCCATAGAATGTTATAATACTGATGAATTTGATGCGATCTATCTTCATATGACCTGCTCATCTGTCTTCAGGCCACGCAAAAAACCGAATGAAAAATAGACCTTAAGATTATATCAGGATGTGCCGATAGGTGAACGCGCTGGCAGGAGAAGGTGTTAAATGAGCTTAGTCAACCATATTAAAATGACTAGTATATTTGCCCTAACTATTGGGGCTAAGTTCTCTTTCTGTCAGGTAAAAAAAAGTCCCATTGAGAATGCAGTTTTTGACGAATCTCTTTGGCCATCAGCCCGAGCAGCCAGCTTGAGTGGAGCTATAGCTACGACAGCAAATGGCATGGATGCTGCTTATTACAACCCTGCCGCCATCGGAGGCATTGAGGTTAGTAGTAAGCGACCGATCATCAACCAACTCCATTTTCCTTATTTTGCTGTTGCTGTAAACAATGACACTATGAAACTAAAGCGCGACTTGAGCAAAGTTGAAGACCTCAATAATGAGGCGATTGTTAACCAAATTTTACGCACCCAACAAGGCAAGCGCCAGTATGGAAGGGTTTCCATCGTACCTAATATTGTTTTCTGGAGAACAATGATTGCGTATGTTTATGACACTCAAGTAGCTGCAGCGGCTGAGGACTCTAACAGCACTGAGGTTTCCGTAATTTCGCGAACGGTGAAAGGACCAAGTCTCGGATTCAGCTTTAAAGATCCGAGCCAACGCTTCTATTTTGGCATGCATGCTGGCTTTTACCAGCGGGATGTTGTTGCCGGAACATTTGCGTTCACCGACCTTAGCACTCCCGAAACTCGAAAAAGTCAGTTTAAAGATAACCGTCAAGAGTATGTGGGAGCCCCTCTAAATATAGGGGCTGTATGGGTTCTAGCTCCCCACTGGCGACCAAGCCTAGGTCTTGTTTTTCGCAATGCAGGTGATACCAAATATCGTAATACTGACGAGGCACAAGAGGATCTCCTCGTCGAGGAAGATGCCACGTTAAGCTTCTCCTTAAATCCCAGTTTCAGGTCTTGGGGAGCCCTACACCTGACCCTTGAAGGTGACAGCCTAACCCAAACAGGAAGCTCTTTACATAAAAAATTAAAGTCCAGTTTGGAATGGACTTGGGGCTCTCGATATGGAGCCGAGTCCATTACAGCATTTAGAGTTGGTTATAATGTCGCAGGAATATCGTATGGTACAGGGATAAACCTTGGTATTATAGGTTTAAACCTAGCTTCCAGTGTAGAAGATGTTGGAGTTAATAATATTCGCGTGGTAGAACGGAGAACTCACATAAACTTTGCAGTCAATGTAGCGGATTTTTAGTTGTGTTGAAGATAACAGATGTAAAATTTGGATATAAATTCAGGCCCATCCTTGACGGGGTTAGCTTTGTGGTTAAGACCCATGAGCTGATCCACATTATCGGGCCTAATGGGTGTGGAAAAACGACCCTCATGGGAATTTTAGCAGGACTCATCAAAGAAACATCAGGCACAATTTCCTTGGAAGTTGATGCTAAACTTGTAACCGATCGGCGCTTATACACCGAATATCTACCTGCAGAAGCAAATGCGCTGTATGGAAAAATGGATGCCATGGAAAACCTGCGCTTTTGGTTAAAGCTTCGCGGACTTGCTCATCATGACCAGCTCATTATTGATGAGTTAGAGCGCTGGAACTTAGCCCACCCCTTGGTTCGTCAATCCTTTCCCGTAGAAAAATTTTCTACAGGGATGAAGCGGCGCTTAGCCCTAGCTAGGGTAGCCCTTTCCCGGACACCACTTTGGCTTCTCGATGAACCCTTATACGGGTTGGATACCAGAGGGATTGAGCAATTCCAGGCTATCCTCAAGGGACACTTAGAGCTAGGCGGCTCAGCCGTGGTGGTCAGTCATGATGTCGAGCCATTAAAACAATTAAATCCTCAGGTGTACGAAATACGAAAGGCTGGAAATCTATGAAGCAGTTTACCAGCCAAATTTGGACTCTCATTCAGCATAGCTTTCGTTTGGAGTGGGCAAACCCCGAGCGCTGGATGGCACCTTTGCTGTTTGCTATTACTGTATTGGTATTATTTTCTTTTTCTATTGGAGCCATTGAGGGAGAAGGTGTTGCGCGCCTGCTCGTAGCTGAGACCTATTTGACAGCATTTTTTGCTCTTCAAATTGCCTTTGCGAGGTCCCTGGAGCCTGACCTTCAGGACCGCGTGTTCGATTTGCTCAGAACCTACCCTATTTCACCTATGGCCTGGTTCATAGGGAAATATCTGACAGTTTTTTTTATGGGAATGTTAATTCTAATTCCGACTATGGGCTTAACAAGCTTTTTTTACGCAAAAAGCGGTATTTCAATGCTGACTTGGCCTCTTGTTACAGTGGCCATTACCGCACTTTCGGGTATGGTCGCTCTTGGAGTCTTGTTATCAACGATGATGATGCGTTCTGGCTCAAAGCAGATTCTCTACCCTCTTTTGTACTTTCCTCTTACAGCACCGGTCCTGATTTCAGCTGTCGAGTCCTCTAAAGGAATTCTCATTGATAAATATACTTTGAGTACCCTATTAGAGTCGTGGTTAGGACTTCTGTTAATATTTGGCGTGATCTACTTAACATTAGGAATATTACTATTTGGTGAACTCATCAAAGCAGAATAAGGAATAGATATGGAACATGAAAAGAAGCATTTTGCCTTTGGCGTTTTTGTACTGCTAGCACTATCACTTAGCTGGTTTTGGGCACTTAAATTTGCACCCACGGAAAAACACATGGGTGAAGTCTATCGCATCATCTATCTACACGTACCCAGTGCCATATCAGCATTTTTTTCGTCCTTTGTGTTATTGGTCGTTAGCGTCCTTGCCATCATTAAAAAGGATTCCCATGC
>JBNKNM010000195.1:0-10774 GCA_050293845.1 Pseudobacteriovorax sp. | reverse complement strand
TGCTAGTGGTCTGGTCAACTAGTCTCCCTTGCGAGTCACCTCACAAGCCCCCTCCTTTAGGTGGGGGTAATTGACACAAACAGCTTTCATTCCAGCACTGAGCAAAGGCTAAGAAAAAACTATCGACTAGGTAAGTTTCACAATCCGTAGAAAATGTGTAGCTTAACCTAGAAAAGAATGTATTAAAAAAGTTTAGTAGTAAAGCTTATTAGGTCTATAATCTATGACAGGTGACATCTTATCCTATTAAAAAGCTTTACAAGATTGTTGATTACACCTATTATTTATGCATTATCAGGAAAATTCCTCTTTACGCCAAAAAGACTTGCTATTAATACTGAAATCGTTACGTAATTGCTCTACGGATAAGATTTGCAGTTTTCGCCTAGGTGAACATTTGGGACCTAGGATTAATCTCGGTGAATATTGTTTCACTGCGCCTTCATCTATAGGTGTTCCTCAGCCTCTAAATAGCCTTGTTCCCCATTTTTACCCAGTAAAAAACTCCCGAGAAACCATGGAAATTTTTGTTCAAGGAGTTTTAAATGAAACTAGAATTCGAATTAAAATCGGATTGTACCCAATGCTTATCTTGGTGTTGTATTGCTTTCCACTTTAATAAAGGAAAAATGTTTGCCATAGATAAGAAAACAGGCTTACCTTGCCCCAACCTATTGCCCTCAGGTAAGTGTGCCATATATAATGAACGTCATAGCTTAGGTTTTAATGGTTGTATCCACTACGACTGCCTTGGTGCAGGACAGCGATTAACAAATTACCACCGTGAAGTCGGTTCGTCTTTCTTAACTACCGATGCGCTTTTATCATTATTTTTTAAGATATACCAGACCCACGAACTACTTCTCGTACTGTTGCAAGCCTTCAAATTACCCATAAAAGCAGAAGATCGCATAGCCCTAAAATATTTTGTTGCACAGATGAATAAATCTCATGAATCACTGGATTGGCTCAAAACCTTATCCGATGATTGTTTACAAGAAAAGATTCGAGCATTTTTAAGAACTTTGAGCAAATACCTAGTTCATCCTAAAGAACATCGACATTCTCCAAAAACCGAGGTTCCATGAGATGATCGATGCTATGACCATGTCATAAGATTTATTGGGTGGATGGTTCAGCAGATTCTTCCACCAAGGTTTAAGCGAATTCGTCACTACGGGCTTCAGTCGCCGCATAATCGTAGCAGACTTACAGCGAAGGTTTGTGTGGTTGTTGGTCGGCTGGTATTGTTACTAGAAATTGAGAGACAGTCGGTGGTGCCATTGAGGTCTAGCTACAAAGACCTGATTGAGCTTTGGTGGGGGTGAAGATTCTTTTTGCTGCAAGGAGTGTGGCCATCAGATGGAAATCGATCGTATGTGGAAAGCTGTAGAGGCTGGTCTATAATGTTTTATGATATGGGGCCACCAGGTGGGATTGCGGCTCAATATTCTAAAAATTGCACATCGACCAAAAGATCGATGGCAATATAATCATCTATCAACCCAGAAAGCCAGATTTTCCGACTGCCGAATTAGAACTGTGAGATGAATTCCCAGGTCTCATCCTGCGCCCATTCACCGGAATTGTTTGGCGGATATGTGTGTCCTCCATCGAATGTAGACCAGCGCACGGGGTAATTATCCGGGCAGTCGAAATCGAAGGTGACATGGCCGCTTCCGCGGTGAGCTTCAGGTACGCTACTAGGTGCCACACATCGATTGTTCTCCACGAACCTATCTCTAGACCGCCGCCCCGAACTGATGGGACAGGTCCCGTCGTTCAGGCCATGGACCCCCATGTAAGCAAGGGGCTTGCCCGTGTTCGCCGGGAAGTAAATGTTGTAGTCGGCGGTAGCATACACCACGACACCTCGCAGGATATCCTGATGGGTTTGCGATAGGGCGTTGGTGTACATTGCGCCGAAGCTGAACCCAAGGGAGAAGACTCTTGATACATCGACGCATAAATTAGATGCGAGGTGCGCGTACAGCTCTTCAAAGAAGATATGGTCCCGGTTGTCATTTCCTCGCCAAGGCCAGTTATCTGTGTATCCCTGTGGTGCAACGAATATAGCGGTTTCCTCCGTGTCGCGCGCGTCGAGTCCATAATATCCTGACCAATCAGCCACGGCTTCGGCGCTTCCACCTAACCAGTGCATCCCAAAAATCAGTCGGTAGGGCTTGTTTGCGTTATAGCCTTCTGGAACAGAGACAATGTACTCTCGATTGAGACCCGCGCTCGACATTCTGTGGGTACCGCTCCATAAACCGGGGGGGGAGCCACAACCGGCACTGGGAACGGGTGGGTTACCTCGGGGATACCCATCACCAGGATTTGAAGTTTCGCAAGTCCCTCCACTGACACTGCTGTTTCCAGTGATACTCAAATAGTCGATATTTCCCAACCCCTCGGCGGTAATAGCTTGCAGGCGAATCGTGTGGCTACCCTGATCCAGCCACAATTCCACCGTCCCGCTCTCGGCCCAGTTTGTCCAGGCACCCGTTGGGGGAAAGGCTACACCATAAAACTGGGTTTCACCGTCAATCATCACGTCACCAGGACGACTACTGCCACTACCACTGCCATTGGCATAGCGCCATTGTAAGCTATATGTTCCCGCCTGACTGACCTCGATTTGCCAGTTAACACCATTGCCGTTGGCATTTATCGTATTGGCAAATCCATCGCCAGTGAAACCCGCTCTATCGTTATCCACACTGCCGTTTACGCTACAGAAGCCAGCAGTGTTTTCCTGTATGATGGTCGTCATGGCCAGACTTGGTACCGCCGGTCCTTTTTGCCCAAACGCAGTGAGGGAAGCAAACAAAGCCGTCCCATAAATTAGTTGATGTAACATATTTAATTCCTCGAGTATTTATGGAGTGATAAGTTCGCCAAGAGTAACAAAAAACATTCTGGCGGCAAGCTAGGATAATTACCGAAAAAGTTGTAAAATTGCTGATTTATCCATGAGGAATAAGGGGGGGTGATTCTAAAAGCCTTGGGACATAGTGTTTCTAGTGTGCATGCCCACCATTTTGTAGATTCCTAGGCCTTGTCGGTAACTTACATTTCGTTGAGCTGGCTTTTCCGATTTGGTAACCTAATTCGTTTCAAAATATCGTAGGTATAATTTTAAAATTTAAAAAATATCTCGTATATTAAGCATGTTATAATAATTATATGTTTTCAAAATAATTACCATATTTATCCACATGAATTTATTAGAATAATCCGATTTATTAAATTCTGTCCCTTGTGCCTCCGAAGAGTATATTGATCCCAAAATCAACCGACCGTAAATCAAAACCTAGCACTTTCTTCTCTTCAAGGTCATCTAAAGATTAGATGACCTTCCTCTTTTTAGGAATAAAAACTCTACTGGATCCATTACATTTGCAATAGCTAAGGAATTCGAAAAGCTTCTAATGCCAGGCATGACGAGCTTACTAAACGGCAGTGAACTAAGGTAGGTGAGGATTTCGGAAGGTCGGCATAACGCAGTAAGCGAATGATTTTGCGGACCCTGGAACTATTCTGATTCCTGGATGTAAAGATCGATTTAAGTGATTAAAAAGATTATGTTTTATCTTAAAAGTTACTGGCAATAAAAATACTTGTTAAGTTTTCGGTAGTTATTTTCCAAAGCTTTGGTCTATGACTATATTGTGAACTATCACTCCAAGGCTCCATGAGGAGCGATGATGCAAACTCCACATCCTGAGTTAAGGCAGAGCTATGAAGCTGACTTTTGAAGAAATGTATGATGTTATTGGTCAAAAAAAAAATGACTATGAGGGTCAATTTATAACCGCTGTTAAAACAACGAAGATATTTTGCCGTCCCTCGTGCCGCGCTAAGAAACCTCTAGCGAAGAATGTTGTGTTTTATCAATCTGCGGAAGAGGCATTAAAGCATGGTTACCGCCCATGTAAGATTTGCAAGCCGATGGAGCTACAAAGTCAAGCTCCGAAGGACATAGCCAGATTAATAGCAGAAATTCTTCGCGAACCGGCTATTAAGATAACAGATACAGAGCTTAGAAAACGGGGATTACAACCAAATACAGTACGCCGGTGGTTTAAAAAACATCACAATATGACGTTTCAAACCTATCAACGTTTGATCCGTTTGAATACAGCTTATGAGGTCATTAGGGTTCAAGGAGTGAGCGTAACACAAGCAGCATTTGGTTTAGGTTATGACTCTTTAAGCGGCTTTCATCACCAATATTTGAAAATTTTCGGTGCTGCTCCTAAGAATCAAACTGGTAAGCAGAGGATCTTTCTGCATCGCTTTGCTACAAAGATCGGCCCCATGTTTGCAGCAGCAACCGAAGAGGGTTTGTGCTTACTTGAGTTTACAGATCGTCGCATGTTAGAAACTGAGTTTGAGGATCTTAGCCGGCGTTTAAATGGAGTTTTTATTCCGGGCACTAATTGTCATATAGAGACGGCTAAGCAGCAAGTTAGAGAGTATATGGCAGGTCAAAGAAAGAAATTTTCTATCGCATTACTTACTCCAGGTACAGATTTTCAGCAACTGGTATGGGAGGAGCTGCAAACTATTCCCTATGGAGAAACAAAGAGCTATAAAAAACAAGCCGAGAATATGGGAAGACCCCATGCTGTCAGAGCCGTAGCTCGCGCTAATGGGATGAATCGCATTGCTATAGTTATCCCCTGCCATCGTGTTATCGGCAGTGATGGCTCATTAACAGGCTATGCTGGTGGTATGAGAAGAAAACAGTGGCTGCTTGATTTGGAGCGGTGATCATTATTCTATGGATTCAAAAATAATGTCGATGCCATGATCCATCCGTTATTATTTACTGAAGCATAGCGAATAATAACATTTTTCATATTCGGGGTATAAAGTTGCAGTCGGTAAAAGTGAGCTTGTTTTTTCCAATGGACTAGCTTTGGCTGAGAAGCTCGTATTGGTCTTTTTTGGCTAATAAGCCGATTCGTTCTAGTGATTTACCCGTGAATACACCTTGTCGTATCAAATCATTACCGGATTATTGCCATATCCTTAAATTGTGCATTTAAATGCATGTTAATGCATTGATATATGTATCTATATGCAATAATCTAGCAGTTACCATATAAAGAACGAGAGTAAGATTTAAGTATTAACATTTATGGATTAATTCTATATGCTCGTCGCTTAGGGTTTGCTATTACAAGAGAGACGCTTCTGGGATGGAAATACATGAAATAGAGGGACACATCCAAAGTATTTATCTCGCTGTTTATCCCAGGAAAATCTTGTTGTTAGATGGTTGCTGTCGCTGTGATGTAGCGACGGTAAAAAACTATATTGAAAAGCAACTAAAGAGAAACTTTTCACATTTGAAGATGATTTTGGTAACCCATATGCACCCAGATCATGCGGGGGGGGTAGGGCTCTTCCAGCAAAAATATGGTATACCGACTGCTTCAAGCTTTCAGAAGAAGCAGTGGTATCATGGTGTTTCCGGTATATTTTACCACCTCATTGACGTGGGATTAGCCTACTGGGTGGCCCATCGAATGGGTAAGGATATAAAGTACCTTTGGTATGATAGGACTATTAAGCCAGACTTTTACCTAAAACACGGAGACAGTATTCCTGGTTTTCCAGAGTGGTCTATTTTGGAAACACCTGGTCATACAGATCGAGATATTTCTATATACCATAAAATATCAAAGACTATTTATGTTGCCGATAATATTCTTAAAGTTAAATCTCGGTTTATACCGCCCTTTCCAGTAAACTACCCTCTTAAGTTTAAAAAATCTTTAGAGCTTTATCAGCGGATGCAACCTCATAAAATTTTGATGGCTCATGGAGGTATGGCACCTTATCATGATGAGTGTATAGCAGAGCTATTTCCGCTAATTTCAGAACAACAATCATATTTGAAAATCATGAGAGGTATTCTAAAAAGCTTGACGAATAAAACGGGCTAAAAGTGTGTATTAAAGGTCACCTAAGTTAATCTACTCTCTATGAAATTTTTTTTACAATGTCTAAATATTTGCCACAACAGCCATCATATTTACATCAGCTTAACTTGGCTTAAGAATTGCTTCACTTAGAAAACATCATATTGATTAGGTCATTTGGGATCTGAAAAATTGTTTGTTTTCAGCTTTTTACTTTTTCAAAGATAAATGGAAAATTCAACTACTGTACTAGGGTGGTGATATGATTTTGTAGCATGTAGAACCCTCTTGGTGAACTAACTCCGATAATTGCTATGTCTGTGGTCGCACTATGAATACGAACTGGAAATCTCGATTAACACTTAAGCATGATTGTAGAATTAAACCTGGCCCTAATAATACCTTAGAAGTGTTTTATGATGGTCATTCCTATAGGCTTGAAATACCTCTAAAAGATATTTCGCTGGCTATGTTAGGTGACCCTAAGGTGATAAATAAAGTTGCGAGAGCTTTGTTAGGAAGTGATGTGGTTGGATATAAGCGATTAAGTCTTATACAAACATTCAATATAATACGCAAGAATGGACTTTATCTGCAAAAGGAGCCGCCAGTTCCTAAGCCTACCAGCTTACCTGATATGCAAATATTCCTAGATTCTGTTTTAAAAAGTGCAAAAATTGTTGGAACAGGGCTTTATGATCCCCTTGTGGTTATTCATAGGTTTTTAGATTCACCTTGGCATTTTAATGAAGTTCATATTTTTTATGATAAGCTAAAGGAAGTAGATCGTAATGCTACAAAGCTAGAAAAAATAAGCAGAGTTTACTTATGGCAGCATGTTTACATCTCAAGGAATACTGTTAGTTCGTTATCTCCCGCCCTTAAGTATAAGGCTTTCACACCTATCTTGCAGAATTATATTCATAAGGAAATGGAACATGTTTCACTCATTGAAGATTGTTTAAATTGCCTTCCCCATGGACCAGGCGAGGAGCTGATATTCTGGGAGACACGGAAAATAGTAGCAAACCTTCGCAATGTAGCTACCTTTAATCCTTTTGCCTTTGTGGTAGCTATTGCTTTATTTGAAGAAGGTGATAATACAACCGACCATAACCTTGGAAATTTATTGAGTTCATTATCGGATTTGAGTCCTTCGGGACATCTATTGAAAAAATACGAAAAACTTCATTTTACTGAATACTATCAGAAGATAGTTTTAGAGCTAGCTGCTTCTTTAGGTCCTATTGGCAAAAACTCTGTTATAAATGGTATCAATACGTTCTATAGTTTAAAATCTTCTATTAGAGGGCTATATCGTAAGCTCATAAAAGAATTTAACAAAGTCTAAGGAGTTACATGCGATATCATATCATCATACTAATCCTTATCATACCTTGCTTATGCTTTGCTCAAGAGCAGAGCAACTCTGATGACACAGCCGATAGTGATGCTACTCAAGAAGAGCTAAATCCTGCAGATCCTAACATAGATATTGATGTCAATTCTGATTTTAACGACGAAGACATTGTCGATCAGGTCGAACCTTTAGATGATACTGCAGAGAAACTCGATTCCCTTTACCATGATGAAGAGTCGGAAGGTGGAGATTGGGGAGGAGGTTTAGTGCGTGGAGAAGACTTGGTTGGAATAACCATTCAACGTTTCATAGAAAATGCTATTATTGTCAGTGACTTAAAGATGCTTTTTCGAAGAAATGAATATCGCATGGGAACTCTTAGCTCTTTATATCGGTTTGCTCCTGACATATATTATGTTGAAGCGGGGCTCGGTGTTAGTATTCAGAACCTTAGAAGGGTCTCAGGAACAGTTGCTGAACGTTCACTTGATGCTGCTATACGGCTAGGAGTAGGTGCACAATTGGATTTTAGCGCTATATCAGTCGATATAAAATTTATCGGGATCGATGCTGTTCCTATAGAACTTGATCGTATTTCTCTCGGAAAAAAAGAAGCCATTATTGAGAATAAAAGGCATTTTCGAGAAAGCCTTTCTATAGGTATTCTTTACTTTCCCTAGTGATTTTATCCAGCCTGAATACCACAATTTACCTTGGAAAACCTTAGCTTCTTAAGATACGCTTTTCTTTGATGTCCGTCAGTATTACTTTTTGAGGTTAGACTTTCGATCACAGGTCGTTAGCTTATTCACTGCTTGCATCATGTAGTAATGAACTATAGTATAATCCAGATGTGCATGCTATAAGGGAGGATTACAATGAGTCGTTTATCTTTTCATGTTTATTTTGTTCTTTTGGTTTTTTATATTGGGCTTACACCAATTTACTCGCAAGAAATTCAAGTCACTGTAGAACTTTTGCCAACTTCCGCATGGGGAGAAAAAGACCAGCAACTCATCCAGACTGCTGCAGAAAAAGCCTTTCGAAACTTAGCAAAAGCCAAAGTAGCTAATTGTGGTTACCGGAATAGCTCCAAAGAAAATAAAGATCGGCTTAGAAAAAAATGGGGCAATAGCATTCCCGTTATCAATAAATCACGTAAAGTTTCAATAGTTATCCATAAGGCGGAACTTCGCTCGGGAGTGCTTGGTCAAGCAAAAGTTGGAATCAGTCGGGTAGAGCGTAACAATTATACAATTCAAAATCTTGAAATAGACTTGAGCAAAGATGCTATTCATAGCACATTGGAAAAGAATTCTAGTATTGCAGAAGAGGATATGTGGGTAAATGTAATTACTCATGAGGTTGCCCATAATATGGGGTTTAAACATGGAAAAGGCAGTACTTGGTCTGAAAATTATCCTGGTTACTTTGTTACAGAAATCGGTTTTTGTGCTATGACTGATGGGCGTTATGGTAGTAAAAATCGGTAGAATATTAATCCACTTAGAGCGACGATGCTACGAAAGCCTTCTGAGAAATTTTAATTAGCCATAATTTCAGCCCACCCTTTGCGTAAAGGGCTATAGCTTTAATCCTTTTGATACAAATATTTTTTCAATAATATCAAAGAGCCACTGTACGATCAGAGCGAGAGCAGCTGCAGGGACTGCTCCTGCAAGAATTAGCTCATGGTTATCGAGGCGAATACCCTTAAGTATTAGCTGACCAAGCCCTCCCGCTCCTATGAGAGCACCCAGAGTGGCGGTCCCCACATTTATCACGGCAGATGTTTTTACACCATTTAATATGGAAGACAAAGCAAGGGGCCAATGTATCTGCCAAAAGATTTTAATGGGAGGAAGGCCAAGGGCATCTGCTGATTCGCGTATTTCTTTGGAGATTGTGATAAAGCCATGATAAGTTCCCCTAACGATTGGTAGCAAACTATATAAAAATAGAGCTATTAATGCTGGTGTGCGTCCAATTCCGAAAAGAGGAATCATAACTACTAACAATGCCAGGGCTGGAATTGTTTGAATTAATCCTACCAAAGGTAGACTAAAATTTCTCATAAATGGAGATAAAGAACAGAAGTAGCCTATGGGAAGACTTACAGCGATAGCTAATATCAAGGATATGGAAACCAGTATGACATGTTCTACAGTTCTTGTGTATATGGCATCGTATAAGGTCAGTTGATTGCTTTCATTCTCGATTCCAAAAGTTTCTTTGAGAAAGTTTCCAGCTACTTTGACACCTGGAATACCATTGATTTTAGCATCAGCATTTAATCTGATCATTTTCTTTTCAGATATTTTGCCTTCAAGAAGTTGTAATACTCCTTTAACCTTAGGTGGCACATCCAGGCGGTATACAATGAGAGCGTCATATCTTGGAAAATAGTCTTTATCGTCTTTAAGAGCTATTAAATCATAAAAATCTATTTCGGCATCTGTTGTATAAAGGCTAGTTACATCAATGGCTTTAGAGTGAATCGCTTTATAGCTGATATCATGATCCATACCTTTAACCACAGAAGGGTTTAACTGATAGGTATTTTTTAATCCAAGCCAGCCATCCTTACGATCGAGAAATTCATGACCCATCCCAAAGATGAGCTGAGTAAAGTTTTTCAGGTCTGAAATGGTTTTTATGGAAAGTTTTTTTGCATGGGAACGTCGCATTCCCATGGCGTAGGTATTATTGAAACCAAATGGAGCCGTAATCCCTATACCTTTACTTTTAAGAGTGGTCTTCAAATCTTCAAAATCTTTAAGCTTTGGAATTTGAAGTATTTCATGGGTGATAGTGCCAGTATATTCGGGATATAGCTGCAAATCACCTCTTAAAAGGGCTTGCCATAGGATTTGGGTTCCTCCTAATTCTTTTCTATGTTGTACGTTATACCCTTTTTTGGATAATAATTGGGATATAATCTCTCCCAAGATCACACTTTCAGTGAATTTTTTCGACCCTACTTTGATGACCTGAGCTTGCAGTTCTCCCATCACAAGCTGTTGGAAAAAATAGATAATCACTAAATTCAGCAATCGTATTTTCTTCATACTTAGCTCTCATGGTCGCTATGTGCAGCGGTGAAAAATTTTTTAATATACTCATTTTTAGGGTTCGATTTTAAGTTATTATAGGATCCCGATTGTATGATCTTCCCGTCTTTTAAAATATGAATGTCATTCGCAAGATATTTAGCTTCAAGCAGATCATGAGTGACAAGGACAACTGTATTATTAAGTTTTTTAAATATCTGTTTAAGATCAACTTGTAGATCAAAGCGTGTCATCGGGTCTAAAGCCCCAAGTGGCTCATCTAAGAATATTGTTACAGGGTTATGCATCAAAGCTCTGATCAGAGAAGCTCTTTGACGTTGACCACCAGATAATTCAATAGGATATCGGTTTAAAAGATCTTCCGAGAGGTGAGTCAAGTCTAGTAATTCTGTTAACCTTTCACGAATGCT
>JBNKNM010000194.1:0-10894 GCA_050293845.1 Pseudobacteriovorax sp. | reverse complement strand
TTTCATAAGTACCTCCAGTAAATGATAATATCAAAAAATCACTTAACTTGGAGTTCTCTTTAGGAGGGGAGTCTCAATCAGGCTTGATAGTTCAAATATTGCTCTGGCGAGAATATAAGTCACGAGAATACCCTAGATTAGCAGTTAAAATTCTAGAGCATGTTTCAAAAAAACGAACTTGGTATCAAAGTGGTGATGGTTACTATAGCTCAGAATCATCAGTTATAGGTTTATCACTAATGTCTATATTTTATTATCAGGAATATAAAGGTATAAATGAAGACCTTCAATTGAAACTTAGAGACATTTTAAAGAATGCAACAAGCCTCCCTATGTTAGTCAATTATTTATCTTTCTATAATCTGTATCTAAGAAGCACTGATTCATCAGTAGTAAATCCAGACAGAGAGTTTCCGATTATAACTTTAGTTGATTATAAGACACATATATCAACTTTTTTAAAGACACTAATCTCAATAGCTAATTCCCCTGCCGAAAACTTGGAAGATATTTTATACTTCAGGTATGAAACTGCATTTCTAAACAACGCAGATTTCATTCCTCTTTTAGATCAGATAATTTCTTCTGGTTCTGTAGACGAAATTGATACTGAATTTGTATTGTTTAGTGAAACAGACCCACTAACAAACAGATTTTTTCAACGCCGAAATGAATTAATTTTATTGGATGATAGTTTATATTTTAGTCAAACTTTCGATCAAGTACTTGCTCGATGGTTCGACTTAACTCTATCGCGTATTAATTTCTCGACCTATGGAGTAGAAAATACTCTTCGATCTATCGAAGGATATCTTCCAAAAATATGTCCGGTTATAGATGGGACTAATACTTTAAATAGATTGGAGGAACTTATTAGTCAAGCCAAAGAAAAAAGTAGTAGTAAGGAAAGCTCAGCGGAGGCCTACTTATATTATTTACAACAAATTTATAACCACTGCAGAAAACAGTAATTCTCTGGACTGTAGTTTCTATTAATCAATAATTTGAGGATATCATGAAAAACTTCACAAAAATTTGTGGAGCGATAGGACTTATTTTGTCTTTTGCTTCACAAGCTGCCACTCCTTACGTCACAATTGTTTCAACTTATGACGAGAGTAATTCATCATTTAAAACATCTTTAATGAATAGAGAAAACGAAACTTTGATTTGTTCTAGTTATCAGCCTATTTTCTATGTTAGGTCAGCTGACACTTGCATTCCTTCTCCAGGAAAACTGATCCAAGTCAATTTAAAGCTAAAACCTCAAGAGTTACATTATGTAAATAATTTAGAAAAAATCGATCACACCAGTCGCGAAATCTGCAAGCGAGTTGATATTAAACTTAACTGTGAAAAGGAGTAAAAAAAGATGAAAATATTCTATATACTGCTAAGTTGTTTGTATACATCAACTCTACTAGCTCAGGAACCAATCATAACTGAATCTCATTCAATCAATACTAACAACTATTACTCGCTAAATATTTCTTTATACAATGAACCTGGCAACAACTCTGGAAAAGATATTATTTGTAAATCAATAAGAGTATATGCTCCTATTAGCCGTGTATCCGAATGTGGGTTTAGTACCGTTAGTTCTAGTCCATTTTCTCTCTTGCAATCGGGAGAGATATTGACACTGAGTAGTGGAGAGACAAAGGTATTTGAGACAGCAGGTTTATCTAATATGTTTTTTATACAATCACAATATTTTAGACAATATCCATTAGGTGAACCAATCCGTTATTGTAGTATTGATAATATCGTTTCAGAGTGTAGCTATCCCTGTAAAGGAAGCGATGGGACGACCTATTCAGAGGGTAATCGTTGGTGGGAAAATCTATACTATGAAGGGAAAAAATCTGGACAAGTACGATATCTTTGTAAGTCTGATGGTACTTCCGAGGTAGCTAGTGTAAGTTGTAATAACTCTAGTTATCAACCGGATGGTAATAGTTGTGTTCCACGTGATTGTCCAGGAAATCATCCTCATAATACTACATGGGACGATAACGCCTTTTATGGTAAATTGACATTAAGGTGTCGATTTGGAACTCCAGAAAACGATAAGTTAGAATGTAATGTTCATCCCACAAAACGTTTCAAAAGGAAATCCAACCCTTGGCTATGTGTAGCCAAATGTGCTGGAGGACTATTTGAAGACGATCTAAAAACAGTGAGGAACGCGGCTGATAATGGTAGCTATAAACAGTCGTGTTATCAAGATACTTCATTTAGCGATGTTAGTGGTTCATTAGTATGTGATAATGGCTATGAAAAAGTTGCGCCAAGAAATCATTTGAATTTTAAATGCAAGCCAAAGAACTGCGAGTATCAAAATGGAACCATCCAACATGGTAAGTTCAAAAAACGCTATCTGATTTGCCAACGGGGACTTCAGGAAGTCATAAAATATAGTTGTAATCTTGGTGTGGTTACTGAGTCTTATTCTCAGCGCGCATGTCACAACGGTCCAGTTACTGATTAAGAGAGGTTTATCCTCTTATTAATATCTACAACGCATTTGATTAACCCAGGAGGGATTTCTTTTGAATGTTTTAAAAAAGATTCTTTTGTTTGTCATGATAACCTCCTGTGGTTTTTCAGACGCCAATAACAATTACAACCTGAATATTAGTAATGAAATTGAAGAAAGTTCAGCAGCTTTAGCAGCTAATCAAGAATTGATAGGAAAAGTACCGTACAATGTATCTGTTAATAAATTTGGTCAACTTTCTTCTCAAATTGAATTGAAAACATTGACTTCGGGAAATGGCTTTTCACCAAATTTATCATTAATTTATTATTCTTCTAATCAAAAAGTGGGTTATTTAGGCTATGGATGGACTGTATCTGGATTAAGCCAGATACATCGCTGCCCTGACAGTCTTTACTATGATGGTAAATCTGGACCTATAGATTACTCCAATAATGGTAAATTTTGTTTAGATGGTAAAAGACTTGTACCGTCCGATGATCCTGTTGAATCTGGAGCCAAAGTTTATCGTTTGGCCAGCGATAATTTTACTAAGATTGTGTTCAATAGTTCATATTTTAAAGCCTATAGTAAAAATGGAGAGATTCAAACATTTGGTTCCAACACTAATTCTCGTACTATGGGAAAAGACAACAAAACATATTCCTGGAAATTAGATAAAAATATAGATCGTAAAGGAAACTTTATAAAATACGATTATATTAATGAAAACAACCAGAACTATATTAAAAAAATCTCTTATGGTGGAAACAGTGATTTTAACGTCAAACCCTACAGATTTATCAACTTTTCATATGAAAGCAATATTAATCCACAAAGCTCCTATGATAGCGGTGCGCTTTCAGTCTTCGATAAAAGAATATCTAATATCACTATGTCAGATATTGAAGGTGATGCCTGGCAATATAAACTTAACTATAGATCTATGTCGCAAAATCAGGGTGAACTATTAAATAATATATCACTTTGTATTGCCAACTCCTGCATCCCGCCAACAGTGATTGACTATCAGGAATCTACACTGAACCTTTCTCCCCAGAGTTTGGTTGAAAGCTACGGGGTTGATGATTCTAACAAAACTCTCAAGATGGCAAGAAGCGTTGTTGACGTTAATAACGACGGCTGGGACGATATACTCACACTATCAACTTCTGAACTTTCAGTTGAATACGGAAGTTCAGACGGATTTGCTGCTCCGGTAGTAACACAAACAGGCCTGCCCCCAACGTGGATCTCACGAAAAGACCCAGTATTTATCAGGGATATCAATGCTGATGGCTGGGTTGACATATTAACAACTGTTACAACAACTTCATCCGAGGTTCCTCGTAATAGGACTGGAGTTTATGTGTTGTTTGGTGGTCGTGATGGTTTAGGACTAGCCAACCACATGACTACTCAATTGGGCGATATTCAAATAAGAACTGCCTTTATGAACTTGGCGGACCTAGACGGGGACAATAAGCCCGAAATCATTACATTCCGTACCAGAGGAATCTTTGTCCTAAAAAACAACGGGGATAATTTTTCTCTATACAATAGGACTGGCTATGTTTCATCGGAATTTAGTTATGCTAGAGGCTGGGATAACAAAAGATCATTCAGAAATGTACTAGATATCAATGGAGATGGTCATCAGGATATCGTGGGATTAAAGTATGGCGGTATCTGGGTTTCCCTTGGTAGTGGTTACAATTTTTCCACACCTTCCAACTGGGGTGCCTCTGGGGCTCAAGCATCTTACAATGTACTCGACGATAAAAGAACTTTTGCTGATATGAACAACGATGGCCTTCTAGATGTTGTTGGTTTTAGGGCTGGTGGCGTTTTTGTTAGGCTGAATACTGGGTATTCTTTTTTGGAAGAAACACATTGGTTAGGAGATTTTGACAGTAATGGTGGGTGGAAGGAACGAAACTCATCCCGGATGATTTTAGATATCAATTTAGATGGCTATCAAGATATAATCGGTGTGAGGAAGGGACTATTAAGGGTTTATTTAGGTAAAGGTAGACCCTTCAATAGCTCTGAGCTAGATTCTAGTAAGTACGATATGACTCATTCTGAGCTTTCTAGATGGCAAAAGAGATACCCCATATACTTACAGGATACAAATGCAGATGGTGCGTCAGAAATAAGTCTTTTGAACTTATTCTACGGTATCCAAAGCTATAAAAACAGCTCCAAACCGATTCGATTGAAATCTATCCAAGATGCCTTCGGAAAACAGTCAATAGTTGACTATCAAGAAGGAAAAATTGGTACAATATATGCTAAGAAGCTTGACCTAACCTTTCCTCTACAATCCTTGCCCCATGGTGGCTATTTGGTGAGTTCTCTTCGGGAATCAGATGGACGAGGAGGATTTAAAAAAATTGAGTATAGATATGAAGATGCGATTTTACACAAGCAAGGTATTGGGTATCTTGGATTTAAAAAATGGATTTCTATAGATCACAGTTCAAATACCAGGAAGGAGATAAACTATTCTCATGATTATGTAAACTATAGTGCTGGGTACCCAATAGTATCCTCCGAGTTTTGGCTTATTGACGGTAAAAATGTTGAAAAGAGTCGAACAACAACTTTATGGAATTATAAAAACCTATCAAGTCAACAACACCACATATTTAGCTATTCCCAACAAAAAGTAGACGAAAGATTTGACGACGAAGGTAAACTGCTCTCTCAAACTACAACTGAAAATGAATTTGATAACCTAGGTAATCTACTACAATCAACAGTAGTTGCAAAAGATGATTTGGGCGAAATTAAAAGCAAAACTGTTAATAGCTATGACAGTGAAAATGAAACGAACTGGATTATTGGCAAAATAACCAGTTCAACGGTAACTGCCGAAAAAATAGGATACCCTGACATCGTAAACAGTGCTCACTTTGAGTATGATAATCAAGGTCTACTGGTAAAAGAAATCTCTGAAAAAGGGACAGAATTTGAATCTTCAACTACTTACACAAGGTACCGCAATAATTTTGGACTCATCGACACCGAGACTAGAGAGTGGAGTTCAGCTTTAAATGGCGGTCTATCCTTCAACTCAGTATCCACTTCTAAAAATTTTGATGAACTAGGTTTTTTAGAGCAGAGCAAAAATGAAGTTGGGCTTAAAGATAAGGTACTTACAAGACAGCCTATTTATAGAAAAATCATAGAAGATGCAGATTTTAACGACCTATCTACCAGGTATAGCTATTCCAAAACGGGGAATGTAGTCTCTGTGACAACAGCGGATGGCTTTACAACTTGGACTAACGAATTTTGGTGTGATAATAGCTGCCCTTCTAACGCCGTTTACTTCATAGAATCAAAGACTTCGTCTGGTATTCATACTATCACATATAAAGATAAGCTTGATAGAACTATAAGAACTAAGGAAAAGATACTTAATGCTAGATATTCATGCGTAGATACTCATTATAATGCTACCGGTACGGTAGAGAAAACTAGCATCCCGTTTATTTGTTCGGAAGGGCCACTTTACTGGACTCAATATATCTATGATTCTCAAAATAGAATTAAAGAAGAAAGGTATCCAGATCAAACTAAGAAAACTATTATACGATCTAGAAACACTACTAAAATAGTAGACCGTAGAGGTAATACTGAGACAAAACATGTATCACCTTTTGGTCCCACACAATGGGTGGAGAATGCTAAAGGTGAAAGAATATCTTTTTACTACGATGCTAAAAATAGACTAATCAAAACCATAGACAGCGGGAATAATGAATACGTAGCAGTATACAATATCATTGGTCAGCAGACTTTTCTCAACGATCCGGATATGGGACAGCATGAATATTCCTATAATGGCTTGGGGCTTGTATACGAAGAGTCTGATGAAGAGGGTAACATTAATAGAACTAGCTATGATAAGTTAGGTAGGCCGGTTAAGGTTACGTATTTAAAAGGTGCCCAGATACTATCGGAGGGGTCATGGGAGTATGACACTGCCACTAATGGTCTTGGCCTACTCTATAAAACTAGTAATGAAAATATCGAAAAAATTTACTCATATGATGAATTAAGTCGTTTAGAGTCTGTTAATACAATCATTAATGGTGAGCGATTTACTTACTCTAAACGCTACGATAACCTTTCTCGTCCAGAGGAAATAATCTTACCTTCTGGTTTCCAATATAGGTATCACTATTCTGATGAAGGTATTCAGAATAGGATTAGCTCTATAGATAACGCAAAGACATATTGGCAACTGGAGACGCAAAATTCCTTTGGATCACCAACTAAGTTTAGCTTGGGAAATGGAACTGTCTCTCGGCTTGAGTATGATTCTAAAACAGGTCTACTCAAAAATTCTAAAGTATCTTCCAATAACGCTACCGTCGACCAAAGATCCTACACTTATGATCCCAATGGAAACCTTAAGTCAAGGACTGATCACATTGAAGCTATTTCGGAAAGCTTTTCCTACGATACAATTAACCGCCTAGAAAGAGTAAATAGAAATAACTCTACTTCTTTAAGCATGACATACGACAAACTAGGAAACATAAAGTCACGATCTGATATTGTGGGTTCTTATCAATACTCTGGTGGTTGCAACGCTGGACCCCATGCAGTTACACAAGCCAATGGCACGAGTTATTGCTATAATAATATCGGTCAAATGACTAGTTCAGGTGATCGAATTATTAACTACTCTCCCCAAGGTAAACCATCCTATATTGGCAATAGAAAGAGCTATAGGAAATTGTTTTATGGTTCGAAGTCAGAACTGGTAAAACAAGAATCTGTAACTACAAATGGTACAGAAGAAATTTTCTACCCTCAAGGGGGTGAGCTTCGCCTTAAAAATGGAAAAAGGACTTGGAAGCATTACATTAGTGCTAATGTACTCATCGAAGTTGCTGATGATAAATTAGATGAAAAATATCTTCATCGGGATCACCTAGGTTCGGTTGTAAGTATCACCGACTCTCAAGGTCTTAAAATAGAAAGTTTGAGCTATAATGCATGGGGTCAACGAAGGGACCCCAAGACTCTAGATTTGTTACTGGGAAAAACATCAAAAAGCACCGATCGAGGCTATACAGACCATATTCATCTTGATGACCTTAATCTTATTCATATGGGAGGAAGGGTCTATGATCCTGTTATTGGGCGTTTTCTAAGCCCAGACCCCTTTGTGCAAGATCCCTTTAACCTACAAAGTTATAACCGTTACAGCTACATGTGGAACAACCCATTAAGTGGTACCGATCCAACAGGGTATTTTTCCATAGGTAATATTTTTAAAGGCGTAGATAAATTCTTTTCTAATCCTGCCAAAGTCATCGGCCAGGGACTGAGCAAAGCTCAAAAGTGGGTTAGAAGACCTGAAAACCTACGTATGGCCGCGAGTGTCGCTATTCAGGTAGTTGCAACAGTTTATGCACCATATTTAGCCGGCTACTTTGGACAGGCCTGGGTTGGATGGGCTACCGTAGGTGCCGGTGGATATGCATCTGGTTATGTGGCAAGTAATGGGAACCACGACTACGCTAGAACGAGCATGTTACAGTCTCTAGTTTCCTTTGGAATTGGTGAGAAGCTTCAAGGAGTAGCAAACATTGTTGCTCACGGTATATCGGGAGGAGCTTATAGTAGCTATAATGGTGGTGATTTTGCTTCGGGCTTCGCAGCTTCAGCCGGGGCAGCAGGCTTCTTTGACAATGTGCCTCCTGAATTATCAAAATCTCCAATGTTTACGGCTATAAGTTCTACTGTCATTGGTGGCATTAACTCAGAACTCACTGGAGGTAATTTCGAAAATGGCATTCTAACATCATCTTTTACAGCTATGTTTAATCACCTTACTCATTACACTGAATCAGGATGCTTAATAGTTAAAGAACCGCATTATGACACTGTTGACGGTGGCTGGGTCGAGCATACAGGACCAACTATTGACGTACCTGCAGACGTTAAATTTGCAAGAGAATTAGCAAATGTTTATACTGCTCCTTTTGAAACGGCTTATGATATATATACAATAGGGAAGGCTCCTGTTAAGTATGCTGTTAAGCATGTTGTTGGCGCAGCAGTCGCAAAGAGCAAAGTTAATAAACTTGGCCCAGATCCAAAGGCTAATGGTATACCGCATACTAGGTTCAAGACAGATCCTATGTCTGGAAAAGTAACTGGGTATACAGAGTTCGATGCTAATGGAAACCCGGTAAAAAGGTTTAGAGGTCAAGGGAAACAACATGGAGGTAAAGAACCTCCGTTTGTTTTAAAGCCGAAGTCAGGGAAGGGAGCTGGATCTCCACTTAAGGTTCCTCATGATCCATCACCATTAGAATTACCATTGGGGTACTAGCATGATTGACTTGAATGACAGCCTAAGGTCATATTTTAAGGGATCAGACACGAAGAATTTCAATCTATTTGATTTTATACACTCTGAAGGGTCCCCACTTCTAGCTCTTATGTATCTGGGCCTCTTCGCTCCAAACTTTGTAGAGTTTCAAGATATGGTATTTTTAGAATCAGATGTTGAAGATCAAGAGGATAAGGGTCGAATTTTGAGTGCTTTAAAGCATAATAAAGGAGATAAAACTGCTACAGAAAAGTCTTTCAATACCATTGAGATTTCCTCTTTGTTTGGCAAGTATTTAGGTGATACTGATGACACCCAAGACCAATATCTAGCCGCCTCAATAGCAAAACTCTGGAAATATAGGCTTAAAGACCTATTTCCTAATATTGACTTTAGAGTTGAACTTTTGAGCTCCGATCAAAAGCCTGAAGATGAAGTAGGTGTTGTATTTTACCAAGTCAGATAGACCCAAAATCATCCATTCCCATCGTCGGAAAGCCTATCGACTTGAGGGTGAGGATTGCCAAACCAGATGCACCAAGGATGACTACAGACTCTAGTCCCTAGCTAGTCCAAGTCATCAGCTTAACAGCGAAAGCCTGTGTACAAAATGTATACGGGCCTTTTGATATCGACTACAAAATGTAAACATGAAGTCCTTTCAATTGTGACTAAGTCAGGTTATAAGTACGATGAATTTATTGGACACTCAGATGATATCTTTGATTACGGATCACTTCCGGAGGATCTCTTTGAAAAGGGGATTTACGACTAAAATCGGGGCAAATTTTTATGAAAGATAACTCAGAATTTGAAACAGCTAAGGTTTTAAAAGAGTTTGAAAAAAATGGGTTCGATTTAACAAAACCAATGTTATTGGACTTCTTTGTAGTAGTGCCATCTAAGGCGAATGGTACTGACTTTTCGTCAGAAGTAGCTGCTTTAGGGTTCGATGTAAATGTCGAGTATGATCAGGAAACGTCGGAGTGGACATGTTATTGTTCGAAGAAGATAGTTCCCGAGCTGTCCACTGTGGTAGACATTGAGATGCGTCTATCTCAAATTGCAAGTAAACACGGGGGCTACACAGACGGCTTTGGTACTTATGGAAATTAGATGCTACAAAGGCTGGAAGCGTTGGTGGTATAGGATCTGGTAAAGGTTTTTCTCAAAAAGTAAAAGATCAAGCACG
The DNA here is from genome assembly GCA_050293845.1 of Pseudobacteriovorax sp. Lineage (GTDB taxonomy): Bacteria > Bdellovibrionota_B > Oligoflexia > Oligoflexales > Oligoflexaceae > DT-89. The sequence goes on along the minus strand of JBNKNM010000194.1, from coordinate 862 downwards.
TGCAGAAAGCGGAAATGCCTGTGTGTTTTGTGGATCGAAAACTACTAAACAGCCTGGTCCAACTAGATCTGAATAGATCATGCTATACCCAAATCTCGTGGTGGTAACAATACGATAGACAACGCTCAGAATACTTGCAGGACCTGTAATCGCAGAAATTTTGACCTAAAACCAAGAATAATATGGGCATGCTTACGCAATTGCCTTTTTGGCTTTTGATGTAGTTAGCCAAAATTTTATTTGAGATTTTGTAGCCCATGGGATCATCAAAATCATATTGAAAAGCCTGGTTGTTATTCCAGGGACCCTTTTCATAAAGATACTTTTTTAAGGCTAGATATTTTTCCATGGAAGATGCATTGGGTCTAAATAGGCTGTACACTGCAGCGACCATCCTATCGAGTGTTTTTAAAGTAGCTTCGGTATCTACTGCTGGATCAACCATTTTGTCGATCCCTACTTTTATCTGTGCAAAATCAATCTTCTCTTTTGGAAGAGAAAGCCACTCCCTTACTTTCGCAATCTCTGATGCAGACGATGCACTAGAGATAAGGATAACTAATGTAATCAATAGTTTGCTTAACAAGGCGGGAACTCCAAGTTCCTGGTTGGTAATATGATAGGCAGTCTTAATGACAATCCTAGGATATAGTACAAATAATTAGGTGAGTCAATTTAATATCTACAAGTAATTGCATATGCTAGAAAGCTAGAGACACTGTATTTACGCCCTAATAAGTTTTCTGAAATCACTTTATTTCTTTTGAAATCGAACATTACTCAAAGTGGCAGGGATATGAGAAAAATTGGTGTTTGAGTAAGTAAGAAAGACGGCGTAAGCTGACCAACGATATTCAAAATA
>JBNKNM010000193.1:0-10910 GCA_050293845.1 Pseudobacteriovorax sp. | reverse complement strand
TTGAATTCTTGTCGAAATCAATCCCAAACGGTTCTGTTCCATAATTTATGGCATTCCGTCGATATTGAGAAGTTACTCTGTCCCACCCTCACCCGCATGTCACCATGGTCACATATTACAGCACATCACCTATATAGCTAGCACATTTCACCTAATCACAATCTCAAGTTCTAGGGCTAGCGACCGAGTTATGAACTTACAAGTAAAAGGATAATCATGGCTCGTTACTTGACAAAATCAAAATACAAGATAGGCAGATCCTGCCCCACAAAGCTCTACTATGCCAACAACAAAGATCTCTATCTGGATAATTCTTTGGACGATCCTTTTCTTCTAGCGTTGGCGAGAGGTGGTTTTCAGGTTGGAGAATTAGCCAAGGTCTATAATCCTAATGGCATTGAAATCGCCACGCTAGATCATGATGAAGCCATCGCCCTAACTAATAAAGAACTCAGCAAGGAAAACGGTACGATCTACGAGGCGGCTATTTGCTATCAAAATCTCTTTATAAGGGTGGACGTCCTCCGTAAACGGGGCCAGACTATCGACCTTATTGAGGTCAAAGCCAAGTCGATCGATCCTTATGAAGACGATGTTTTTTGGAACAAGACCATACTCAAAAAGGGTAAGTATAAAATTTCAAAGGATTGGGACAAATATATTTATGATGTTGCTTTTCAAGCCTTTGTTATGCGCCAAGCCTTTCCAAAATTTACGGTCATTCCCTATCTGATGCTGGCTGATAAGTCAGCTCCCGCATCTATTGATGGGCTGAACCAGATGTTTAAACTAGTGGAAGAAAACGGCCGAACCTCAGCTGTTGCCCTTGCGGGGCTTGATGCCTACTCTGTAGGGAATAAGGTATTAACGGAGATTAACGTTGCCCATGAAGTAGAACTCATCATCGAGGATCGCATTGAAAGGGATCAGGGAACCCTACCCTTCACCGAAGAAATCGCATTTCTTTCCAACATCCTTACTGAAAATAAGAGAGTGCAAACACCCTTTACGACCGGTTGCAAAAGCTGTGAATTTCGCTGTGATGAGGTGACAGCGGACAAAAAAAGCGGATTTCATGAATGCTGGAAAGATGTCAAAAGGGATGCGTCTGCAAAAGATGGCCCCTTTGTCTTTGATATCTGGAACTTTCTCAAGGCCGGTAAGCTCCTTGAACAGGGTATTTATTTGGCAAGGGATCTTACTGAAGACGATGTGAAGCCCAGCGCTAAAGAGCTTGGGGAATTTAGCAGAACCGAAAGGCAGTGGGAGCAAGTTGCGTTGATTCGTAGCAGATCTGCTAAACCCTCTATACAGATGGAGTCCCTCAGATCAGAGCTTACATCTTGGAAGTACCCCCTTCATTTTATTGACTTTGAAACTACCATGGTCGCCCTACCCTTTCATAAAGGGTTAACTCCTTATGAGCAAATTGCTTTTCAGTTTTCCCATCACAAAGTAAGCGAAACGGGAGAGATCACCCATGGGGGAGAATATATAAATCGCAAGGTCGGTGAATTTCCTAACTTTGATTTTATCAGGGCTTTGAAAAAAGAGCTTGATCAGGATGGCGGGAATATCTTCCGCTATGCCCCCCATGAAAATACTGTTCTTTGCCAGATCTATGATCAGCTTAAAAAATCGAATGAAAGTGATAAAGACGAGTTGTGTGAGTGGATAAAAACCATCACAAAGTCTCGTTCTAAATCTGAAGAGCAATGGCTTGGTGAGCGTAATATGATCGATATGTGTGAGGTGGTAAGAAAGTACTACTTCCATCCTCTTACTAACGGCTCCAACAGCATTAAAAAAGTTCTGCCTGCTATCCTCAATGAGTCGAAATTTCTCCAAGATAAGTATAGTCAGCCAATCTATGGAAGCGAATCCTTGGTGAGTCATAATTTTAAAGCCTATTCCTGGATTCAATTCGATGACGATGGTTCTGTTAAGGACCCGTACAAGCTGCTTCCTACAATTTTCGATGGAGTGGATGTTAGTAAGTTAGATCGTTTAATGAGCAACGATGAGCTTGCTGATGGTGGGGCAGCTATGACGGCTTATGCGAAAATGCAGTTTAGCGAGATGAATGATACTGAGAGGGAGTTGGTGATCCAGGCTCTGCTTAAGTATTGTGAGTTGGATACCTTGGCAATGGTTATGATTTGGGAGTATTGGATGAATATTACCAAAGGTATCCAATACCATAGAGCCATAGGAGAATAGGATGCCAAGCAAAGATGAAACGATTGAAAAAGCCAATCACGCGCTGGAACTGCATAACAAAGGTCTATCTGTAGAAACAATCTCCAGGAGGTTGAAAGTTTCAAAATCGCTGGTTAATGAATATTTAGAGCGTAACAGCCATCCTAAAGAATGTTCAATTTGCCACGGGTATGGGATCAGTAAAGAGAGGTCCACTGGTAAGAAGCGCCCGCTCTGTGACTCAGAGTAAAAAGGATAAAACATGACAAACTTCAGAAATGACAGCTTAACATGCACACTTGAAGAGCTAATGGCGATTTGCTTCAATCTGATGCCTCATATCAATGAAATTCACAAGGCCCAAAAATGGATTGAAAATCAACTGACTGAAACCCCCAACCTACTCCCCGTCAGAAAGTATTCTAAGTTCTCTCGCAGAGGATCGACGCTAGTAGAGTCCGATAAGTCGTTTATTTCGGTTGATAACGAGCCATTAATCGCACTTTATCAATCTTGGATAGATGGCAAGATTCCTACAGATACGATCTTATCTCAATTGGAGCGAAGGCAGATACCAGCATCCTGGTATAAAGATGGAGTTGAGTCCAGTTTCAAATTCTGTGGAGTGAACGCCCATTTTCGAAAATTAGGCTTGAAGTTGGCCCATATTGTTGACGCTGCTGATTCATCTGCCAAAAATCATACGACCCGTTACCTTAGAACAATGTCTCCCCTGAATCTATTTCTCTTCCCCTCGTACCGAATTGCTCGGGTAGAAATTACAAAAAATCCAGAGAATATTAATGAGTTTGAGAGAGCAGATTTAGCAGAATGCCGATTTATTCAACAATTAGCTAAATCAATTCTGTTTAGAAAATTACAGAAAAAATTGGATTCTAGGTTTCTAACAGAGGACACTAAGTTTGCTGAGCTAGAAGTATCAGATAGTATAATCGAAAAGTCGAAGAATATTATTGTTAAGGTCAACCCTTTAGCCAAAGTGCATAAGTCTGAGAAACGATCAAATGTGGCTATTCCGTCGGTATCAAATGGAATCAAAAATAGGAAATCCGAGGCTCTCAATATCGATGAAGCCGTATTAGTCCTAAAAAAATGGAGGTGTCAAAATCCAAGTAATTTCAGAATTGATGGAAGGAAAAAGGGATCTTCTTCGAATGGTACCCCATGGTTTCACTTTAAAGTAGATGGATACCAAGACAGTTTGCATGACTACACAAGCAAACATGGCTGTTTCTTTTATGGTAGTGAATACAACGGCGGGGTCCATTTTAATGGTGATGCCAAATGGGAAGCAATCGTTCGCTTTATTGAGCTATACGATATTTGTAATGATAATAGTAATAATCCGAGCAATAGTTTTCGAGATTTCTTAGTACCCTCAGCCACTCAGCAAAGAGAGGGATATCAGAAACAAAGATTTGCTTTGAACGGATATGAAGAAGAAAAACCCCAAGGTTTTTACTTGTATCATGATGATGCGACTCCAAAACCTATTCCTTCTATGAAGCTTCAGACTGATCAGAAAAGGAGAAGACTTTGAACTCAAATCATATAGAAACTATAGCTGAGTTTTGCCGGACCCACCTTAACCTAAAAAACGCAAAACTTAGCGAATCATTTTTCTATCATAGCCTACCTTTGTGCATTGTAGATTCTGTCTTCTCGATTGGAGCCAACTATACCTCGACTAAAAACACCGTCACCTCAGTATGTAAATATTTCGATCTCGAAAATTTTCGACCCTATGGTTCGTTACATCTTCCAAGAGAATCGCAAGTGGGAATTAAACATTTTCTAGACTTATTTCCCGATGATGATGACATCTCGATCGCTAAAAATATATTTAACAATCAACAGCGAACATCATCGAAAAACGGGATTTTGAAGGCAACGGCAACTCTGAAATTTGCAAGTGTGATGAAAGATCATCATATTGATAAGTTCCAAGATCTAGATTTCGAAAAATTGAAAGATATCGAAATAGAAATTAAATCTATCCCAGGTCAACGCTCTGGAATCTCGTTCTCATATTTTTTGATGCTAGCAGGAGATAACAGCCAAATCAAACCTGATCGTATGGTGCTAAGGTTCTTAAGCCAATGTACGAACTCAACTTTCGATAGCTATCAAGCCACAGAAGCTATCACATTAGTAGCAAAAATGCTGCAAAGCGATTACCCTGAAATAACTCCAAGATTACTTGATCACGAAATATGGAAATACACCAAGACTAACATGGCAGCATAAACATAAGCCCAGTAATGGACGAATAGTATTTGGAAAACCTGATACTTCAAGGTACTGAAGATAGGAATTTCTCACAAATTTATCAAAGGCCAAAAACACATACTATAGTTATAGCCACGAGTTGTTTTCACAATCAGGAAGAAGCATAAAAAACGCTTACTAAGGGTTAAGCCCTTTGAAATTGTTGGCCCAAGATCATACTACGATTCCGAGCAAGCTTTGCGTGCTTTGTATGAGGACAAGAGGCAAGGAGGATTATCACTAGATCAAGAACGCGCCAAACTTGCAAAGATCCAAACCAAAAAGATGAAACTTGAGTACAAGGTACTAAAGCACGAGCTTGTCCCAGCAGAAGAGTTCATCGAAGAATACTCAAAACGAGTGGTCGCAACTAAAAATAAATTTCTAGGAATTCCATCCAAGCTTGGAGCTCTGTCTTGGAGCAGCTGAGAACGCCACTGGGAAAGATATTGAGGCGAGATGCCCATTTGATCAGCAACATCACTAACGGAGACCCCTTCTTGCTACGTCATTATAACCGCTTTTTTTTCTTGAGTTCTATTGGATAGCTGCTCCAAGTCTTCTTCTTATCCATTTCATAACCTCCTTAAAATCTAAATGATTATACAGAGTGTCCTGGAAAATGGGACCACTTCAACTGTTGGGGTTCTCCTTTGATTTTTGAAGCTTGTAGTAGCTCTCACTTTTGTGTGGCAGATCACAAGTTTTTTATCGTTTTGATATCGGCTTAGGGAATGTCCTTAATGATACTCTATGATCACATAGGTTACTTTCGAATTTTCATCGATGTCGTTCATGACTGGTACGATAGTGAGTTATGACTAAACTGTTGAACAAGAATTGCCTTAGCCTGTCTCCACTTTCGGTGATAAGTACTTGTAGATATATTAACGATGTCACAAATCTCTGGTACGGTGAATTCCCAAAATGTTCTTAATTCTGCGATTTGAGCCATTTGGGCATCCACTTTCTTAAGTGTCTCTAGAGATTGGGTAAGTACCAGTTGTTGCAGTACCGTGTGTGGTGCCTTGAGGTTTTCGACATCGCATCCACTCACTTTAACGCCAAAATCCCTTTTCCTGGCGTATTTATTTCGCAGCTTTTTTTTGAGAATGTCCCTCAGTCGCCATGCAGCTATGCCAAAAAACTCAGCACTGCCGGTACAGTTTGTCATTTTATATTTTTTAAAGTGGCAATATAGCTCATTCACTAGCTCTGTTGCTTGCAGAGAATGAACACCATTGACATCGCCTAGGGCTCGTTTAGCCGATATGCGCAGTCGCTGGTAGGTCATGACGATCAGTTTATCAAGCGAGGCTTCATCACCAATATTCCAAGCACGAATATGTTCTGTAATCAAAGACATAGGAATCTCCTTTGTATGAAATCCCATTCCCAATAAAATTACCTAGTCATCTCTGGCTTTGAACACTTTTTCTACAGTAGAACAACTTTCTTTATATGCTTTGTCCTTAGTTTTGCATCAATAAATTGTTGTCAGTTAGGATCAGCTTGGTGTCTACATGTGGAGAATCAGGTCAGGCCAATAGTTCATAGCTATCCTCTATCTATACCATTGTCAAAAAAATTTTACATCGATGACACTTTTCTCTCTGGTTTTGGTAGCTAAGTGATTAAGGGAAAAAATGAATGGTGCAAACAAACAGCAATTAGCGATTTTCAGAAACGTTTTAGTAGTGGGAATAGAAAATGATGAAAAGAATCAATATTATGCCTTCCCAGATTTAAAACATAACAATACGGGCTTCCCAACGAAATGACATGTCGGTTTAAACCAAGGGAGAAAAATCATGAGAATATTGCTTAAAGAAAAAAATAGCTTGAAGAATGGCCACGTTATATCAATTGAAGAGCCTAAGAGGTTAAGCCACGAAAAATTCAAGAAAATATATGATCAACATATAGGATATATACAGTTTTATTTACGAAAGCTAAATATGAACAAAGAAGAAACTGATGACATTACACAAGAAATTTTTCTTCGTCTTTATAAAAATCTCTCGAAAATAGAAAGTAAAAAAATAAGATCTTTTTTGACTGTAACAGCAAGAAACCTAGTTATCGATAATTATAGAATTGAAATGTGTAGAAAAACATTCAATTCTGATAGTGATACCAAAATAGCAATGGAAAATGTATGGAAATCAAATCCTCAACGAGAACTAGAACTGCAACTGCTTAGTAATATTATTGAGAATATATCAAAATCTAATGGTGGAGAGTGCTTTAGATTGTTTTATGAAGAAGGTTTGTCATTTAAAGAAATTTCTCATAAACTAGATCTACCTATAGGTACAGTTACTTCAAAGGTATATCGTCTACGTGAAAAATTTCGTTTTCATATTCACGATAAAATATCTCAAGTTCGAGAGGATGCTCGATGAATGATTTCAAAAGCTATTTGTTCAATACTCGGGACTACTTTATCGACGATGAAAGCTTGGTAGAAATTCTAGCAATAGAATATTGTCAAAGTGATAAATCTATAGACGAAGTTTCAAAAGCACGAAATTGGGAAGAAATTTGTAGGAGTTTACCTCGTCAAAACCTAAATATCAAAATACATCCAACGTTCTTTACACATGAAGCAGTCAAAAAATATTATCTTTATATTAGGATGGGGCATTGGAGGATTTTCCAGGATCAAAAACAACGAAGGAATCTTTCCTAGTAGACAAAAGTAGAGGCACTATAACTTCATCGACTTTTTTAGATTAGCTATCTTTGTTTTTACCTCAATTGTTTCTGGATGCTCAGCTCCTAATTTTTCAATTCTTATGGCAAGCGCTTTTTGGTAATAGTCTAGAGCGCGGGAATTCTGTAATAACTTCTTGCTCACGTCTCCTAGGCCAGCATACACTTCGGCATAACGTGGATGATCGTCATCGACAGTGACAGAAAGAATCGATATGGATTTTTTAAAATATTTGTTTGCTTGGTTATACTCTCCTTTTTTTCCATATACAATTCCCAGATTGGAATAACTACCGGCCACACTTAGATGTTTTTCTCCCAACGCATTTATTTTTATATGCAAGGCCTTCTCATAATATTCAATCGCGCGGTCATATTCCCCTTTTCCTGAATAGGAACTCCCCATAGTGTTATAAATGCGGGCCACACTTTGGTGTTTTCCTCCCAGTATCTTTATTTTTATAAGCAAGGACTTATCAAAATATTCAATCGCGCGGTCGTATTCTCCTTTGTCATTATATATGACGCCAAGATTCCCATAAATCATAGCCACATCCGAATGATTTTCTCCCAGTGCATTTATTTGAATAGGTAAGGATTTATTATAATACTTAACTGCGATCTCATACTCTCCTTTCGCTTGATATATTGATCCTAGGTTGTGATAAGCCCCGCCCACTTTCGGATGATTTTCTCCCAGAGTATCTATTCTTATAGGTAAGGATTTATTAAAATACTTAATTGCGATCTCATACTCTCCTTTATCATGATACACAAGTCCTAGATTGTTATAAGTATCGGCCACTTTCGGATGACTTTCCCCCAATACATTAATTTTTATAAGCAAGGACTTTTCAAAATATTCAATAGCGCGGTCGTATTCACCTTTTTCTTCATACACAAGCCCCAGATTTTCATAAATCGCTGCCACATCCGGGTGATTTTCTCCCAGAGCATCTATTCTTATAGGTAAGGACTTTTCAAAAGATTTAATGGAAAGGTTATATTCTCCTTTCTCCAAATTCAAAATACCCATATTGATATAGGTATCGGCCACATACAGATGATTTTCTCCCAGCTCATCTATTTTTATAGCCAAAGCCTTTTTAAAAAAATCAGTTGCAAGTTCATACTTTCCTGTTCTGAGGTACACAGTTCCCAGATTGTGTAAAGCGTTAGATACATCTGAATGATTTTTTCCCAACCCATTTATTCTTATAGCTAGGGTTTTTTCAAAATATTTAATGGCACGACTGAACTCCCCTTTTCTAAAATACAACTTTCCTAGATTGTTATAGATATCACTCAGATTAAGATGATTCTCGCCAAGAATACTAATAAGGATGGTAAGCGCTTTTTGATGCTGCACTTCAGCTTCTTCATAATGCCCTGTTTCTCTTAGCAATTTAGCAAATTCATTCAAACTCTCGGCTTCTTCAGTACTTCCTACTGGTAAATATTTCTGCCGTAATTCCAAGGCCTTTTCCAATAATGGAGCCGACTTGTTATATAAACCTAATTCCCGATAAACGATGCCCATTGTATTAAGCAAGGCACTTTTTTCTTCAGGCTGCTCCTTTAAACCTTGTTCAATCTTTTCCACGCCGCGATCCAAAATCTCTCGTGCAGTGATGCTATTTCCTCTTGCTTCCCCTGGATCTGAAATTTCAAAAAGGGTAATCATAAAATCCTGTACTTGATTTGCAATCTCCCCCTTTTTTATTGCGATATCCCTTTCATTCATCACGCGCATTTGCTGCCCTAAAAAGGTGATGAGAGATACAAAAACAAGGGCAGCCATTGTACGGTTTCTTTGAATAAATCTCGTTGATAAATACAGGAGGGTGTCCTTGCGAGCGATTACTGGACGTTTACTAAGATAGCGATAGATATCATCGGCAAACTGCTGTACCGATGCGTAGCGGCGTTCAGGCTCTTTTTGCAGAGCCTTCATGACGATCACGTCTAGATCTTGGGAAAGTTTGTGACTTATGTGATTCTTTTTGCCTTCCTTCAAAAGTGCTTGACTTGGTTTTTTCGGCTGCGTATGGCTGATAGATTCGAGTAAATCTCCCTTTTTAAGATCATAGGGAGATTGATCTGTTAAAAGTTCATAAAGGATGACACCCAGGGTGTACTGATCGCTGGCTGTAGTCAGTATTTCCCGTTTTACTTGCTCAGGACTACCATAGCGTGGCGTCATGGGAATTCCCATAACAGATAGCTTGGTTTCTAGCTCCTCATCGTCCATCATTTTAGCAATGCCAAAATCCAGCAGCTTCACTTGCCCCTCTTTAGTGACCAGTATATTGCTAGGTTTTAGATCCCGATGAATCACCAGTTGCTGATGGGCACTCGCTACGGTCTCACAGATCTTGACAAATAGCTTTAAACACTCTTCTAGGGACAGTTTATTATGTTTACAGTACTTATCGAAATGCTCACCTTCCACATACTCCATAGCGTAATAGGGTCGACCCTGCTCCGATACACCGCCATCGAGAAAATAGGCAATATTGGGGTGTTTTAAACCAGAGAGGATTTTTCGTTCCCGTTTAAAACGTGCAACCAGTTCCGACGTATCACCCCAGCCCCGTACCAGCTTTAGCGCGACGGGATTATTATGGATACCATCTGTGCGTGTGGCTACATACACATCAGCCATACCACCGCTACCTAGTTTTTTATTCAGCCGATAGGTACCTACCACTTCACCCACAAGTTTGGGATCATTTATCCTTTCCAGCTCCGGATCGGACAGATCACCAAAAAAACTGCTATCGCTGCAATCATTTGCCAGTAGAGATAAACAGTTCTTTAGGAGGGCCTTATTATTTCCACATCGTTTACGGATATATTCCTGTTTTTCGTTCTCAGGAAGTTCAACAGCACCATTAAAAATCTCCAGTGACTGCTTTATAAAGGCAATTTCGTCTATATCGTTCATGATTTACGGGCTCAAAAAATAGTTGTGACTTGAAGTTCTGTGATGAAGTTCATTGATAAGATCAAAATGGCTTGCCTCAGAGCTTGTTCTTTGCTAACTCTTACCGTAGCTCTGTAAAGGTATACCTGGATCATTTAATTGTAAATCATATTTTAAAGTGACAATGCGCAAACCATATGCCCATCGTGGTCAAAACCGTAGTCGTGCCACAAGTTTTTTTTTCGTTCTGATTTATATGCACCATTAGTCTAATAACATGACCGGAAGCGAAAATTTTTGACTCTACAAAGTTGCACATTTCGAATATTCTTACATGTCAAAGTTATGTAATTGGACAAGTGAACTGCTAGGTTCTCGTACCGATATTCTTGTTCGCTCTTAAAGCAATATCGAATTCTTCCAAGTAACCTTCGGGCCACCGCCACAATTACTCCCTTCGATCCGCGTACACAAACAAAATAGGAAAGGGTGAATCAAGAAAAACGGAAAACCGCTCTACTAGCGTGAAGTAAAATTAGAGAATCGAACTTTAAACTTTAACAAGACTTCTACTCTATATGAACCCCTTTTGAAATAAAAAATAGAATGCTAAAAGTAGATTTCAACTAATTCAATCTGTAGATCCGGTTGTCACGAAGGCTCGCTAAGCGTGGAAACAAAAGGAGGCTAGGAAGACGAGAAACTAATATTTTGGAAAGTTTCCTTAGTTCAATAAGGTTTTAGGTCTCCCCAAAAACCTTATTGATATTTTTGAATACCT
>JBNKNM010000192.1:0-11025 GCA_050293845.1 Pseudobacteriovorax sp. | reverse complement strand
AAACATAATTAGCGGCAATGCCTTGTCTTTAGCTGATTGTTTATCAATTTCACTGATTATAGGTTGTTTGACTATTTTATCTTCGAGGTATTGATTATCCATAACAAAACTCCACCCCATACTAATCCAACAGGAACATTTACCGAGCCGGTTCCTAAACAAGACTTTGTTGTAAGTAGCCTTAATATTAATGGCGCTTTTGTAGGTGTTAAGGATAAGCAGCTCTATAACTTCACTAAATCGATGACTCCCGAAAGTGCCGTTTCTTATAATATGGTAAATTCTGATGGAGTGACAAAAGAAGAGATTCCTCTAGAAAGACCTCAAAAAGTTATCGATCTAGATTCCGAATATATGGTTCTGGCAAAATCATTTGCCTACTGTTATGAAGTCGAAGGTTGTAATGAATATGCAGGGGATAGCGACCTTGCGGAAGAAACCTACGTTGTCAACAAGAAAACGGGAAGTATTTGGTTGCTTCCTGAAAACTACTATCCTGTACCTGGATCAATTAAATTTCGAGATAATGGCATTAGCAAAAAGCTTTTTATGGTCGTCCACGGCGGAGATTCTCTTCCAAGACTTAAAGGTACTAGAAACTATGATGAAAATACGGAAGATGGTCACTATAGTATTGATAGAAAAGCAATATTGTTATCAATTGATTTGAGCAATCCTGAAAAACCAGAAGCTCGAAAGATGTCTCCTGGTCATCTTGAAGTTAGAACTTATAAAGTTGATGGATACGGAAATGCTGTATTTATAGCGTTGGATAAGAAAATTTCCAACTCTGAATTTGCTTATGCTTTGGTTCCAAATGGAGTTACTCCAAGAATTGAAAGACTTTCAGACTCGATGATTAAAAAACTAGGATTTCATTCTCCTTGGGATGTTCTAGCTAACTATAACGATCGTATTTTAGAGGGAAACAAAGAACTTTATCTTCTGAAAAGTTATACGAGTTTCCACAAAGATTCTGAGCAAAAACAAAGCCCTGTCTCAAAACTGATTTTTAATATCGATCCAAGAAAAGACATTATCGAAAGTATCGATTATGAGGTTAATTTGGAAAGAACCGATGTAATTGATGACTATGGAAACTTCTATCTAAATATGGACACAGAAAATGTTAAATTGATTCAATTATCAAATACAGCAATTTTTCTGTCTTTGGGTCATACTATAGTTCTAAGAGATGGAAAGGTTGAAATCCTTTCATTTGATATTCAGGATCGTGTCGTCCCTTCATATACTGTTGACGGAGATCAGTTATACTTTTCTGATAATACTAACTTGTTGAAACTAAACCTTAGCTCTCTAGAGGTTGCAAAGTATGCGTTACCATACTCGGGTGCTGTCTTGAATCTATCTAAGCAAGATGATATTGTTAACCTTATTATTTATAACAGTGGTCTGGGAGCACAGGCAAGTATTACATTTAACCAATTAACTGAAAATTTCAAAATTTTAGAGGTTTTAGAAGGCGACTACTTCGCAAGCGTCTTTGATCTGATCCGTATTGATTCAAGTAAAGACTAAGAACTATTCAATCTTAAATTAAAAGGCATCCTTTGTGATGCCTTTTATATATATCGCAAACTTATAACTATCTGCATTAGTACTTTAACATTTGGGATGTGTAAAACTCTGATGGGATAACAGCGGTAGCAAGGAGGACAATATAGTTATATTTCCTCAACAAGAATTCGCTGATTGGGTTCCTCGTGGCATATCCACTGAATGACATTATTTAGTTCTGGATTGCTAAGATCGTTGTCGAGACAATTTCTTGAAAATTTGTTTTTGAATATCTTATAACCATCACTTCTTTCCTCGATGGAAAATTTTTGAAGATCCAAGTTTTCAATACAGGTGAACTGGAAAATGTTCACTCCAGGTGTTTCGCTGAGTTCTGAAACTGTTACACACAGCGTACTGTTGAGATTTTTTAAGAAATAATAGTCTTCATCCTTGGCTTTGATAAAGGAAAACTGTTGACTAGCTTTACCTGAGCAGGTTGCTTGGATGATATTGGCTTGTGACTCTATTGAATCATCAGCTATTTGCAAGCAAAGAGAATTATGCATAAATGTTAAAGTGTAGTACTTAATCGGCTCCTCCGGCTCGCTTGTTTGGGATATTTCTCCAGTTTCGCGCCTGGCGTTCTCTAAATCTTCTTTCGATACACCGATGCGGTCCAACAAGTCATCTTCCTCTATGTTCGCAGAATCTTGGGCTTCCGCGCTTGTTGGGGGCGATGATACTTCTATATCTTCTCGCGACTTGCGACAGCTTGATAATAAGCAGATAAAACCAGCCAGAATTAAAAAGTAGAAACTCACAAAAACCCCTCATTGGTTTTTATATATAAATGTTTCCAGTTGTTTTTCGGTAAGATTTGGGTAAAAACTTAGAAAAAAAAACTCTACAATAATAATATTATATTAGAGTTGATGGATTAGCAGCTGTTAGCCCAAGAAATCTTTTGTTTTGCATGGTTAATGAGTTAGGATAAAGGACGTATGGCAAATGGGAACGTCAGCCTAACCATTTTTAAAATATGACGAGATCCTTGACATCACCAAGGCTTCTGGCTGATAAAAGGTGGCTTATAAGTAAACTCTTAGGTTGTCGCTGTTACATTACAAGGGTTTGCCTGTTGTGGATGCTGGCAAGGTGAATAGTATAAAAAAGGAAAGATTGCATGGGGTTTTCGGAAGATCAGATTTTGGTATGGTTCAGTCAATATGCGTATCAACCCCTCACCGTATATTTCACGGTAGTACTGTTTATGCTGGCTAGTAGCTTTGGACTGCCTATACCTGAAGAAGTAACCCTTATTAGCACCGGAATTGTGGCCTATATGGGGTCACGTCCTGATTTATACCCGCCCCCCTATGATGGTGCTGCCGTGGTGGGTGTGAAAACCGCCGCTGCTATCTGTTTTTTAGCTGTGTTCCTTTCCGATTTCCTCGTTTTTTCCTTAGGGAGGTATTTGGGCAATAGACTCATCAAAACCCGGTTTTTACAGAAGAATAGGGAAACTTTTGACAAAGTCTCCAGATGGGTACAAAGGTACGGTATGTGGGCTGCAGGTATATTCCGTTTCACGCCAGGTTTTCGCTTTCCAGGCCACTTTAGCTGCGGAATGCTCGGCTTAAAGCCAAGACAATTTGTTGCAGTGGATGGGCTGGCTGCATTAGTGAGTGTACCAACTCAGGTCATCCTCATCGCTTCCTTCGGAGACAAAATCCTTGGCAACCTAAAGGAGGCCAAGTTAGTTCTATTTGCTATTATTGCGGTATTAGTCGGAATCTTTTTTCTGCGCCGCTATTGGGATAAACGCAAGACTGTAGCCTAATTTTTTCTAAAGAAACTACCTCAGTATTCCGATAAGTCGGGGAATTGCTTCATGAGGTAAAGGTATGCGGGCTATAATATCATTGGTTTTTTTGGCATTACTATCGGGATGCTTAAGCAAAGCAAAGCAGCTTCCTGCAACAGCAGATCCCTCAGGTTCCGATACCGCAGTAAATCAAGACCCGCAGTTTGCTGCTCACCAGCCCCGAACAGAGTGCGTTACCTGTCACGAGTCAGACAGGCTTTCAGAGGATCACTTTGCTGGCCAAGACTGTTATAGTTGTCATGCATACCCTAGCTGGAGTCCTACAGACGCTGGGGGAGGGGACGGAGCCCCATCATTTTCTCATGATCCGACTCCTGAGTCTTGCGTCACCTGTCATGAGAAAGACAGGGAATCAGACACTCACTTTACTGGCCAGGACTGTGCTAACTGTCACGCGTTTCCGGACTGGAGCGAAACCACCTTTTAAACAGATTAGTTATTTTTACCTCATCTGACGATGCGGAGTAAATTGGCTAGTTATGGAAATACGATATATATTTTTCCATAGTTTACCAATATGTATCCGCGAAGGAACCTTTTGCATTAGCCTCGCTTTAGCTGAAAAATGTGAACGGCTGAGCCGGCTAGTTCCCTTCAAGAAAGATCAGCAAAAAAATCGTTACCCTTGTCATCACAAATAATGAAAGCTGGAAAGTTTTTAACTTCGATTTTCCTGATAGCTTCCATGCCTAGGTTTTCAAAGTCGAGGACCTCCACCTGCGTAATATTCTCTTTCGCTAGAATTGCAGCGGGACCCCCGATGGAACCCAGGTAGAAGCCACCATGTTTTTTACAGGCCTCTGTGACTGATTTGGAGCGATTTCCCTTTGCTAGCATGATCATCGACCCTCCTAAGGACTGGAATTGATCGACATAAGGGTCCATCCGTCCTGCTGTTGTGGGACCAAAGCTTCCAGAAACCATGCCTTTAGGGGTTTTAGCAGGACCAGCATAATAGACGGGATGGTTCTTAAAGTATTCTGGCATGGGCTTTCCAGCATCGATAAGCTCTTTAATTTTGGCATGGGCCATGTCGCGGGCGACAATCAGTGTTCCTGTCAGATTTAGGCGAGTCTTGATAGGGTAACGGCTAAGGGTTTGTAAAATTTCAGCCATAGGTTTATTGAGATCGATGTTTACAGGGTCTTCGAGTTTTGAGCGGGCTTGTGGCAGAAACCTAGCCGGGTTCGTCTCAAGTTTTTCCAGAAAGATACCTTCTTTAGTTATTTTGGCTTTAATATTTCTATCGGCACTGCAGCTTACCCCGATGCCTACGGGGCATGAAGCTGCATGACGGGGTAGGCGAATCACACGCACGTCGTGAGTAAAATACTTGCCCCCGAACTGGGCACCGATATGGCTGTTTTGACATATTTCTTGAACTTTTTGCTCCCATTCCAGATCACGAAATGCCTGTCCCCCCATATTGCCCTCGGTGGGAAGATGATCCAGGTTACCAGCTGACGCTTCTTTGACAGTTTTGAGATTAGCTTCAGCAGAAGTACCACCGATGACGATGGCTAGATGGTAGGGGGGACAGGCTGCTGTTCCAATGGTTCTTACGTTCTCTTGAATAAATTTTGTCAGACTTATCTCATTTAAGAGGGACTTGGTTTGTTGAAAAAGAAAGGATTTATTTGCCGATCCTCCTCCCTTAGCGAGAAACAGAAAGTGGTATTCGTCTCCAGGGGTTGCATAGATGTCTATCTGGGCGGGAAGGTTAGTTCCCGTATTCTTTTCTTCAAACATTGATAAAGGTACTACCTGAGAGTAGCGAAGATTGGTTTCCTGATAGGTCTTAAAGATTCCTTTTGAAAGCCACGAAGCATCATCAGTTCCAGTCCAGACCTGTTCTCCTTTTTTCGCCATGACAATGGCTGTTCCCGTATCCTGACAGGTAGGAAGCTCACCCTGAGCCGCAATGACAGAATTTTCGAGCAGGGTGCGCGCCACAAACCGATCATTATCGCTCGCTTCTGGATCATCAAGAATTTTGGCGACTTTTTCTAAATGGGCAGATCGCAGATAAAAAGAAGCATCTTTTAAAGCTTCTTGAGCAAGCATTTCTAAAGCTTCCGGGGCTATCTTAAGGACTAATTTGCCCTCAAATGCGGTCTCACTTACAAAGTCTTTGGTGAGAAGACGGTACTCGGTGGAGTCTTCTGTCATGGGGAATGGTTTTTGGTATTTAAAGTCAGCCATATCAGCTCCTAAAGCGTCCTATAAAACATCTCAGGCTGGCAGTATAGTCAGGAAACTTAGAAGGGTCAAATTATCTTAGTAAGCTTCTTAATAAGAGAACAAGATACGAACCATTTGACCCGTTTCTCCATTTATGGGGAGTGTCGTTGGACCATAAAAGCTTTTGATTTTGGGGTCTTTCTCATTGGTATATTCCGCCTCAAGGTCAGGTGCAAACTGGCGAATAATAAAGCTTTGTGGTTGTAGTGCGAAAGTAATTAGGGACTTCTTACCCACAATCTTTACCGATTTTTTAACAATAGCAAAGTCCAGGCTTTCGAAACGATAGGGAAGTAATAGTTTAAATTCAAAATCTTGACCCCTACTGAGCTGATCCCAGTGCTTTAAAATCAGTTGATGAAACGATTTTCCATGGTACATGTTTTCTTCCCAGGTCATAGTTCCTGTTTTTAATAAGCCTCCTGGAGGACGGTATGTGATATTTATTTTCTTATTCTTGGTGCGTATTCGGCTCATTTCTCCTGTAGGAATGTTGTTGTAATCATAGGTTTTTACCACGAAATCTTTTTTTGTGAAGGTGACAAACTCAGTTTGTACAGGTTGATTCTTTAGGTCATAGTAATAAGCTTTTTTTTCTATCGTGTCGGGAGTGAGGGTTATATCTTCATGTCCCTTATAGTAAACTTTATAGGATTCTGGGTCATTAACGGTAAAGTCAATGCGGTAATTTTGAGAGCTTTGAGGTGATGCGTTCCCTATAGTGGCATAGAAACATAAAATAAGAATTCGTGACATATATAGGCTTTCAGGTTTTTGGTGAAGATCTCATCATTTGAGGTATTAACCTGTGTTTTTGATTTTTGTCAGAATCGTGGATTCCTTAAGCAGGACTTCCGGAATCGCTTTGTCTGGTTTATATAGTCCCCATAAGCACAGTTCTCCAGGAAGTAACGAGGTTTCTATAGGAATGCCTATCGTCCTTTCAGGTTGAATAACCTCTGATTCATCAGTTCCAGTAAGAACAAGAGGAGTATCGTCTCTTAAGGAAACAGAAATTTTATGATAGAGCGAACGAACCTTTTTTATAACAGGAGAATGAGGCATTACTGACTCAACATAGAGGTAAAGGAGAGCATTTTCAAATTGGCTGGCTCTAGCATAGGCTAACGCTAGATTGTAGCGTATAAAACTACGGTTATCTGAATATCCCGGAGGTAAAGTAGCTAGGGCACGTTTATAGATATTCAGTCCATGCTCTATCTTGTCCTGTTTTACGTAGGAAATCCCTTGGTTGTTCCAAAATGTTACAAGACTTGAACTGGAATCCATACTTCCCAGAAAAGCATTAGCTTCCTCGTGCTGGCCTCTTTTAATTGCTGATTTTACGGAGGCTTCCTTTACCATGATGGCATCGGGAGCCTCTTTGCGCAATGTACTGAGAATTTTCTGGGAATCAGAATTATTTCCTAACTCAGCATGTTCGACAGCGATAGAGCATATTCTTTCTATATTGTTAGGCGAAAGAGCATTGGCCTTTTCCAGGTACTGGAGGGCCTTCATATGCTCGCCGAGGTGAATGAATATTTTACCAAGTAGACTGAGGGTAATAGAGTCATAGCCGTCAATTTGAGCTGCCTGTATAGCTAAATCCCTTGCAGAAACATAATCACCTTTGGCGAAAATAATTTCGGCGTGGAGAAGTTTTTTCTTTCCTTGGGGAAAACCAGAATCGAGATTTAAGCTCTTAAAGATAGAAACAGCTTTTTCAATTTCCCCATTTTTTAAATGTAATCTTATTTCTCTTTGTTTCGAAATATGTTCAGAAGGATATCGGCTTTGCTTCAGTACGTGAATTGTAGATGCTAGAAAATTTTGTGGACGAATTGGTTTTGAAATTAGCTTATTGACATTTATTTCCTGCAGAAGAATTTCGTCTTCTTTTTTTAATAATGATGAACAAACAATAATGGGGATTGTGGAGTCCAGTTCATACCTGAGTATTTGTATAAGAGTGGGACCAAATAACTCCCTTAGTTTCCATTCTGTGACGATCAGATCTATGTTAGGGGCTCTTCGTGAGAAGTCAAGGGCTTTGCGGCCATCATCAAATTCAACAATATTTTTGAAATTTAAAGCTTTAATGAGTGGGATCAAGGTTCTGCGAACAGCCACATCTGAATCAATCAAAATACAAGTATCGAATTGAAGGATGTTTTCATGATCGGCAAGGGGACGTCCCACATATTTTTGACTCAAAGCGTTAGCCTGATCTCGTAAGCCACTGTCATAAACGAGTGATTCAAAAAGAGTTTCTATACCCTTATGCTCATTGCCAGATATAAAGTAAGCTTCAGCTGTTCGGAAAAACTGTTCTGGTGAGTGATCATAGCCTTCTAGAAGTATGGTCTCTAACTCAACTAGATCCTCAAGCAACTTTTTTCTTAGTAGAAATTCGCGACAAAACCTGGCAGCTATAATATAGTCAGGCTCTGCATTTATCGTGTTTAAAACATTTCCAAATTGATTGCGGATTACCGTGGGAGTTAAGGGACCAACATGGTAGGAAATAGCTCCCATTGCAAAGGCAAAAGGAATATACTGTTCTTCACTTTCATCAAAAAGAATGGTGACTCTTAGATTTTGAAATTCAGGATTTTCCAAGGCTAGCCGCAGAAGGTGAAAGGCAGAGAGACTATCCTGTAAATAACTGTGAGTGACAATCCAGGATGTTTGACCTCTGTTTTTGAATGCTATAAATTCTTTTATTGACTTTAATGAAAGTAAGTTATTGTAACCGAGCTCTCGTAATACGCTAGAGAAAGAAGAGCGCATTGTTCCTGACTTATCGATTATAACAATAGTAGATGACTTATCTTTTAGACTAGCCATGGTCGAGTAAATCCTTATAAATAAGTAGCGAATAGTAGATAGGTTTTAGCAACTCATTAGTCTTGAATTCATACGGTGTAAAGCCATCAGATAAGGGGATAAAAATATCGCTGATGGTCCAAAAAACATGTGGTCTATTCCCAGAATCAGTAACCTTCCAGGCTATTCTTTTTGCAAGCGGAATTGCATTCTGCTTAGTAATTAACAGCAGTACATCTACGGAATTTTGAGTTATGCAATCAACGATTGCATCGTCTCCAGAGCCGATTATGACAGGCTCAGAGCCCCTTAATGAAAATTCCTTAACAACCGATTGTTTGAGTTCTGCTATATCACCAGCTATAACAATAGAGTATCCTTGGAACAAATCCCTACTGTTCATTGAAGTTATCATATATGATTACCCAGGCTAGTTTAAGGAATTGTTTATTTTAACATATAATTCATTTCTCGTTGAGCTTTATTCTCTTAGAGTTTTCACAAAATTCTACTTTCTTTCATTCGAGCAACTGAGATAAATCGCTGCTATAAAAGTTGGTCTTTAGCCCTTTTTAAAGTGATTTGCGTACATGTTAACGCTTCAAGGCTATGGGCAGCCTGTGCATATGCTAAGTAGTATTGCCATGTTCTTAGAAAGTTTTCGTCGTATCCTTGCCGTCTGAGAAAATCTATCTTATCAGTGAACCTGCTTAACCAAAGTTCATAGGTTTTAGCATAATCCTGACCTAAGTTGTTAAGATGCTCTATTTGGAAACTGCTTGCTGACCGGATTGCCATACATAGTTCTGTCATTGTTGGTGTCAATGCCCCTGGAGTAATATATTTCTGTACCCAATCTCCTTGTGTAGAACTAAACTGTTTTGTTTCTGGTTGTAACAATAATTGATGAACCATACGACCTTTGGGTTTCAGTAAATAGTCACACATCCCCCAAAAATTATGTAAATCCGAGCGCACCAAAGAATCTATAAGCTCTACGGATACGATACGGTCAAAGCTGCCCTTCACATCACGATAATCGCAAAGCATAGGCGTGATTAGCTTGTTGAGATGAAGCTCTTCAATGCGCTCACGAATATAGCGGTACTGCTCTTCTGATACGGTTACACAGGTTACTGGGCAACCAAAGCTCAAAGCGATATAGAAAGATAAAGACCCCCAACCGCAACCAAGGTCGAGCACAGTAGTACCACTATCTAACATGAGCTGTTCGCTGATTTTTCGGTTCTTTACAATTTGAGCGCTTTCGAGATTCAAGTCTTGTCCTGAGAACATTCCCGAGGAGTTTGTTAAAGTTTCATCGAGAAATTGCGCGAAGAAGAACTTACCTAAGTCATAGTGATAACTGATATTTTTATCGAAGCTGCTATAGGAACTTTGGTTCATAAATCTTTTAACTTTATGGAGGCCATCAAGGATGAGAAACAGGGGAGGATCTTTGCTTCCCGAATTGTGAATATTGATGATAAACCATTTGATAAGGGATACTAGGTCTTTGGACTCCCAATCACCTTCTACATAGGATTCCCCGAAACCTACCTCACCGTAGCGCAGTAAACGCAGAAAAAACTGCTCACTTTTTATATACAAATCGGCGCGGATTTTTTGTCCTAATCCAAAGGAGTACTTATGCTCATCACCTTCTATTTCCACGGAGAGGTGGCCATGAGTCATTCTTTGAAGTCTTGCAAGAATGCTACTCTTATACAGGGAATTGTGATAATTCTCTATATACTTGATGGTTCTTGGGATTACTTTATTCATCGAAAACCCCACATCGTATATTTGTTTTATGTCATTTAACTAAATCCCCTATATACTGTAAAGAAATATTAGTCCCCATGGCAATCATGTCATTTAGTCCTATGAAGAACTGGGACGGGTTACTTCAAGGGATTTCCTATGGCTCATCGACTCCAGCCACTCTGAAAATTCAGGAACCTGCTGTCGCCAAGGAAGTTCGGGATGCCGGAAGTCCAAGTACTCTAAAAGACAGGCCAGGGATAAGGAAAGAATATTAGGAGTGGCGAGAAAATCCGTTCCATGGTTGGAGTAAAGCCATTGTAATGATCGCGGAATGGCTTTTTCATAGCGTCTCAGCCAATAGTCATACTGTTTGTCTTCAGGACGTCGTTTTTCCACTATCATGACAACAGATTGATCTATCATACCGTGGACTGCAGCCATAGCTACTTTTTCTGGCCATGTTGAAGGTGTCCAGCGACCCTCATTATAACGATAGTCTAAAAATTCGCAGATGACTTGACTGTCAAATAAAACTTCGTCCTCACCAGTAATCAGGGCGGGAACCTTGCCAAGGGGGTTGGTGACAATGAGGTTCGGATCATTATCTTTGTAGTCGACGAAAACTTCCTCCACTTCCTGGATATCGAATTCACGCAGTAATACTCGCACTTTTCTGGCATAAGGTGAAGCGGCAGTATAAAAAAGTTTCATCAAACTTCTCCAGGAAACCCGGTCTCGTTAGGGCCGGGAGGAATGGAGAAGCCCTGCGGCGAGCATCGAAT
>JBNKNM010000191.1:0-11060 GCA_050293845.1 Pseudobacteriovorax sp. | reverse complement strand
AAGCTCATTGCATTTGATAAAGTTGATGATATGAATCTTAGTGGGACAACGTCCTGCTCTTTGGGGAGGCAGACCGCGACAGGTTCTCAAGTATTCTATAATGCAAGCGTTTCCAGTCAAAGAGAATGTCAAAAATTCTGCGATATCATAGGTCCCATGGTGTTTTCTTCCCAGGGTGAGATCACCTGCTCTCAGAATGAGACAATTATCTATCAAAAACGAGTCACTAACTAAGCTAGAGGAAGAAAAAGATGAAGCATTTATATATTTGCATAGCAGTACTATCTAGCTTGATTCTAAGTTGTGGAAGCAATATTTTTGAAAGCGCTCCCCAGATTCAAAAGAAAGAAGTAGCTGCGGGGTCTGCAGGGACTCAGTTAGCCTTTTCATCAGTTGTGGCACAAGTGGATGATTTGAAAGAAGGAGACGGTGGGGATGCATTGGCTGCTATCATGCTACGTTCGCAGATCGATTTGTTACAGATAAATGGAGGCGACAGCGCATTAGGAGAGACTGAAAAAGGGCGCTGTCTGATGGTATGGCCGGGAGGAGATTTTTCTTCAGCAAACATATCAAGCGAGTTAACTTTGAGCCCTAAAAGCCGTGTTGTATATTCTGAATCTGCAGACTTGCGGTCTGAGGATTGCCAGGTGTTTTTTATGGAGAATATGGGCGATTTAATGTCAGAAGAATTTTTTAATCTTCATATTAGTTTCTTTTCTTTTACCTTTTGAAAGAAAAGAATTTCTAAGTCTAGAGGTTTTCTATACATGCTGAAAACAACCCAGCTATTTTTTATAGCCGGGTTGTTTTTTTAGTTTCACCTTCAGTCGCGAGAGCATGTCACATGTTATGATCCAGAAAGTTGTTAGCAGCTTCTGGTACAAGGAAATAATTTTCTCCCCAAAAAAAAACAAGGCCACCTTTTCCGAAAAAAGGTGGTCCCGCAAGAGTGAGGAGCGAAACATCACAGGGGTTTACCTATGAGATCAGTGGAATAAATCCCACTAGTATTATGCTATTTAGCAAATAACCTTCAAAGATCAACATCATGTTAGATCTTGGCATCCAGCCTTGTAACTTTGAAGATTATATTTTGCCTGTGCTTATGTTAAAGCAAAGGTCTTGCCAAAAACTGCCTTTGTTAAGTTATTGATATTTCATGGGTCAATAGGCTAAGAGAGTACTAAAATATGGACAGTAACAGAATAATCTAGCGCATAGTAGGTCTTAACTATCTGTTATTAAAGGATATTGTAACTGTGGAGGGAGTGATAGTATGTTCGACAGAGTTGTGTAGGTCATTTTTTTCTATAAGCCACTAAAAATAAATGAGTACTTAGCCTAGTATGCGCTGAATTAAGTGGTGTGTCAAGATGTGTGGATAACCTTTGCTTAAGGCTGCACAGTACTAAGTAAATACTGAAGGAGGTCAACTTTATTTTAAAAACTCAAAGATCCCTTTTTTCTTCTGAATAGGGGCAATCTTATCGATGATCTCTTCTTCATAACCTTTTTTCTTAAGGGAGTCCCGCTGTTCAGTGATTTCCTTTTTGCCAAGTTCCTCTTGTATAAAAAACTTCAAAGCTTGGTCCACTTCCTTTTTAAACCTTATTTGATCGAGATGTTCGTAGATAAGGTACACGTTTCTTACTGAATTTACCGCTTTGCTTGCATCCATTGACATCTGATCTATCTCACTATCACCTTGTTTAGCTGACTTTTCTTTTTGTTTTACGATTAGTTCATAATTTTTTGCACGGGTTCGATTTTCTAGCAACAGATGGTGAGCCGACTTCAGTTCACCTATTTGTAAGTACATACGAGCAATCACCAAGTTGATTTGGATTTCCGAGAGTGTAGTTTTTATGGCATGGGATTGTTTGAGCGAACGGGTATAATATTCTATGGCGCGTTGGACAATAGAAAGTTCTGTTATGGGGAGGGAAGGCCATATCCTTTTAGTTTGACGTAGTAACTCCCGGGTGGGCAATTTGTATAAATTAGCCTTTGTTTTTGAGGTTTTGATATCGCGTATCATCCATGCGAGCCGGAGGTAATAAGAGCCAATTTTTAGGCTCTCCTTAATGGCAATTTCCTCAACAGCCTCATGCTGATAGATGGCCAAAAAACAGCGGCGCATCGCTTTAACGAATTGCGGGGTTTTGTCTTCGTCCTGGGGAGCGAGTAGTTCTTTCAGTTCCATATAGGCCGCATCTTGCTCCAAAGCTGGTTTTAAGAGCTTTCTAAAGCGAACGGCGCTCATAATACCTTCTGCAAAGGGAGTAATATAGCTCTTTTGGTCGGAGCAAAAATGACAATGATTACACTTCCAAAAAAAATATACTTTGGGATCTACTTTGGGAGAGGCTTTGGGGTTCCAGTCTACAGACTTTGGGCGCAGATCGATATCGCGACTGGTTTCTCGATATAAAGTAGGTTTGATCCTATGATGAGTATCCTCAATCTCACATAAGGGACAAGATATTGTTAATTGCTGAAAGGAATTAACGATGACTTTTGTGCCCAAACGAGATTCCTCAAAAATGATTTGTGATGATTATACCCATAGGATTTTTTCGGTAAGTTAGCTAAAATACTAAGAACAGGGCCCTTATTATGGCGTAAAGTCTTGGATTAAAACTAACTTTCTATTAATCCTTCTCTCATGCTATCGGTGCGATTATAATAAACCAGAGGTATTAAAGGGAAGTGGCCTAAAATATGCAGTAATTTCGTGTTGACTTTTGATGCGGTTAGGAGGCAAGTCGTGGAAAATGAGTCAGGAACCTTCGAAAAATCAATTGAGCAATCTGCTCCCATCCGATCGCGCAGCCCCTTATTTGAGTTCATCACCCGCCATGATACGGAAAAGATGACTGCAGGAGAACGCTTTCAAAGTAAAATCAATCCTTACCGCAAGAGTGAGAATTCCTTGTTTTCCATGGTAATGGGAGTTGGTCAGTCAAAAAAACATAGTTCCCACGCTGAATAATATCTTGCCATGAGACCTTTCTTTTTACGGTTTTACTGCTTCCTACGGTAAAACCGCAACTGTGTGCAATCTGTTAAAATCAATCATTTTTTACACTTATGCAAGATGTATCTATTATGACTTTTTTTGATCAGATACTTGACAATCCCAGAAGGGGACTCATTATTCAGATACTGAGAAACTTTTCCATTTTTGAGGGTAAAAATGTCCAAAGAAACCAAACAATTCCAAGCTGAAGTCAAAGAAATACTGGACCTTATGGTACATTCTTTGTATTCCCATCGAGAAATCTTTCTCAGGGAATTGATATCTAATGCCTCGGATGCATTAGATAAATTAAGATATGAAGAAGCTGCAAATGCTGACCTCAGCACTTCTGGCGAAGACAAATTTATTCGCTTGGTTCCTGATAAAAATAATAAAACTCTTACCATTATAGATAATGGAATAGGGATGAGCGAAGAAGAAGTTTTAACTAATATCGGTACCATTGCACGTTCTGGTACAAAGGAATTCCTAAAAAAATCTCAAGAACTTAAGGATTCACCTGATCTGATTGGACAGTTCGGTGTGGGTTTTTATTCTTCTTTTATGGTTGCTGATAAAGTGAGGCTTGAAACCCAAAAAGCTGGCTCTCAGGAAAAGGTTATCTGGGAATCCGCAGGGGATGGCTCTTATACAATCGAAGGAGCTTCCGGAAGTACTGATGGTCAGGGAACGAAAATTACTTTGTTTTTGAAATCATTTCCAGATGATGACGAAGCTCAGGACTTTACCGATGAATGGACCCTTAAAAGCACCGTTAAAAAATATTCTGACTTCATTGACTTCCCTATAAAAATGGAAGTAACGAAGGAAGAACCAGAACTCGATAAGGATGGTAAGCCTATAGAAGGTAAAACCAAAACTACTATCGAAGACGAAACTCTAAATAGCCGTAAAGCCATATGGTTGCGAGATCCATCAGAAGTTACTGAAGACGAATATACAGAATTTTATAAACATGTCACCCATGATTGGGTACCACCTGTTGATCGTATATTCTATAAAGCCGAGGGATCTCAAGAGTTTACGGCCTTGATGTTTATTCCTGGCCAAGTTCCTATGGACTACAATTATCGAGACACCAAGTGGGGACTATCTCTCTATGTAAATAGGGTATTCATAATGGATCACTGTGAGGAACTACTTCCTCCGCATTTCAGATTCATTAAAGGTGTGATAGAAGCCAACGATCTCTCTTTAAATGTTTCTCGAGAAATTTTACAGAAAGATAAACAAATTCAAGGTATTAAAAAAGCCTTGTCAACTAAGCTTCTAAAAACCTTTAAAACAATGCTGAGCAAGGATCGAGAAAAGTACGAGGGAATTTGGAAGAACTTTGGCTCCACCTTGAAAGAAGGTATTGCTAATGACTTTAGCAATAAAGATAAGCTTCAGGAACTGGCACTCTTTCACTCCAATGAAACAGATTCCTTAACAACGTTAAGAGAATATGTTGAAAGAATGAAGGAAGCTCAGAAAGAGATTTATTACATTACCGGTGAATCCATTAAACAAGTGGAGTGTAGCCCATACTTAGAAAAATTAAAGCAAAAGGGCTATGAAGTCTTATATTGTATCGATCCTGTTGATGAGTGGGTCATGCAGTCTATGACGCAATACCAGGAAAAGCACTTGCGTAGTATTACTAAGGAAGGCTTGGAGCTGGATTCTGAGGAAGAAAAAAAGCAAAACGAAGAGGATATTAAGTCTAAAGAAAAAGAATATAAATCCCTCTTAGAAACGATCAAAGGTGCTGTGGCAGCAAACGTAAAAGAAGTTAAAATTTCACCGCGGTTAGTTGACTCCCCTTGCTGCTTAGTCTCAGGGGCTTACGATCCTTCTGCGCGGATGGAAAGAATGATGGAAGCTATGGGACAGTCTGTTCCTAAATCTAAACGAATTATGGAAATCAATCCGGATCATCCAGTATTCACAAAGATGCAAAGCCTTACTGAGGATGCACAGAAAGAATGGGCAGAAATTCTCTACAACCAGGCTTTGCTCACAGAAGGATCTCCCATTGAAGATCCATTAAAGTTTTCTAAACAAATTTCAAATCTTATGGCTCATACAAACTCTTAAAAAAGATAGAGGGGATACCAATGGTATCCCCTCTTCGATGAATTGCTAGTTCTCGTTTTCTTTAAATTCCTGATAGAATTCTTGAAGCAGTGTAAGACTGGTTGCGAACTCCTCCTGCTCAACCGAGAGGACGAAGCGGCAGTATCCAGGGATCCCCGTCCAATCGCTACCGTTAATGAGTAAGTTTTTTTCTTTGAATAAAATTTCGGCAATATTTTGACTATCAATAGTATAAGCTTCGTTGCTTTTTGCAGATTGCCAATTTTTACCGATAAAGTATATTGGCTTGGCTATTAAAAATAAGCCGCCTTGGGGTTCTATAACATGCCAACCGCTTTGTTTCAGCATCACTTCAAGTTGCTGAGCCCTTTTGCAAAGAGTGTGCCTTTGCTCACCTAAAGATGCCTGTAGGTTGGGGTTTTCCAATCGTAATTTCTGAAACAGCTGTTTTGCGGCATAGGCAACAGTAAAGTGAGGGGGGCGATAGGGGCTGCGAAAAAGAGCTTCCTTGAGGTCAGGGTAGTTCGTGACGGCTGCTCCAAACCGTAAACCTCCTGCAGCAAACAGTTTTGCAATCCCAATTAGGAATATCCAAGGGAAGGAGTCATCGAACAAGTTATCAAGATCTAGATTCCCATTTTTGGGATTAAATTCAAGACCAGCAAATGTGGCATCAAAAATAATACCCGCACCATGGGACTTGGCTATAGCTATTATTTCAGCAATTTCAGCTGATGAATATAAAGCTCCTGTAGGATTAACGCAGGGAGCGTTCAAGAAAATCCACGGATTTTTTTTGCCCGTTAAGCATTCATGTAGAGCCTTAGGGGAGTATTTGAAGAAATTGCTCTCTTGTGTTTCGCAGTTGATAATGGGAACATCGAAAAATAATGCAGTGGCGTGAAACTCTCCATAGCTTCCTGAGGGAAATACCAGAGAACTATCTTGTTTACAAATTCCTTCAAGGGTATTGGCAAATAGCGGAGCTACTCCAGATCCTTGAAATACTTCAGTATCAGCTTTAGGAAAGATTTTGAAAATTTTTTGCATATAAAGAATTATTTCATCCTTAACCATCGAGTCAGTCAGAGAGATATCGCTACGGACAAAAGCCTCATAAATGCTGGTTTGTAGAATGCGAGGAATAGGAAGTATGTTTTCTCCATAATCTAATCTTATTGTTGCGGTATTTAGAGATAGTTTTGCTCTTGCAATGGCTGGATGAAAAAATGCCTTCTCAACATGGGGGGAAACCGGTGATAGTTCACTATGGTTTTGATCACTTTGTAATTGCCTTTCTACTACCCCAAGTCCCCGCGCATCTGCTAGATGGAAAGTGAGAAGATCATCAAATATTTTATGGTAATATGATTGAGTAAACAGGGGAGCGCGACTATATGTTAATTCTGCCGCAGCAATCATGTCATTGAAAAAGGGTTGATTTTCACTGATGGTAAAGCACAAATGAAGGTCGGCATATACTTTATTTTTTACAAGCCCGCAAATCAATGTGACATGAGAAGGTAAATGTTGTTCCGATAAAAGGGATAGTGCTGCATTTGTGGTTGGTTGACTGGATAGGTCAAAATAGTCACTCATATCTAGCACCAGTCGCGAAGATGATTCTTTCGTCGCTATGAATAGTTGACGCAAAAACTCAGGAGATTCATTTTCGAATTTGTTCAAGGAGGTCACAACGAGGTCAGGACGGATGCGATGTATGAGTTCTTTGAGAAGATCAACACGCTGGGGAGATTCTAGAATCTGTGGAAACAGATTTTGTAATGATCCGACTCCGCTATCGCCCTGGATCGCATATAGTAATTTTTGATCAAAAAGAATAACCTGTGGCCCATAAACCTTTATCATATTGGAAATCACATCAGCCCGAGAAGGAGCGATAAAAATATTTTCACTTTGGACAGGGCAACGGAAGTAACTTCGCAGGAATAGCGATATGCTCCGACGCAGGCTTGAGTGCCCCTGCGTCTCTCCATAAGGTAATTCGCTGCGGTCTTCAAGAAATGAAGCCAGATGGCTCAAAAAATTTACTCTCTCTTGATAGACTTCAGGATCTTCTGAGGACAAATCAAGGCCTTCATGTAAGCTCTTGTGTTCCGGTTTCGCTAAAAAGCGAAGTATATTAGCGACTTGCTCATGGGCCGGGAGTGAAGCTTCATAGACACTTAATGAGTGAGAAATTTCTCCTCCCGCAGCAAGCAAAGCTTGCGCCGTTTTAGCGGAAATAGATTCCTGGGCATTGGGACCCATATAGAATTCGAAGCGATGCTGGCTGCTCTTTTCAATTTTGACAAGCGCATCGATTTCAGTATCACCAGCTTGTACCACCCGTGTACTCCAGATTTTTTTTACGGTAAAACCACGCCTCTTAAAGAGTCCCTCAAGGACTTTTGTTCCGGGCCGGCCCCCTAAGTTAAAGATCATACGGCCGTTGGGATGAAGAACCTGGACAGCTTCTTCAGTGGCTTTGGCTATCAGGCCGAGGCCAAACTGATCTTCTATATATCCGTGTGCTTCTGTATAATTAGAGAGATCGTACAGTTCTTGATCGGAAGCAGATTCGGTTACAATTTCAAGAAGAGCGTCAGGGTCAGGTGCTAGGACTTGGGGGATACAGCCGATAACTAGGTCTAGGCCAATGCTCCGTTCCCTAAGTGCTTCTAGCAAATCGCTATGATAAAACTCAACCTTATCCCATAGCGGGCGTCCACTACCATCTCTAATGGGAGAACTGCTATCATCCATACCGTTAAGAAAAACATTGATTTGGGCGCAAGTTATAGCTCGTGGGTTGATATCTAAGCCGTATATTTTACTCAAGGGGCTACGTTGAGCTAGGGCGATGGAAACCCATCCGTTGCCGCAACCTAGCTCAGTTATGACCTTGTTGGTGAATTCGTTAATAGGAAAGCGAGATAGACCTTCATAAAATGTGAAAGACCATTCTTCAGGAGTAAAAGTACTGGGGAACTGGAGCAGTTTTAGTTTTTGATTTTGAGCCAAAGAGATATTATAGAAGCTAAAAAAGTGGCGCTTACTAAATCCTATGGGGTCTAGGGTAGAGTCATGAATGAGCAGGAGCTCTTTTAACGTCTGATGGGCTTCCAGCCGGCTTGATTCTTGTTGGAGTTGTGTAAGAAGCTGCTTAAATGCTTGATACGTTGAGGCACTGGTATTGCATTGGGAAAGAAAGTGATTACCAAGTTTTAGATCCTTGCTCATATAATTTTTCCTAATGGGCGATAAACAAAGGCTACCAACCCTATGTTATAAAATAGGTTTTTCTGCAATTTTTTTTAAAATTCCCGCCACACCTAAAAAAGAGGTTGGATAGAGCCTCTCACTGATTGTTAACTTACTTTTTAAAGAGCTTTTCGGCGAGTTCCAATTGCTTTGATTTTTCTCCGCGATGACCAGCTGTATGCATGTCGAAAATTCCTAACTTTGCAGCGTCTTTATCGACCGGTTTTTGTGCTAAGCACTGTACCACATGATGCCCATCAATAAGGCCTTCCTGATAAAACAAAATGCGCAAACCTTGTAAGTTCCGAAGCAGTTCATTAGCGGAAAAAAAGTAGTCGCGGTAGCCTTCGCCTTTCCCAATGGCCTCTGTCATTTCTGCATTGCTATAGGAGTGAACCAGCAAAGTTCCCCCCTGCTTGAGTGCGCTGATGATCGAATTATAGTAACGGGTAACAGTGGGTTTAAAGTAAGTCATAATAATGGAGTCATACTCCAGCAATCCCATCAAGAACAAGTCCAAGTCGGCAAAATTTGCATCGATATCTACTCCGGTTTCCCGAGCGAGGGATTTAGATCTCTCAATGGCAGTTTTAGAAATATCAAAGCCTTTAACCTTGTACTCCTTTTGGGCGAGGTATACAGCATTTGTGCCTTCACCCATGGCTACATCCAGAACCTTACCTTTCTGCATACGCGGAAGCATTTTGACAAGGAAGGCGTTTGGTTCTTTGCCATTTAAAAATTTATTTTCAGCGTAGTATCGCTCCCAATAAGATTTTGCATCAGTCATGCGTAGTCTTCCTATCCATTCAGAGTTGCCATTACTAAGTAACCTAAAATGGCTTATATTGCAATCTCAAGGCGACAAGAGAGATGGAAATTCAGTAGATAGAATAGGGAGAATGAACTCCATCATGCTAATGAAAGCTTAATTGATTGGACAAACTGTGGGGGGAATGAATGGCTGAGATATCTGCAGGCAGTGCGAGCACAAAGCGTGTATGTTTGCTAGATTCATCTAAATAAAGCTGCCCGTGGTGACCTTGGGCGATAGCTTGGGAAATACTAAGCCCAAGCCCCGCTCCTTTACCCGGAGGCTTTGTTGTAAAGAACGGCTTTAGAATTTTACTTCGTATTTTGGTCTCTATCCCTGGACCCGAATCTATAATAGCAATTTCAGCCATGTTATCGGGGGTATCCTTTAGGGTGATTTTTACCCAAGGAGATCCCCTATCTTTAATTTCATAGTAGGCGTTATTAAGGAGGTTAATCAGAATTTGTCCAATTTCCGCCGGCTGACAGGGAGCCTTTATTTCATAGTCAGGGATATCTAGTTTTATCTCTATACCACTGCGGGTAAACTTTTCCCGACTGATGGCCAATATGTCTCTAATAATGAGGCTCAGGGAGTGGACTTGGGGAGGGCTTTCGCATTGGTTTTGCGCCAGACGGAGTAAGCCTTCGATGGTTTGCGTGATACGATCGACTGTCACTTCAATCTTTTCTACGATCAGGTCAATTTTTGCAGGGCTCAAACTGTTGTTGTCCACCGCTTTACGGAGCATGGTTACATATCCATAAATAATTGTTAGGGGGTTATTGATTTCGTGGGCGACACCACCAGCCATTTCACCCAAGGATGAGAGGCGAGCAGTGCTTTCTATGGCCATTTGCTGAAGCTCATTTTCTTTGATTCTTTTTTTTACTTCAGCCTCTAAGCTGATATTGAGAGCTTTTAGCTGCTCTTCAGCTTCCAGTCGTTTACTCAGCTGGTCATTTATCTCATGCTTCATTCTTGAGATTGCATTAACCACCATGGTAAGCTCATCGCTGATTCCTGGCCTACGGAAGAGCGCTAAATCTTTAGTAGATGGCGAAAACTCAGACAGATAGTGAGCGATATGAATCAAGTGTCTGGTTACGAGCTTATGGAAAAAAGCTAGGATAAAAAGTAAGAGAATAAGGGTTTTACAGAAAGAAGTGGCAAATTCGTACAGAACTTCTTCTTGTAATCGTGTGTAAGCACCGCCAAGATCTGCGGAAACGACAAGATCGCCTAAATGGTAATTACGACCATCACGATGATAATTGATGGAGAAGATTTTTTTTTGCTGGTTGGAAGGAGGTAGTTTATCCCCTGAAGAATAGACTATTTTATCTTGAATCAAAATATGAGCATAGTTTATATCGCCTAAACTGGTAATACTCTGCAGGTTTAACTTGATGCTTTCGTCATTCATGTTCCAAAGATTTTGACTGATACTCTCTAGGTATAAAGATTGTACTTGATCCAGGGTTTGCTCGATCTGGCGAAGCTCGGTTCGATAATCCCAATAGAGGGTTACAACGCTAAAACAAAATGTGATAATAGAGCTTCCAATTAGGATACCTAGTGATAGCCTATAGGAGAGTGATCGCTTTCTTAAAAAATCGCCCATGTCAATATACTGCAAAGAGTGCTCTAGAGTTTCTGTTAATTAATTTGTGATATATACTCTATTTACCAACAACCATATTGATTTTTCTGGGGCTGGGCAATAAATGAGCTGGCGGAAGAGGAACATTAAAGATAACTTAATCTAAGGATTAAAGAAGTTTGGAGCGGGAAAAGGGACTCGAACCCTCGACCTACGCGATGGCAACGCGTCGCTCTAGCCAACTGAGCTACTCCCGC
>JBNKNM010000190.1:0-11065 GCA_050293845.1 Pseudobacteriovorax sp. | reverse complement strand
CCTTTTAAAATGAACCTTGTTGGCTCGATTCCTTCTTTTAAATTTAAAAACTTTTCATCGAGGGTTTTAAGGTAGTCACCATAAGCTTTAGGAGTAACCCTCTCCAAGGCATCATCAAGAGAGCTAATGACAGAGATACGTTTTTGTTCAAAGATTTTCGAATTAATAGGCATACTATTCCTTTAGTTGAACTTAATTGTTATTTCATCGCCGGGGATTAGGCTTTGATATAGGTTTCCGGTAAAGCTCACAGGTATGGAGCCGGTATCTGGTATAGGAATAGTTGGGACATTAGCAATAAAGCGCGGGATCTCAACCGAGAGGTGACGACCATAAAGATCGCCAAGTTTTATATTGATATTTGTTCCCTCAAACCTTCGTCGCCCGATGATATACTGCAAGAGCCTACGGTTGAGGTTAATCTCCATCGTCAATTCACAAGTAAGACGACCTGCTGCATTAAACACAGTATCACCGAGACCTTTTTTACCATAAACGTAATCGATTCGTTCGTGGTTATTAGTGCAGTTTATGGAAAGAGAGCGAATAGAATTATCAAGTTCACCCGCTCTTGGATCTATTCCTGCAATGGTAATCTCTCCATTACCGATGCCTGTTTGAATATTGTCAATTGCTTTAGTATTTTCTGGCTCCCAATAGACAAGGTAAATAGCATTTGTTGAGCCATCACTAGCTGCTAGGGGTTCACCCGATAAAATGATGGTATCACCCTGTCGATCCTCTACTTGTCGCGGTCCGTTGCTTGTGCCATCTAGTCTTGTTACACCATCACTACCCACTATCATGACATAAGCATCTACCGGGAATAGCTCACCTTCACCGTTTTCTAACTCGAAAGTATTGCCTCCAGTGTTATCAATCGTTGACTTACCGATCCCCACAAGTAGAGCTGACTTAGCAAACCCTGACCATTCTTGCATGGGTTGTCCATCGCCAGGAAAGTTTAGGTTTACCGCTTCGGGAATCGCGCCAAAAACCTGATTCGAGTGAATATCTGCAATCTCAAAAATGGAGAATGTTTTTTGTGGGGCTATGGTGGAATCAAATGCTATGATCCCACCGCTAACTGACTCATTACCAAACATATTTTTATAGAGGGTTCTAATGGCCCTATCGATTGAGCTTTGTCCATCGGTTGCGGAAAGATCGATATTGCAGAAGGTTGTAAATGACCAGTCTGTTGTTTCTCGCTGCTCTATTGGCGTTTTATGATGGCGGCCTGACTTTTGTTCCGATGATTCTATGGTTTGGGTGTATTCAATTGATCCGCCGTTTTGAGCAAGGAAATAATCGCTATTACCCGGTGCAGTAAGTACACCTCTAGTGGCCTCTTCTTTAATAAACCACTTTTGCTCTAGTGAACTTGCATCGCCTTGATCTTCATATATAGCAGCATAGTTTTTCATCGAACTTCCCTCCGGTCTCAAGGATAGGAGGCTGGGAGAGGAAAAAATAATCGGTTATCCCAAAGTTGTTATTATCAAGGCGAATTTTTAAGGTAAAAACAGCTATATGGAAAAAATAGGAGTTACGAATACTATCTAATCCGCTCTCTGTAGCTAATCATGATCTGCAAGGTTGACCAGTAATAAGGATCAAGTACATGTATCCCAGTCTGATTTTTCTTATATTCAATACTGGTGATTTGACTTAGGCCGAGTTTCCGGCTGTTCCAAATTTCCGTAATAACCTTTTTTCTAAAGTCATAAAGAGTGGTTTGATCTACAACCCCTCGCTGCGTCGTTTTAAGAATAAGCTCAAGGTTCACTAACCAGTCTACAGTCAAATAGTCTCGATCATGTTTTGCTGAGTCGCCAGCATCATAAAACTGGATTGCAGGAAGCTCGTAATCGTGCCAGTCTTCAAAGTTAAGTCTGAGACCCTTATATTCGACTTTCCTTATGGCTGGGGTAGAAGATAATACCTCAGTCAACCTTTCTATAATGATAGTCTGATCTGACTTTTCAAAGCCCACGTGTGAACCTTTCAAGTAGAATTTTTAAAACTTCCTCCCTCTTTGTCTCAAGGGCTGGACCAAGATATGCCGCTCTTCGGTAGGCTCCCCTCTGCATATCAATTCGTTCCTTTGAGCTATAGTTTTCTCTAAATCTTTCAGAAACTCTTAATTTGTAAAACATAGCCTTACGCATATTGTCGGTAAATGGTAGGCCATGCTCGTAGACATGGGCGAAACGATGATCGAAGGTTCCGACCTCTGCCCTTTGGGAATTTACTAGCCGAGACTCAATTGCTTTCATGATCGAGTTGTCATTTCTAACAAGCTGTAATTCCCTTACATTTAGCTTAGCTTCTAGCTCGATAATCCTAGCCGCTGCTAAAAGGACCTCGCTCATATCGCTACTATCAGAGTTGGCCCTTTTGACAATCGTCTCTAGCTTTGCCATAAGCTTTTCATATTCACCCTTATCAAATGCTGCCAATGGACCTATCTCCTAGGGGAAATTCCTGCCTAATAAATGGATGCAAGAGTTCATAAACTACCTTTGGGATATGGTTTGGTGTGCTAACAGATTCACCATTTTTGCTTGCGCCCGTTCGTCCAATAAGTCCGGTTTCTTCAATCTTTAGAAACCATCCTGCAAGGATTCTGCAAGCTCTCTTAAGAATACCAGGGATTGCCTCATAGCCAGCCGTATAGACAAGGACTATGTTTTGTACCCCAAGGGGAAACATTGTATCAAAGACGACTGTTTGCTCATCTTCTATAAAGAGGCTGCCCTTGTACTCCACTTTATCAATGGTGAGTGATATTACACTTTTAAGAGGATACTCACGGACAAGAAGGCGGTTAGACCGCCTCCCGTCAAAAGTTTGCCTGTGAGTTTGAAACGAAAGTTTTCTACCCGTAATTTGCTCAATGGTGCTGCTTGCATCCTCAATGGCCGACAAAATACTAGCTTTTAAAGTCTCATCGGCGGCATCTTCAGGGATGCGAAGATAGCTGAGCATTTCTTTTACCGTGACAAGATTAAGCATGCTTTTTCTCATACCTATTGGTTTTGTATTTTTTATTCTCGAATTTTTGTTTACTAGCCACAAATAGTTCAGGGTAGCGATCTAACAAAATTTGACCAATCTCGTGAGGAACGTTTTTTGTTTCTCCTGGCCTCCAATTATAGGAGCATTCTGGGGTTGCGATAAGAAAGGGGGCTTTCGCCCCTCGTTTAAGCTTTAGTTTCATCGA
This sequence comes from Pseudobacteriovorax sp., assembly GCA_050293845.1. GTDB lineage: Bacteria > Bdellovibrionota_B > Oligoflexia > Oligoflexales > Oligoflexaceae > DT-89. The sequence continues at coordinate 7,839 of JBNKNM010000190.1, read as the reverse complement.
TCTTTCCTTTGTCTGTAGCAGTATCCGTTTTCTTACTGGCGCTTGTTTTTTTCTGCATCGCTGTTGTGCTAACTCTAGTTTTTTCAGGGCTTACTTTGTCGCCATTGCTAGATGACTGTAGAATAGCTGATAGCAGAGCAGCGGTTGTGGGGTCCGTAGGTGTTTGAGGAGCAACAAAGTCTTTAGATCCATTAATCCCATAAACTACGCTGACCTCATCGGCATCCTGCTCGCAACCAGCAAAGGCTTTACGCTGGTATGAACCGATTAGGGTTTGATCCCATCCAGGTAAGTCTTGGACAATGCGAGTCATGATAGGTCTACGTAGGCCAGTCATAAAACGAGAGGTATTGACTAAGATAATGCCAAGCCGATCCATGGTAACACCGTCATAAACACCGTCTTCGTTTAAGTCTTCGCGCATCCACTCAGATATTACGATTGGTATACCGTCAAAGGCAGCAAGTGAACCACGTAAGATAGTAGCAAAGGTTGCGGTGATTTTATCAACGGTCACGACTCCTGGTAACGATAAGAAATGTTGGTATGCTGTAGTACCCACGAGCCAAACTAAATTCCTTGGGCTAGTACCGTATTTTCCCATTTGGGCGCGTATGCGCCTTAGAGCAAGTGGGGAAATTGGATTTCCACCAAGATCTAACACGCCACCATATTCGCCATTACCAAGGGCAAGCCTTCTTAGACCGTGCCATGCCGTTTCTGAAAGATTAAGATCACGGGTATCTGAATCCATGTGGTTACTAGTCTTATCGTTATTGAGAGTAGCATCACCAGATATAATACCCGCCTCGATAGCCCGCTCTTGGGATTCAATTGCTTCCATCCGGTGCAGAGCAAGAATAGGAGGCGCACTATCTTCGTTTACTTCTTCGGGCATTTCGACGTATTCAACAAATTTTTCTGCGTTTAGTTTAAGGTTTGTGGTTCCAACATTAGTCGGAGTCGCTTTAACCTTTTCGCCAATACGTCTTGCCTTCTGAAGCCCTTTAACTTTTGGTACAGTGTATTCCTTCGATGGCATGGGCATCTGTCGAAAGAGTGATTCAACACGACGATCAAGCTCTAACTCCTCGATGTAAGAGCTAGATATAGCGATATTAAGCCACTCAGCCCCACCGCCTTCGATTTCTGTACCAAGGGCTTTTAGCTTGCCGGCCAGTACATCTTTACCAAAGTTATGATCAAGGATGCCTTTAACAGTGACAATTTTTTCTTGATCCCTATCACTAGTAAATGTGTCTTGGGGTTCACCATAATAGAGTTGAGATACCCATCGCGCTACATCAAGATCACTCTTAAGTTGCCTGACATAACCCTTAACATCATTACTCACCCAGTTATATCGTGGGTCCGCAGTGTTTATGCTAAATAAATCTTGCGGATGCTTGCAGCCAAAATGATCAAGAGCCTTTGCTTCAATAGAATCAGTGCGCCGGCCATAGGCTTTGCCATTGCTAGTAACAAGGGCTAGCTTTTCTTTTTCCAGTTCCTCGACCTTTGACTCAAGTTCGGCGTTCTTGTCTTTCATTTCATTGGCCTTAGTCTCGGCCTGTTCGACTCGTTCGGTTAATTTTTCAATCTTTGTCGAAATGCTGCTCATAATCTCTCCTTGCTATTTGCCAAATCTTTCAAGCATTTGATCAATCTTTGATTCAAGCTCTTTAACTTTTTTGGTCTCTGTCTCAGTCTCTACACCTTCACCGGCTGGCTTAGGCTGGAGGAACTTAATATTGTCAAATTTCAGTAATAGATGTTTTAGTAGCCGATTGGTTGTCTGGACTTCAGATTTTAATGGTTCAATATCAATTACCGTAGGCTCGGTGAGTACATTTTTCATGGTTAAAAATTCTTGCCTAAATTCCTTTTGGTTAAAGCATTTTGTTGTAAAAAAGCTGTATTGATTTTCAGGAATTGGGACGACAGAGATTTCAACAAGCTTTGCTTTTTTAACAATCCTTACTGACTTTCCCTCGATTTCACCTTGGATAGATTCAATGGTTTCAAATCCAACTGAAAAGGATTTTAGCGATCCCTCTTTGATCAAAGTCTTTATATGTAGCATATCGGGATGCTTTGACTTGGTTAGAGTAGCCTTGACCCTTAAACCTTGCTCATCAACCTCAATGGCATCGATAACCCCAATATTAAGCTTTGATACAAGATCACTGGAACCCATGGTATGAATAATCATAAGAACAGGGTTTTCTTTAAACTCCGATAAGTCCCAGGCCCCTGGTTCTATGAAATCATCACCACGGTCAATAAAAGGTTTACCATCTTTCACAGAAAGATTAGCGTAGCCTTCGATGGTAAGATCGCCCTTAGTCTTAGTATCAAAATTACAAAATAAATATTTAAGCATCGCTCTGATCTCCCACGATAACTACATCACAGACACAATTAACTACCTGTTTAGCTGATCCATTGGGATCGTGAGGAAAGCGCAAGCCGTTACTAAAGGTTTCGTTGATCCCAACGGTTTCCCGATGCAAAGGGATATGCTCATCCCTTACCGCTGATGATCCACTAGTAAGCCACATTTTCCTAAGGTCAGGGTTTTCTTTTGCAGCGATCCTAAAACCAGATTCTTTTCCTAGGGCCTGAGCAGTATAGCTTTCGGTGCGTCCCATACGCCTAAGCTGAAAAGTGCGAGCATTGGCATTCAAGACCTTCTCTTTAAGATCGATTAGGATTTCATCTTGTGCTTTATGTCTTGCTAGCCCTGCTTCAATCACGCCCATCATGCTCTCGGTTGTTGCTTCTGAGAATCCGCTGAAAGCTTTAATGCCACGGACACGTAATTGCGCCCTGCTTGCATCATCTCCGGCGCTAATTGAATCAGAAAGCAAGGTGTGCTGAAGTTGTTTTGAAAAAGGGGTCTCAAAGGCCGTAGCAAAGCCATAGTCAAAGCTACTTTCTGTAATATTTGTAAAACCTTCGGTAAAGCTCTCCTCGTAGTCAGAAAAAATTTCCAAAAAAATATTTTTCAGTGATTGGCTACTATTTTGGAACTCTTTTACGGTAAGGCTGGCATAGCTTTTTGTGACCCTGGCAAGTTCAGAACTGACTACCGAAAGTAGCTCATCAAGCACCGCAAGATAGATATTAAGACCAAGCTCAGTTATTTGCTCCTCATCCTGGTCAGCCTTAGCGTTACGGATCTGGGCTTTAGTCTCGAACCAATCATCAAGTTTAAGATCTTTTTGAGTGAGTGCTTTTTCTTCAGGCTCTTCCTCTGCTGGCTCCCTACCTACTACCGATTGCTCAAAAGGTTTAGGACCAAGGGCGTCACCGTCTGGGTGTGGTTCAATGGAATAAAGTTCGGCTCTTACTTCGTTTATGGTGTGAACAGACAGCATTTCCCGTGCAAGTTCAGCCTTGGCTTTTTTATCTTCTTGCAAGATCTCTACGTCACTATTGTCGAACATTAGCAAATGATTGCGATCGAGCTTACCTAATCGCCGATAGTGCTTTGTCATGTTCCCTGCAACAAGACGTTGTGAGGGGAGCAAGGTCCGCGCCCAAAAGTTCTTTAGGGCCTGTTTAGTTTCCTCTGAGCCCATAGAGCCTGATTCATTGATCGAAAATTCGTGCTTAGGAGCACCGAGAAGATTGATCACCGTTTCTCGATTTAGTTTGACATACTCGCTTAGCTTTTGATCGCCGAGCTTTGTTTCAGTTGGGGTTATGTCTACCCCGGCAGGTAAGATGATGGGCCTACGTTGTTGCTGCCTTCCGGTGTAAGCTTGTTCAAATGATCGTAGTAGACGCAAGGCTGAGCGTTCGTTTGCGTTACCGATCTTAATGGCAAATTGTGGTTGCGCTCCCTTGATATAGTAGTTGTTTAAAAATTCGGAGGTAAAACGGTTAAAAAGTACAGCCCTTGACCCTGGGACAAAAGCTGAAAGCCCCCAGTAATAGCTTGATGGATTGGGCCGTTTCACGTGGATTATCTCGCTTGGTCTGATCCTTAGTTTTTTAAGTCCAGGATTAGCGGGATCTATCACAAGATAGCCCGAAATGACGCCACGCTTTTCGCTGATCTCAAGTTCGATGTTCTCTGCTGGTATGGGGATGGTGCCCTGTGTCCGAGTTGCCCACAGTACAGCGTTACCCATGAGCACAAGATCAACCGCAATGACATACATCCAAGAGTGGTAGTCATGAAACTCGTTGGGGTCTTCAAGTGATTCTTGTAGCGGGTGTCCCTCTTCCAAAAAATGAAGGTAGCGACCCTTGATAAGCTCCCTGCGATAAACCTTTAATTTCTGATTGTGAAGCTTTGAAGCCACAAGATCGCAGACAATATAGACCCAATCTTCAGTAAAAAATAGGCCCTTTAGATCGAGCTTGTTTGCTGTAAAACGAGTTGTCTCTTTATAGTGGCCGGTTGTTGCAAAACGGTTTTCGATCGTTTCCCAACCGCCAGCACTCTTTACTAACAAGCCTTTTAGTTCTCTATTTTCGAACGTAGATAAGCTATGTCGGGCCTTGTCGTTATTCCTATCCATTCCATAAGTCCTTTTTCGCTGTCAGTAAAGATTTCACCTTCCGACCAAATTGAGTCTTCTATAAGTTCGTCGTAATATGATTGCAGTGGAGAAAGCTGATCCAGCAGCAAGATAGCTGAACTAGTATCAACAAATCTGAGCATTCCCGTATTCACTAGCATTAAGGCTGCGACAGTATCATCGTTCATACCTATAGGAGCACTAAACAACATATTTCCATTTTCTGTGATGGTAAGCTGATACGCTTCAAGCTCATCCCTAATAACTTTGATATTAGGTATTAATATCCGCTTTTGTTCTAATGTAGTAATAAGCTTAGTAGCCATCTCGGCTTTGGACTGCATCGTAAAATTAATACCTTCAGTCGGTAGGTCTGTCTCCCTTAACTGGTCCTCGATCGCGGTTCCCATTCCAGTCATATCATGGAGTATTAAAGTCGTGCCGTAGAACCGCTTTGAAAATTTGTAGAGGTTTGCTATTTGCTGAGTAAAGTTTAAGCCGCGGGACCTATGGAATCCAACAACCCTGGGACTATCGGGATGACCATAAGCTACGGCCACAAATACAGTGTAATCACCGTCTGGCTTTCTCGCCCAATCGGCACCGATGACAACATCGTATTGATCAGCTTTCGGATCAATGATTTCATAATAATCAGGGATGGTCGTTATTTCTTGGCCAAATAGGCAGTCACTGACATTTTGAAATATGTCACCATCATCAATGAATTTTGCTTCATAGTATTGCTTGAAAAGTCGTTCAGGCAGAGTGCGCCTAGCTTCCTTGATAACTTCCTTAGCTATATGAGGATTGGCCGCCGTAGGAGCAGTGAGAAAAAGACTTTTTGGATATCTTCCCTCGTATGCTGCTCTTTCCATTTCAAGTTTTGCAGCCATGCATTTTTTATAGAACCAGGAGTTTTTTCCTAATGGGGTCGAGGGTGCGATAATCTTACCGCGTCCGAGTGAGCGCGTGTGGGTAACAGTCGTACGGATTGAAGCATAAACATCGGGCTTTTGTTTTGAGGCTTCATCGATGACCCAGCCGTCAACCCGATCCCCTTCAATGGTTTTCTCTGGATCTTTACCGTGGACAAAGAACATGTCGGTATTGATACCGTTGATTCCAATAGTCAATTCTGATTTATTCGGCTTTATAAACTGTTCGGGTAAAAGTTTTCGAATCAGGTCAAAACCGATTTTAGATTGTCGATAGACAGGAGCAGACCAGCCCCAGCGCGATGAAGGTAGCACCGGGGCCGAAAGTGACATTGCAGCCCCACAAGAAAAGGTCTTTCCAAATTTTGTGCCGCAACAAATAAAGAGTTCTTCAGCATGTGGGTGACTAAAAAAAGTCATGATCTGCCGTTGGATCTCCCCGTGTGGCGGTGGAATCTCTATTCTAACTGTTTTGGCTTCACTCAACCCTAACCCCTGAAATATCTGTCATAGAAAGGATATTTCAGAGTGCTAAGCTACAAAATCGTGCTGTTCTAAAATTGTTTGGTTTGAAAAAAGCGTAAATTTTTTTGTGCTATGATTTTATTGAATAAAATAAGCTTACTCAAAACAACATTAGACTGAGCAGGTTTCCCATATTGCTATGTTGCAGGCTATAAGCTTCTTTTGAGGAGGGGCTATGGTTGCACTGCTAATCACACCGTCAATAGATAGCCAAGATAACTATAACGATCAGCTCGCTGGTGGCGGCATTGGTGCTGATTTGGGTGTAGTATCAGACGGTGCTTATGCTCCACTTATCGACAAAGAGTCAAACACAGGTCAATTAAATGTGTTTGTAAGACATGATGGTAACGAACCGATCCAAGACGTTAAACTTTTCATCGGAGACTACACAGCTTCCACAGATCAAGTTTACGGGGGTTCAGCAAGCTCACAAAATAACTTTGATTCCATCCTTTCCCTTGGAGCCGGCTCAGGAAGTTCGAAAAACAATCAAGATGGTCATTCGTCGGGCCTGTGGGTAGAATTTAGTCCTATTGAGGTGAATAACCTTGCACGCTTTGATAGAGCATCAAGACCCACTGAAGTAAGAGTTTTTGGCGATAGCGGCGCTGGATCAGAGCTTAGCCGAGGGATACCCATTGCTGCGACCGCTATGGTTTATAACGATAATGGCATTGCTAAGAAAGCAGTAACCCCATTTGAAGGCACCATCGGGGTAGATTCAACCCTAGGGACCGCCGCTTTTTTTGCCCTTAGAATTTACATGCCAAAAGGTTCACAGGTGAGCGGGACCATTCAGCTTGCCCTTAACATCAGCTATTCATTCACAGCCTAGGAGAAAATATGGATCAAGAGGTTCAAGATAAAATCATGCTTCGCTGGAAGCTCGTTTATGACGAATTTGACAGGCATGGGCCTTGGGATGGAAGGGCTGATGAGTATACCGATAAAGCTTGTTCATACACTCGCTATGGTCTTCGTAGGGCTACTATTGAGATTGCCGCAGATTTTCAAGATCAACCTCTTGAAGTCTATGCAGTACCGGCAAATGAATATGTCCAGTTTAGATGGATTGCGATAAATCCCTTTGTTAGTAATCAATCTAAGGTTATCGGTCTTTCCCTTATCTCTCACAACTATAAAGTTGAACTGTATAAAACAGGGTTTACACGACATTTTGTAAGAAAGGATGAAAAATGGTTCGAAAAAATATTAGCCTAAGTATCATAATGGCTAGCATTTTAGTTGGGGTTGCAATATTTTCGCAAACCTCGGATCTTGTAGTCTCAAGGCTTGGAATAGTATACCCGGCATTTGAAGACCCAGGTGGTAGACCACTATATGACAAGGTGCGACGGGCTTGGGAGAAAGTCGGAGACAATATTAATTCTCGCTACGCTGAATATACTGGAATTCAGTCTAATCAGAATGTTATAATAAGGCATGGCTTAGGAGTCAGTTTAGATGAAATATCAGTCCTACTCTACAGTGGTACAGGCGGCGAAAAAATACGAATTGCAGCGCCTAGTCAAATTGGATGGCGCATTGATCCCAGTGATAACAATGAAACCCAAGAGGTCAAAATCACGACCCCGGTTACTGGTGGGCCTTTTGATTTTAGTGTCGTGCTCGTTAATGATGGCGGTACTATAAGAAAAGATTTTTCTATAAATCGTCCCCGAGCTTCTTTCATTGGTGCAATAGGTTCACCTGATGACCCTAATGCGGTGATTGGAGGACGAACGTTAATTAATTCAGAATTACCTACAAGATTTGAAAGTTGGGTATTTTGGAACTTTAATGAAACTCTTGATACAAGTGGTGATAAAAATTTTTGTACA
>JBNKNM010000189.1:0-11100 GCA_050293845.1 Pseudobacteriovorax sp. | reverse complement strand
ATACTGTATTTAAACATCCTTTCTTGCTAGTGGTCTGGTCAACTAGTCTCCCTTGCGAGTCACCTCACAAGCCCCCTTCTTTAGGTGGGGGTAATTGACTTAAGCCAAAATCATCTCCGATATCCTAAAATAACATAATGGTAATATAGTGAGTATGGGATATGTTAAAATACGCTTTATTTACACTATTACTTATTTCGTTGTGTAAGAACAGTAGGTTAATTAGTAATGAATCGTTCATACGGGGAGTTGAAGATCTTCCTGCTGTCGAAGGGCAAGTTTCCGAGGAAGGTGACAGTATTGAGGTTGATGGTTATTCGGGGCGATATGAAGTCACTGGATGGCCGGAAGAGGGTTTCAATAGGTCTAGGTTCGTTAGTTTGAGTTTTCTAGAAATTGGTGTTGAGTCGATTAAATACACGATTAGTCAAGATTGCGAGCAAGTTAGTTCGTGGATGATTCATAGCAGTCTTCAAAAGAACTATTTCTAGATTTACATGATTTTCATGGTGATGTGGAGCTTTGTCTCCAAGGGGTGGATAGCAATGGACTAACCGAACCACAAATTAGAATATTGAAGTGGCGACAAGGGTATCCAGATTTAGTCAATCGAACTATTAAGTCCCAATGTGAGAGCATCTCAGCATTGGAGAGCTTTTTTGTTGTGCTAAAGCTCGTTCAAGTTAACTTTGGAGTTAGGATCTTACCAATAGTTCAGAATGAGATCTATGCTTCAGCTGACTGCAGTGGAGCTGTTATTGGTGTGATTCCATTGATTGTAAGGGATCTATATATTGAAAATAATACCATCGAAATGGTTGTTGATAATGTCAACTGGGAATTGGATATTGTGATAAATGACGATAGAGCTGTCCAGCACTTCGAACAGGTGCAAGGGCCGTTTGGAAGTGAAGGTAGGGTTTTTGTGTTTACGGTATTACTTTAGCATGCTCAAGTTGCGATAAAGTCGAAAAATCCTCGCTGCTACTTGTAGCGGTTCGCTGTCCATCAGCAATCACTGTTTGGGATTGCCGATGGACAGCTTTTATGGGGAATGCTTGACTAAGTAATCACCATAACATCATCTAGCTGGGCTTTGTACAGCTCTTATTAATCGCTTGAAAAATCTCTGAAAAGCTTTTATTTTTCAGTTTTTCGCGATTGCGCTTGATGATTCCCGTTAATGCATAAACCGTAATATCTTCACTGTCATAATCAAATTCGTCGCAGCCTACTAAGCTAATAGAATTTTCCTGGATAGGTGGTGGGCTCTTCTTTGATGTATTACTGGATCCTCCCGAACAAGAAGTCATGGTTATCGCTGCTAGTATCCCCCAAAATATAATTCTCATCAGTTTGACTCCTGTGCTGCAAAAGATACAAATAAGTTTTGTTCAGGTTTTTTTAATCGGAAAGTATCCTCATCGATTGATTCGAAAAGGGCATTTATAACTAAATCAAGAAATTCCATATAAGTACCGTGTTCATTGATTTCCCAGATTAAATCAGTTTCATTGATAAGAGCCAATGCAATTACGATTTCGGCTATATTTGCACCCTGTGTTCCAAAACGAGGATACTGGCTTGCCAATGCTGCTTGAAACCTCTGCAATCTGAATGTTACATAAAGATCTACTTGCACACCCTTCTGTTTTAAGCTTTGTACCAAATCATTTTGGAAGTTTATATTTCTATCGTACGTTAAAGCAACTTGGGATAGTCGGTCTAATTTTTTTAAGGGGGTGTAATCTTGTATGAGGTTATCGACAAGATGGAGCGAACTAAGCTTCTTCAAATTTTCAACAAACGATATATCTTTGATCTCGTTTGCTACCAGCTCTAGCCTTTCTAAGTTACTTGCTGATCCAGAGATTGTCTTGATTTGGTTGAAATTCAATACCAGTGACTCAAGGGGAGTATGATCGATGAAATGCAACTGCTCGATTTTGTTGTTGGAGAGGTCAAGGGATTCTAGTGTTTGTATATCGATGATACCGTCTGCATCCGTAATATAATTTTTTGCCAGGTTAATCGATTTTGCGGGAATACTGAGATTCTGTACCCCTGTAATGCAATTGCTGCTTAATTCTAATGTTTCCAATTTTGGCAGATACGATAAGCCGTTGAGGGAACCGATACAATTATTTTCAGCTATGATTTCTCTTAACTGCTCTAGTCCGTCTAATTGATCAATTTGCAAAACCATGTTGTGTGAAAAGTTTATGGATTCAAGTTCCTTAAGATTCTCCACCCCAGTTAGTTGTTCGATTCTGTTGGCATACAGATCTAGCTGTTTTATATGGGGAGCTTGGGCGATGCCGTCGGTCGATTCCAGTTTATTATTAGCAATGGACAATGTTTTCAATTGATTGGCCTGAGTCAAGCCCATGAGGGATTTTACCCTATTGTGGGAAATGTCCAAGGATTGCAGCTGACTATTAAAGCTAAAATCAGGCAATTGTTTTATTTTATTATGAGCGGCTTTGAGGTTTTTTAAGGACTTGTTTTTTACATACGAATGGATATCTTCTATACTATTGTTTTCTAATGATAAAGTCTCGGGAGCAAGCCCTGTAAGGAAGTTGAGATCTTTAAAAAGCAAGTTTTCGAGATCTAAATGCTGCGTGCTGGATAATTTTATGTGTAATTCATTACAATCGTCTTCCTCATAACGCGCTTTTAAAGCCCGGAAGCTAAGGGCTTCCCTGACGTCCAAGTTGTAGGAGTCTAAACATGATGCGACAAAATCATAGTTTACCTGGGCATTCGTTTGTTCGTTGCAGTGAATATCGGGAAAGCTACGGGTGAAGTCGAGGTCGGATATAACATCAGAAGCCTCTGCAATCCAGCAGAGATGTGGATGAATGAGCCCGTAAATAGTATCTTTTTTTCCACATTCAAAGGGGCTTCTTGAGGTCACTCCAAAAATCAGAGGCTCACCTTCCGCCCCGTAAGCGATGGCAGGTCCGCCACTATCGCCGTAACAGGTATCTTTACCATTCGCTCCAGCCAGGATCTCATTACCGTTTTGGTCGTTGGTAATACGGGTATCAACTTCGTATTTTATGCCTGTAAGCCCCGTTTCTGTTTGCCCGTAACCTACTAAGGTCACAGAAGTTCCCTGCTTTAGTAGGGTCTCCCTTGCGCTGACGTCTGTTAATACGGTCAGGGGGGTTATGCCGTGTGTGTCCTCTTCCAAAATGATATAGGCGATGTCATTTGCGTAACCCATGGAGTCTTTCTTGTCTGGGCGCTTTGTAAGGTTGAAATCTGGATGGACACCAAAAGATTTAATTTTTTCTCCCCAGAGTTCTTCTGCACTCCCGTTGCCAAAAACAACGGAAAGTGAATCTATATTATTCGAGGATATACCTCCCATGCAGTGTGCAGCTGTTACAACCAGCTTAGGGTGGATAAGGGTTCCCGTACAGAAGGGATACCCCTCACGGCGTAGTGAAACTACACCTAGCCAATCCCCTGGTGCTGTCGGATGTCCCCCATAAATAGAAAGATTACTAGGATTACTAGCCTTAGAATCCATCTTGGCACCGCAGGAGATGATCAGTAACAGTGGCAAAAATACTGCTATGCTGCTTAAAATTTTCACTTTTTCCCTCGCATTAAGAGTACAATGTAGGTAAGGGATGTGGCTCATAGGAATATATTGCAGATATACTATAAATTAAAAAGTCAAAATTAAAATATTTTAATTAATAATCTGATGAAGCAGAAATGATTGCTTGAAAGGCTTCCCTATCCGGTAGGGATTATAGCTAGTCCTAAAACCTTATTGAAACTAGCGAGTTGGAGGTGAAGTGGCTACCCGTTTTATTCTGATTTTAGGGTTTTCATTCCCTCTTCCCAGATAGGTTTGTGAAGAGATTCAACCTCCAATATTTTTGTACCTAATGAAATGCTTTCAGAACTGACTATGTGTCTTTCTATGTCTTTAAATTTTTTCCGTATCACTTCAACCTTTAAATGAATGGGTCGGGAGAAAATTTTGCAGTTGATGTCGAGGGTCACGTTCAAAATAGAGCCGATCTCAATCGGTAGACAACCGAGCCCATCATAACCAATACAGACTCCGGTATCCGATAGGTTTTCAACATCTAACCAAAAGGAAGAGCTACGGGCATTATGGTTTTTAACGATAGTTTTCATATTGTGCGATGGTGTAAAACGCTTCGATCTAATAGTTAGGGTTTTTTTTCTCATTCTGAAGGTGGCCTCTATCGTACTGTGACTTTTCCTGAAACATCATTTTATGATGGAGCATAATAAATCTGCTGACTTCCAGATTTCTAGAAGCTTTTCGACTTCTTGGTAAAAGGTATTAAGTGAAAACCTTAGTTTATACAAATTAGTATGAAACTGGGTTTGAAATGTTCAGTTCTTTGCTGCAACACACAGAATAGGGGTAATATTTCACATCTGAGATGAGAGATTTCTATATCGATGCATATGTGCCTATTTTTCCTCAGGTGTAACTCTGACAACAATGAACTTTGATATAACTATTAAGAAAAATAAGGAATTAATTTGGTTTAACCCTTGCATATCCTCCATATCTTGGCTTTTTGTTGAAACGGGAGATATTATGGCTAAGTCTATCTTTTTAGGATTAATAATTCTGTTCCCCCAGCTCATTTGGGCTCAAAACCAAGTACATGCCGGTGTGATGAAGCTGAAGAGCCCGGATATTGCCGCTACAGGAGGGGGGAGATATGAGTTTAACAGCTCTGGTCTGTTGCGAGTTCGCGGTAAAGCAAACTCTTGGCTGTTTGGCAGCTATAGCTTTGATGATCGTTATCAATTGCAACCAGGTGCCCTTATTTCTGAGGTGTATAAGCAAGAGGGACGCATGGTGAAATTCGATAAATTGGATCTTAAAGTGGTAGAAGTTTTGGGTAATAGAAGTATAGCAAGGGGCCAAACAAAAACTGGGATGGTTGAGTTTATTCTGGATACTAGTGAAGAGATGATCGATATAGCTGCCATACGCTTTACAGCTAAGATTTTTTCTTTGCGATTTGCGTTGGAAAAAATCTAAGGGCATAGCCTTCAGAATTTCATAAGGCTTGCGAAGGCGGCCACCTCTAGGGCGTTTACCTATTACATAATTTTTGTTATCGTCCTAAAAAATCTAAGCTTTTCACCTGAGATAAAATAAGATATGGTGCCTCATAACAGATGTTATGTTATGGGAAGATCAAGAGTGACTATGCTGAAACTCGGCAAAAAGAAGGAAATACTATCCCGTTGTTTCAATTATTTTACCCGTGATGGATACCATGGTCTTTCGATGCGTAAGTTATCGTCCTATCTTGGCATTACAACCGGAAGTCTCTATCATCACTTTAAGAATAAAGAAGAGTTATTTATAGCGCTGGTCAAGTATCATTCATCTGCAGATATTGACACTGCTATGTCCTTAGTCTGCGGTATAGATGATCATAGTCTTAGGTTAGAAGTGTTCCTCAACTATATTGAAGAGCGTTCAGAATATTTCCAGAAAATTATTTTACTCATGACTGATTTTCAACGCCAAAATAGCCTTACTGATCCAAATCATAATTTGGAGGTTAAATCTGAAATCAAACATGCCTTAGACGACTATCAACATGCTATTAGAGAGATATTGGGCTTTACAAGATTGGAAGCTGGTTCTGCCGTATTAAGCCTGGTTATTGGTACCTTGCTACAGCGTCTGGTTAATGAGCAAGCTGCCGACTTTGCGGATCTTAGAGTTCTGATGCAGCAGTTTAATCAGGAGTTGCTATGAGAGCATTACCTTATATCCTTAAACTACATGCATTCTTACTTAGCTATAAGCTATTCCATACTGACATTATTGGCTTTGATTCCGCCCATGGAGAATGCTAATGGACCCGAGGGTTAAGGTATTCCGTGGGCAATTGAAAGAGGTCACCACCTGAATCAAAGTATCTCCCTTTAACTACCCTCTTATGTATATAAGAGGGTAGCATTTTCTATGGAGTTTCTATTAAGCAACAGCTTTATTTAATTTCAAACTGATCTTTGAGGGCATCGGCATTTTTCTTATCGATCAATTTTGCAAATTGACTTGGAAGCTGAATTTTGGCTAATTTTTTTATTGAGCAGTCAGTGACTTCTATTTTTTTATTTGTTGTGCCATAACGACTTCCATGCATAGCTAACTTGCTAGGTAAATCATTTGATTTTACCTTGCCAAAAACTACATGTTTCCCATCGAGGTGAGGGGTTTTGGTATAAGTAATGAAATATTGGCTGCCATTTGTGTTAGGTCCGGCGTTGGCCATACTGAGCATTCCAGGTCCCGTATGTTTGTGCACAAAGTTTTCGTCTTTGAACTTAGGTCCGTATATGCTGACACCACCTCGCCCATTACCTAGGGTAAAATCGCCGCCTTGCATCATAAATCCTGGTATAACACGATGGAAGGTGACACCTTTAAAAGGCTTCGTTTTGTTAGCAAGAGTAACCTTGTCATGACACATAGCTAAGAAATTCAGAGAGGTTGCTGGCACCGAGCCTCCCCACAGCTCAATTTCAATATCGCCTGCCTTTTTACCATCTACTGCTACTTCCAGAGTTACGACATGAGTCGGGTCTTTGGGAGCAGCGTAGCTTGTTAGAGCCGTAGTTAATGCCCAGCAGGTGGTGATAAAGGTTGCAAGAGTACTTCGTTTCATAGGGGCTTCCTTACTTCGTTAATATCAATAATAACTCTTCTTGGATGATTTGATATTAGCTGGGCAATTTTTGAAGATAAAGCGATTTTCTGTGCTGGGGTTAGCTGGTTTCTTTGGCACACTATTGAACCCAGATCTGAAATTTTCAGAGATATAGCAAATGGGTAGGCTATTAGTTGATATCAACTAAATTTTTAGTTAATTAAGAGTTAAAGGAGTTTTCAATAAAAAATCCTCAAAAAACGAGATAAAATAAAGGGTTATGCAACATCTACCGAAGGGAAGACAACTCGCATATACCTCAGTCTCCACTATAATTAGGATTTTGGAAAAGAAAGGTGTTATGAAAAGTCGTAAGGGTAGCGGCAATAGTTACATCTACACCCCACAGGTTCAAAAATCAGAATATGAAAAAGCAAGCTTAGGGCATCTGCTGAACAATGTTTTTGTAGGTGCGCCGTCCTCGCTTGTTAGGACTTTGATGGATACAACGGACATGTCAGAAGCAGATCTAGCGGAGATTCAGAAAATTATCTCAGAAAGGTTAGATCCGTGAGCATAGACACGATATACATTTTTACAGCTATTATCATTAGCACCGCAGCAGCTCTCATATTGATCGGATCATCAAAGTTTGTTGTAGGACTTTTCTCTCAACAACCAACCATGATCAAATATTATCCTACCTTGGAATTCAAGAGAAGGAAGTTTGCCTAGCTTTTATAAATTCTTTGTGATTTAAGTATCAACTGAGACTGAAATGTTTTTTGTATCTATTGGAGCATTTTTAATGGTGAAGGAAGGTTTTAAGCTTCGTCGGTTCTTAACAAGTGATTGGGATAAGTTTAAAAAAATTCGCCTTGAAGCCTTACAGGTTCACCCTGATTTATTTACTCCATCTAAAAATGAGTTTGAATTTAGCAAGAAAGATTGGATAGCCAGACTCTCAAACCCCGATGCAGCGACTTTTGGTTTATACCTAGATAATGAAGTCGTTGGATTAACTGGTATAGTAATCGATAGAAACGATTCGACAAGAGCAATCTTGGTGATGAGTTATATTAGAAATCCGTTTCGAAATAAAGGACTTTCGAGCCTGTTTTATGAGAGAAGGCTAGATTGGGCTAAAAAAAGAGGTGACATAAAAATCGTTGAATCAGGTCATGTTGAAGGTAATGTTGTTTCTTATAAAGCAAATCAAAAATTTGGTTTTTCCTCTAGAGGTTTTTATGATCACAAAGAGAAAGATGGAACATCTAGAAGAGTTTTTATTTATGAATTGCCTCTAAATAGAGCCTAAATAAACTAGATATAGACAATTAGTTACCTTGGTACTCTCCAATCACCATACTTGCAAACGAAGCCGTTGCACTAATACTATAAAAGCTGTTGTCTCGTAATATTGTCGTTTCCATAAAACCAGGTGAAGGGAATGGTCCATGATTCAAAAGAAGGAGAGTAGATTTAATATTATTGAAGGAACACAGTATAATGTCATACTGGTGCTTGTAGCTATCGGAACTCTACTAGAGATACCTCTGATCCATCTGTTAATAGAGAACGTCATGGACGAAAGCCAGCTTAAAGACATCATTCAATATAGCCTCATAGCTATCAGTATACTTGGCTTAGTTTGGACTTTTAGGGATTATGTCAAGCTAAGATTAGGAGGTATTATTGTTGATGATGTCAATCTATCTATTCGTGCCTCTTTCCGCTTGAGTGCTATTATTTCCCAACAGAATATAGAGTCGATTACTGATTCAAGTTTAAAAATTGAAAATCCATTTACATCTGATTGGCGGCAACCAAAGGAAAAAATATCTGACGACAACTGCATACTGAAAATAGCATTTGAAAAGCCGAATATCTGTATAACTTTCAAAAATCCTGAAAAGCTGTCTGGATTAATAGGTGGTAAACGTAGGTATACATCATTGCACTTTCATCTCGCAAGTAAAGCAGAATTCTTGAAGTTAATATCAGAAAAACTGATGATCTAAAGTGTAGAACATAGCGAGACATCCCAGCACTATAGCTGAGAATTACCGGTCTGAAGATTCCATAAATTTTTGTAAAGTCCATCTTCATCGCATAGCTTTTCATGACTTCCTTGCTGTACGAGCTTACCTTTATCGAGCACCAAAATATTATCGGCATGGCGAATAGTAGACAGCCGATGGGCGATAACAATCATAGTACGACCTTTGGCCAGGCTAGCAATGGACTTTTGTATGGCTTCTTCAGTCTCATTATCAACGGCTGAGGTCGCTTCATCGAAAATTAGGATAGGGGGATTCCCCAGTACTCCTCTGGCAATGGTTAATCTTTGTCTTTGGCCTCCTGATAACTTTTGCCCCCTTTCACCAATTTTGGTTTTTAGCTTTTCCGGAAGTTGCCAAACAAAGTTTCTAGCATCAGCAACCTTAAGAGCTGCCTCCATGTCCTTATGGGTGATTTTCTGCTTACCTAACAACAAATTTTCACTGATGGAAGAATCCATCAGAAAAATATCCTGTCCCACATAGCCTATTGAACTTCTTAAATGTTTGGTATGAAGTTGGGTGAGATCGATACCATCTATTTTTATCATTCCTTCATTGGCTTCATAAAACCTCAGTAGCAATTTTACTAGGGTACTTTTGCCAGAGCCGGTAGGACCCACAATACCCACAAATTCTCCCGCTTTTATAGCGAGGTTAAAATTTTCCAAAACAGGATATCCCGGTTTATATGCAAAGCCTAAATTTTCAAAGCTGATTTCTCCTTTGATACTATGAGTGGTTTTGAGAGTCTTAGCTTGTTCTATCGGTGCAGGTTCATTAATGAGCCTAAAAACTCTCATCGCCGAAGCCATGGAACGCTCATATAGATCTAACATGTCACCAAAACTCGTGAAGGGCCACAATAGTCTTTGGGTAAGAAAAACCAAAACAGTATATGCTGATGCAGCCAGTTCGCCATTCAGTGTCTTCAAACCTCCTAACACCAGAGTCACCAAAAATCCAGCAAGCACGGCCATCCGAATCACCGGCACAAAAGCTGAGCTTAATTTAATCGCCGTGCGGTTGGCTTCAATATATGCCTCGCTAGCCCGACTCACTTTATCGATCATGGTTTGCTCAGCAACAGCAGCACGAATAGTCACAACCCCCTGAATGGTTCCTGATAGCTTTTCTCCCAATTCAGCGGCACGACTCCTGACCAAGCTGTAGCTTCCGGATAAACGATCGCGAAATCGTAATCCACCAGCAATGATAATAGGGATTGGTAATATGGCAAAACAAGCTACCATTGGCGATAAATAGAAGAAAACACAACCAATAAGAACTGAAGATACAAGGAGTTTTATCAAACTATGTAAACCTTCATTGAGAAATCGCTCTATCTGGTTTACATCGTCGTTGAGTATAGATAATAGCTGACCTGAATTCTGTTCTTCGTACCAGGAAAGGCTCAATTTTTGGAGATGACTGATACCGTGGATGCGTAATTTATGTTGCACTTCTTGGGCTATATTCCTCCACCTGACGATAGCGCCATACTCTGTCAGGGATTCACACAGCCAGATCAAAAATGTCACAATGGCCAAAAAGGCGAGCTGATGTTCAACATTTTCAATACCAATGCTACCTAAGAAGCTATCTTCCTTTTTTACAACAACATCAATGGCTACCCCAATTAGAATTTCCGGAAATATATCAAAGATCTTATTGACGACTGAGAAAATTCCTGCACTGAGCATCAATCTTTTATGCTCTTTACTGTAACTCAGCAGCTCTTTTAGCCTATGAGGAGATTTTTCCATTTTTCTACCTTTGTTAAGTGGTAATGGGGCTAAAAAATTAAAGATTCTTGGAATAAAGGTCAAGGTTTAATCGATACGGTTCGATCAGCAGTCTTTAAAAAACACCCAACTTGACGTGGAATATAACAAAGAATAAATTATAAGATGAGCCATCGCAAAGTAGAGGGTTGACCTTGATAAAAGTACTCGTTACAGACGATTCCAAAGCTATTCATTCCTACCTGTCAATTCACCTTGATAGAAAGCAATTTTCATTGGACCATGCTTATGACGGAGAAGAAGCCGTTGCTAAAGTAAGAGAAAACCAATACGATATTTTGCTCCTTGACTGGGAGATGCCCAATCTTGATGGAATTGACGCACTTCAAAAAATCAGAGAGTTCAACAGTAAAATAAAAATCGTAATGGTCACCTCAAAGGGACAGAAGCAACATATTGTCCGAGCTTTTGGTCTTGGTGCTAATGGGTTTATTAAAAAGCCCTTTGACCCTAAACTCCTGCAAAACACAATGGAGCAAGGGAAGCACAACTTTATAGGTGGCAGGGCGACAGGCTTGCGCCAACCATATTGGCATCATGTTAAAGCTTTTGGTG
>JBNKNM010000188.1:0-11169 GCA_050293845.1 Pseudobacteriovorax sp. | reverse complement strand
TCTGCCTTGTTTTTCGCTTCGTTAGCGGAAATCATCTCTTCATCAGGCGTATTGAACTCAAAAACATCGCCAATTTTTGCAGGCTTAACAGCAGGTGCCCTGGGTTGCTGCGACGGGCTTTCATTAGCCGAGGGAGGTGGTTGCGAAGGACTATGGGGATGATCAAGTTTCGCTTTCATCTCGCTTGGTACGTTTGGTTTAATATCTTGAGTAAAGTTACCACTGGTCGTTACGTTTGTATCATCGCGTTTTCGGATAGTTTCATGACTTAGTAAACTGAGTTTAGTTACCATTTCGTCAGCCAGAGAAGAGATCTGCCTGATAGGCACGATAGCTGCTTCGATTTCTTGTCTGGTGATATCTTGAAATTGCAGGCTTAATATAATCTGGTCGATATTTTGAGCCACACTTTCCGATGATACAACAGAAGAATCAACCAACTTGGAAAATACCTCTGTAGCTTCGTGGGCTGTTTCCAATAGTGATTTCACGGCCTGGTTAACACTTTGTTTTTTACTTTCTGTTTTCTCCCGATTATCTGTCAGAGATTTTGAAATCGCCTCAACCGAATCGTTGACCTTTCCAACGATTTGAGTGATATCGTTTGACGCTTGATTCGTACGATCTGATAACTTTCGAACCTCCTCGGCAACCACACTAAAGCCACGACCATGTTCACCAGCTCTAGCAGCCTCAATGGCTGCATTCAGAGCCAGTAAATTGGTTTGATCAGAAATATACTGAATATCTTCTGTTATTTTATTAATAGTTGCAGTATTTTCTAAAATGGCTTCAATCGAACGTGAGTAATCTAAATTCAGTCGCCCATTTTCTTCTAGCATATCTGTCATGTCTTGAAGTAATTTCAAAGCAACGGAAATGACTCCTGACAATGAAAGGCTTTCATTATCATCGGTACTGCTTTTTCCTGAAAATTGCTTATTTATCTCGTTTGATTCAGCTAAATGCTCCTGAGCTTTTTCATATATATAACGAACCTTATCTCCGATCTCGATGGCCGAAGTTTCTGTATGTTCTATAACTGCAGTCATCTGTTTATGGACTTGTGGAATGAGATCCAGGATATGCCTCAGTAGCTTTTCCTGCGCTGCAAGATGTTCGTCTTGTTCTGACAGTTGTGCCTGCAATTCTCGTGATCTTTCCTTCATAGTGGAAACTTCTAGGTGAGGTTCTATCCCTTGGTAGGCTCCATACTTTCGATTGGCAAGCTCTTCCTTATGCTCATTCAAGGAGATGCGGATAGTCGCCAATTCATTATTTCTTTCTTTTACTTGTACCTTAAGATTATTGTTATCGATTTCTAGCTCTTTAGCCTTTGCTTCTAAGGAAGCCTTTTCTACATCGTAGTCTTTTTTTAAGCTTTGTCTAATAATCGCAACTCTTTTTTCCAATTCTCCAGACTCGGATACCCGTACCTGTTCAATGTCCCGTTTTAGTCGCTCCACCTCTTCATGGGAAATTTGATCATAGGCTTCAGTAGTTTTGCTCGAAGCATAAATACCATAAACCAGTAGTAGCCACATACAAGAAGATAAAAGTGGCAATACAAAAGCTTCAAAGGCTACAAGTGACGAAAGACCTATGAGTACAGCAGGTATGGTCCCAATACCACCGATAAAGATTGGATCGCGTAGCAATTTAAACATGGAAAGTCCTCTTATAGAAAACCTATCAGGATAAGCATCGGCTTAAAGCAAGCTAACTTGATGGAAGTTGTTGTAAATCAATAATTTATGCAAAATTATTTAAACGTCAATTCATGGACAATATTCATGATTTCCCATTAAATTATTATTCCCATAATTTATCTGTTTCAGTACGTCGGCGATCCAATCGGGACTTAGCGTATTTGACTTCTAACAATTCAGAACTTCCTTCCTGAACGATTTTCTTCCATAGTTGCTCCGCTAGCGATTTTTCGTTTCTTTCATAATTAAGCTCACCAAGTGTATAAAATAGTCCAGCTGTAACCTGATTGACGGGTAAAAAGCTGCGTTCCAGATATTTTTTCCCTAAAAAACTTGGTTGGTCTTTAAACAGCTCTAGCTCAAACTCTAATACAGAGTACCCACAATAGGTTTCATATTTAAGAATATCAGCTAGATATCGATTGATAAAATTTATAGAAATCCTTTTAAAAGCTTTAGTATTAATATGTTTGTCATCTTTTCTTAATCTTTGTAATACAGGATAAACAACACTGCATGCAGCACCAAAATCCTCTTCAACCCACTTTTTACCCAAATTATAAATCCATGAAAAATGGGGAATTCCATAAGGTGATGATATGATTCTATCGATAAAAAGCTTTGCCTGTTGGTCTGGCGCAATGTCCCATTTCCGATCCATCAGATCTTTTGCTAAACGTTCGTTTTGAGCACTAATACGGCTTTCTTCATGCTGTTGAACTTCTGATAAAACCATGGCTAATCGGATATAGTCTATATCTCCATTAAGTTCAACGGCATCGATGAACTCAAAAGCTTTTTGGGATTGATAAACATTAGCATAGGATACAAACAACTCGCTTTGTGTTTTGTCTTTGATCTTAGGAAACAAAAAACTTCGCGTTTTTTCAAAGAAATCTAAAGCTCCATATTGATCTCCCTTCTGAAAGTAATCATCCAGCTTTTTGGACTGCACTTCCCGCAAAGGACCAACTAATGATTTCAAAAACTCTGATCGTGGATAGCGTTCATAAAATAATTTAACCCGTTCCACTAATTCATGATTTCGTTCATGAAGGGAATAGGAGCCCAGTTCACAAGTCCAAATCAATTCTTGAGCAATGGGGGGCATGGTAGCTTCATCTTTCTTTAATTGTCCTAAAAGCTCACGGGC
Source organism: Pseudobacteriovorax sp. (assembly GCA_050293845.1). Classification (GTDB taxonomy): domain Bacteria; phylum Bdellovibrionota_B; class Oligoflexia; order Oligoflexales; family Oligoflexaceae; genus DT-89. The sequence goes on along the minus strand of JBNKNM010000188.1, from coordinate 8,307 downwards.
ATGATAGATATTATTACCCTTGTAATAGGGTAGTTCCAGACATGCTTCCCGCAATTTGGCTATATGGGCTGTTTCTTGATGGGGAAACTGTTGATAATGCTGATAATAGGCGAGGCGTGCCTTTTTAATTTTTCCTAGAGCCAGCCACGAGTCTGCAATCCTAATACTGGCTAATGCTTGCAATTCATTGCTTATATTCTGCTTAACGTCCGGGGATGATGTCATGGCTAGGCCATAGCTCATCATCTTTTGGGCCAAAGAATATTTCCCCAACCAAAATAACGACTCACCGCGTAGAATATATTGCCAAGGCCTAACCTGTTTTTTTTCCCGATCGATACGTATGGCTATAGCATACATATCTTCGGCCAGTTCGAAGTTGTTAAGATCAAAGTACATATCGCCTATTCTTGCGAAAATAAGTCCGGCATTATCCAAGTCAGCATCCTGTCGTAAAGCTAAATCAAGTTCTTGTGCTGCATTCAGATAGTCCCGATTACGGATAAACAGCTCAGCCATCATACGGCGGTATGTGGCACGATACTCTTTACGTCCTGTTTGTCGCAAAAAATCCAAGGCATTTGTCAGAGTTCCAAATACAGCTGACCAACGTTCATAGCGATAGTAAATACTTGCAAGATTATAATAAACCCTAGGGGCTAAACGATCCAATAAGGGGTCGGGAATATCCTTTTTGATACCATATGCCCAAGAAAAGAAAGTAGAGGCATTGACAAAATGTCCGCGTACTTCTTTTTGTTCATAATTGTAATTAGCTTGAACTAACTCAGTTTTTGCTAACTCCAAAAAAGCATTGGCAATAAAAAAGTCGTTGCGACGGTGGAATGGGTAGTCTTTTCCATAACGGGCCCGTCCCCCTAACCAGGTCCGACGAGCTTCATCTATGTTGCCCTGTAAAAACAAAGTGCGGCCACGATTTAAGTGCTCCAGAGCTCTACCGCCGCCATCGCTCCTAGGGAAAGCTTGTCGGTCTTTGGGATCATTTAGATCAAAATACTCCATGGCAAACATGACCTTGGGAATTTTAATGGGATATCGCCAGAATATCTCATTTGAATGATCCCGAATTTCCGGTTTGATATTGAAATCACCAATAATCGTGTAATCATGGATAATATTTTCAATAGAACGTTCATAAAGCGGCTTGTCCTGAGCCTGGAGGTGGGGTGCTAGCAAGAACAGTGTCAGCAATCTCAGTAATTGCATATTCCTCACTTACGTTGGTGATGCACGAAATAATCGGCGTTGATGGGCCTCCACTGCTTGTTCGACTTCCTCAAGAGTTTCTTTAATCATTAACGACTCACCATTTGTAAAAAAAACAATAGTATCGGGGACCTGTTCCAAGTACTTGATGGTTTCTAGATTAATTAGTATTTTTTTATTATCGAGTTTAGTAAGCATTATCATAGGCTTGACCCTTAAAGAAGTGGCCAGATGTTCTGTACTATGATACGTATTTGCCTACGCAAGATCAAACTATCAGTTGAGGCCATTAATGCAATACGACTCTCTTTTAGACCAGGCAAAACTCATTTACAAAAAATTTGACCAGGTTTGGAGGTTTCTTTGACTTTGATAAAAAAACCAAAGAGCTTAAAGACATAGAAGTAGAAATCGAGTCGCGTCCCGACTTCTGGACCAACCCTAGCGTATCAGCTCCCATCCTGAAGAAAAAAAGTGGACTTGAACAGGCTATTGCCCGTGCGGACACATTGAAACAGAGTAAAGAGGACCTTATGGCTTCCTTAGAACTTGCTGCGGAAGGGGAGGAGGAGTATTTAGTTGAGGCAGAACAGCTTATAAGCACCCTAACAGAAGAGCTAAAGGCACTCGAAATCCAAAGCTTACTCGGTGGTGAACTGGACCAAAACGATGCTGTCATGACGATCAATGCTGGTGCTGGCGGCACGGAATCCTGCGATTGGGCATCCATGCTATTTCGAATGTATCTCCGCTATGCTGAGCGTAAGGGGTGGAAAACTGATATTTACGATCTTCAGGAGGGAGACGAGGCAGGCATTAAGAGTGCCACTTTTGAAGTCAGAGGCCCATTTTCATTTGGCATGCTAAAGGCGGAAACAGGAGTTCACCGCTTGGTAAGAATAAGTCCTTTTGACTCCAATGCAAGAAGACATACATCATTTGCCTCTGTTTTTATATCGCCAGTAGTTGACGATGATATTGACATAGAGATTAATGAGTCTGACCTGCGGGTAGACACCTACCGGGCCAGTGGTGCGGGGGGGCAACATATTAACAAAACAGACTCCGCTGTTCGTATGACACATATTCCCACAGGAATTGTGGTCCAGTGCCAAACACAGCGCTCCCAGCATCAGAACCGTGATCAGTGTATGAAATTACTTAAATCAAAATTATTTGAAAGGGAGCTGGAAGAAAGACGCAAGTCTCAAGAAGCTGTCGAAGGAGAAAAGGCTGAAATTGGCTGGGGCAGTCAAATTCGTAGCTATGTACTCCACCCCTATAAAATGGTGAAAGATCATCGCACCAATATGGAAAACCATAGTCCTGATGATATTTTAGATGGCAATATCGAGGGATTTATCAGCGAATACTTATCTCATTCTTTCCAAAGATCAAATTCTTAGGTACCTTGGGGAGAGCCTACTATAGCTCTTCCTTGCAATTTTCTTCTCTTTTACCTGTTCTAAAGTTTTGACAGTATTAACCTTCCCAGATATCCTTGAATAGGATGGACAAATACTATTACACCTATTACCGACCCTACGGCTGGACATGCAAAAAGCGTTGAAGGAGCGAGCATGGATGCGAGCAAAATTGTAAATATGATCACCGAGCACGAGTTTAACAATCAGTACCAACAATTGCACTGGACCGGTACTTATCAAGAATACCTTGACTTAGTCGTCGAGCACCCGGGTATTGCACGGACTGCATTTCAGCGTGTTTTTGATATGATTGCCTCCTATGGGTATGAGAAGTACATCGAGTACAAAAAGGAAATCTACCATTGGAAATTCTTTGATGATCCGCTGGAGAATGGCAGGGACGCTATCTTTGGACTGGATATTTACCTTAATAAACTGGTTAATGTTTTCAAGGCGGCGGCACAGCGATACGGACCTGAAAAGAGGGTCGTTTTGTTACATGGCCCTGTAGGCTCAGCAAAATCAACCATTGCTCGCCTTCTCAAAAAAGGGTTGGAAAATTATTCTAAAAAACCAGAGGGCGCCCTTTATACTTATGAGTGGATTAATATTGGTGAAGTGTTGGATATGGAAGACCTGATGCCCTGTCCCATTCATGAAGAACCACTGCATCTCATACCCTTGGAGAGGCGCTCCCAAATTTTAGAGATGCTCAATAAAAATCGTGATCGCTCTGAAACGGTTTACATTGAGGGTGATCTTTGCCCTGCCTGTCGCTATGTTTATAATCGCTTAATGGAGGAATATCAGGGCAATTGGGAAAAAGTGATCAATAATCATCTTCGCGTCAAACGCATGGTTCTATCGGAACAGGATCGTATCGGTATCGGAACCTTCCAACCTAAAGACGAGAAAAATCAAGACTCAACTGAATTAACTGGTGATATTAACTACCGTAAAATTGCTCAGTATGGCTCAGATTCTGACCCCAGAGCTTTTAACTTTGACGGTGAGTTTAATGTCGCTAACCGCGGTATCATTGAGTTTGTCGAGGTTCTCAAGCTGGATGTCGCCTTCCTCTATGACCTCTTAACTGCAAGTCAAGAACATAAAATTAAGCCTAAAAAGTTTGCTCAAACTGATATTGACGAGGTCATCATTGGTCACACCAATGAGCCCGAATACCGTAAGTTACAGAACAACGAGTTTATGGAAGCCTTAAGGGATAGGACAGTTAAAATCGATATTCCCTACATTACTCGGCTAGACAAAGAAACAGAGATTTATAAGAAAGACTTTAATGCTGAAACTGTACCCCATATCCATATCGCTCCTCATACTGTCGATATGGCTGCAATGTGGGCCATTTTGACTCGCTTAGAAGAGCCCAAAAAAGCCAATCTCACCATCATGCAAAAGCTCAAGCTTTATAATGGTAAGTCGATTCCTGGATTTACTGAGGACAATATTAAAGAGCTACGCAAAGAAACCACGCGTGAGGGTATGGACGGCATTTCTCCCCGCTATATTCAAGATAAGATATCCAATGCCTTAGTAACCGACAAAGGGGAAGGCTGCATCAACCCATTTATTATCCTAAACGAGCTTGAGTCAGGCTTAAAAACCCATTCTTTGATTCGCGACGAAGAGACGAAAAAACGCTATCGTGAATTGCTGTCTCTAGTCAAAATGGAATATGAAGATATTGTGAAGCATGAGGTACAAAGAGCTATTTCCGCCGATGAAAGTGCTATCGATAAGCTTTGTGGTAACTACATCGACAATGTGAAGGCTTACACTCAGAAAGAAAAGGTTAAAAACCCCTACACTGGAGAGAATGAAGAGCCCGATGAAAGACTCATGCGCTCTATAGAAGAAAAAATAGATATTCCAGAAAGTCGTAAGGATGATTTCCGTCGAGAAATTATGAACTATATCGGAGCTTTGGCCCTTGAGGGTAAACCATTTGACTTTAGAACCAATGAGCGACTTCATAAGGCTCTGGAGCTCAAGCTCTTTGAAGATCAGAAAGATACAATCAAATTGACAAGCCTCGTATCAAATGTCGTGGACAAAGAGGCCCAGGCCAAAATTGATGTTGTGAAAAACCGCCTCATTAAAAACTATGGTTACTGTGAAATCTGTGCCAACGATGCACTCGGTTTTGTATCCAGCGTTTTTGCAAGGGGGGACATTGTCAAAAAGGACAAGAAGTAAGGCCTCATAGAGCCGTTTTACCTATCAGGGGTAAACCTTTAGAAAAGGATGTAGCATGCCCATGAAAATGGAATCTGATTTCAATCGATTCCGCAAAATAGTTCGGGGAAAGATCAAAAAGGAACTACGCCGCTTTATTTCAAGCGGCGACCTTGTCGCACGCCAAGGCAATAAAAAGGTCACCATTCCCCTACCTCGTATCGATATCCCTAAATTCCGTTATGGCTCACAGGAGCAAGGGGGAGTTGGTCAGGGAGATGGGGAAGTGGGAGATACCATCGACCAGGGCCAACCGCAACCAGGCCAAGGGGAGGCTGGAGACCAAGAAGGTCAGCATAACTTAGAAGTTGATGTTACTCTGGAAGAGCTAGCCCTGATATTAGGAGAAGAACTGGAGCTTCCCAATATAGAAGACAAGGGCAAGGATAACATTGAAGATAAGAAATATAAGTTCACGGGCATACTGAAACAGGGCCCTGAATCCTTACGTCACTTTAAAAGGACCTACAAGGAGGCCTTAAAACGCACCATTTCCATGGGAATCTACGATCCTGATGATCCTATCGTTGTTCCTATTAAGGATGACAAAAGATATCGCTCCTACCGCGTTCTCAATGAGCCTGTTGCCAATGCGGTCATCATATACATGATGGATGTTTCCGGCTCTATGGGAGACGAGCAAAAGGAGATTGTTCGCCTCACCAGCTTCTGGTTAGACACTTGGCTCGCGACTCAATACAATGGACTCGAACGCCGTTATATTATTCATGACGCTACGGCACGCGAAGTTGATGCAAACACCTTCTATCGAACCAAAGAGTCTGGAGGTACATTAATCAGCTCCGCCTATAAACTGGCGCTGAAGCTGGTGGAAGAAAATTTCAATCCCGATGAATGGAATATTTATCTGTTCCATTTTTCTGACGGCGATAATTGGTCTGGAAATGATACCGCTGATTGTATGAAGCTTTTAGAAAATAGCCTGGTCCCTATGTCTAATCTATTTTGCTATGGCCAGGTGGAGTCACGCTATGGCTCAGGCCAGTTTCTAAGGGATCTTCATAAGCATTTTGGTGAAGATAACAAAAAAATGACGACAACTCAGATCAAAGATCGTGATGCGATCATGGATGCCTTAAAAGTATTTTTAGGGAAAGGCAGGTAGCATACATGAGTACTAGTACTCAACTCACCCCCGAACTTTTAGAACTAACCCATTCGATTGCTGAAACAGCAAAGGCTCATGGTTTAGATTTTTTTCGCACGATTTTTGAACTCGTTGACTATAAGCAGCTAAACGAGATTGCCGCTTATGGAGGCTTTCCAACACGTTATCCTCATTGGCGGTTCGGCATGGACTATGAGAGGCTATCGAAAAGCTATACCTACGGCCTCTCGGTTATTTATGAAATGGTTATTAACAATGACCCATGCTACGCATACTTGCTACGGGCCAACAACTTAGTCTCGCAAAAGACCGTTATTGCCCATGTCTATGGTCACTGTGACTTTTTCAAAAATAACTATTGGTTTTCGAAAACTAACCGTAAAATGCTTGATCAGATGGCAAATCATGCCTCTATTATCCGTCGGCTCATCGAAGATGTCGGCCACGATGAAGTTGAAAATTTTATCGACTGCTGTCTGTCATTGGAAAATCTCATCGATATTTATAGTCCATTCTTTTCCCCTAACAAGAAAGTAGAGGAAGATGAGCATTATCGGTCAGACCCCATTCATAAATTGCAATCCAAAAAGTACATGGATAGCTATGTCAATCCTCAAGAGTTTTTGGAGGAACAGCGTCGAAAGCAGGAAGAGCGCGCAGCTCGCAAAAAAAACTTTCCCGAAAATCCTGAGAAGGATGTTTTAAAATTTCTCATCGAGCATGCTCCCTTAAACTCATGGCAAAAAAGAGTTTTGAATATTATCAGGGACGAGGCTTACTATTTTGCTCCCCAAGGACAAACCAAAATTCTCAATGAAGGATGGGCTTCTTTTTGGCATAGCCGTATGATGACAGAACTCCATCCCCTAAGTGATGCTGAAATCATTGACTACTGCGATCAGCATTCAGGTGTTGTGGCAGCCCAACCCGGACAGTTAAACCCTTACAAGCTGGGTATAGAGTTGCTTCGCCATATCAAGAAGCGCTGGGATCGTGGGCAATTTGGTATTGAATACATCAACTGTGATGACCCTAAAAAACGTGCAGAATGGAATACTGAAGCTGGTTTAGGGGAAGAAAAAATCTTCGAAGTCAGAAAAATCCACAATGATATTACCTTTATTGATGCCTATTTGGATGAAGATTTTTGTCATGAACATAAAATGTTCATTTATGACTATGATCGTCGCAATAACCGTTATGTCATTTCTAGTCGCAAATTTGAAGATATCAAGCAACAACTTCTTAAGCAGTTAACCAATTTCGGGCAACCGGTAATTTATGTGCAAGACGCTAATTTTAAAAACCGCAACGAACTTCTCTTGAATCACACTCACGAAGGTATCGATTTAAAACATGAGTTTACCCTTGAGTGCTTACGAAATTTATATATCGTTTGGAAACGCCCCGTTCATATTGAAACAATTATCGAAGATGCTCCTCGGCGGGTATCATTTGATGGAAATAATCATAGCGTTGAAAAAGTATAACATTGAAGGATGTACTACAAAAAGCTAGTTTCCTTATTGTTGCTATATCGTTCGTCATTTCGGCTCCGGTATATGCCCAGGGGGGACCTATACCGATAATCCGCAATGTGGGAATTATTCCTGTCATCTGGCAAGGCACTCGAAACCGCATATCGGCAGAAGCACGCGCTACATCACTCATTCAAAGCGGTTTTTCATCTATCGCTCGATCTTCTCATCGCTTTCAATTTATCAATGACACCATCGTTTCCCATTCTTGGGAAACTGCAGAAGGACGTTTGGGGCTTGTGGAAGAGTTTGAATTACAGGCTTTTCTCAGTCTCACCATTACCGAGCAGGGAGATCTATTTATTCTTACAACTCGGTTATTGGGACCACAGCTAGACAATTATTTGGTGGAGTCTGATCGTGTTCCTAGAAATTGGTTTGTAAGTTCTTCCGATGCGGATATCACCATGCGTGTAAAATCGCTGGTTTTTCGACTTCTTAATCGCTATCCTGTTGATGTTTTCGTAACATCCGTACAAGGCTCCTATATTACTCTTTCTAGTGGCAAAAAACAGAATATTTACGAAGGTGATAAACTAGACTTCTATGATATAACCATACAGCAAATCCATCCTGCTAATGGCTCCTGGATCAGCTTTATATATAAGCCATTAGGCAGGGCCCATGTTATAGACTCAAAAACTCACTCAGCCATTGCTAAATTAGTCAGCTTGGAATTTGAGGGTGCCATCGGCGTTGGCGCTGCGGCAAAAGTTAACAAAATTGATTC
>JBNKNM010000187.1:0-11178 GCA_050293845.1 Pseudobacteriovorax sp. | reverse complement strand
GGTCTTAAGGTTTCGAATGCATGGATAATTTCGTCTGCTGGGACCCTGACAGATAAAGGACGTGGACCTGGCTCACCAGGATGGGAGGTAAAGATCCAATAGGCGATCCTTTCCCCATCCTCATTAAACTCGATACCTTGCTTAGTTCCTGGTCTATTGGTATCTAGGAAATCAGGTTCAAGAACCTGAATCTTAAGCGGTATTTTCAAACCAGAATCAAGGCGATAGATCCTTTTTCTAATGAGAACTTCACCGGATTCAGCAATGGTTTTCATGGCTAGCCATTGCAGACCATATAAATTGTGTCTTCCTTCATAATCGCACTTGGTTGATCTAGCCCACTTTTTAAAAGCATTTTCAAATTTTTTAGTGGAACCAGTGAAATTCGGAACGATGCCTTTTCTTACTACGTGCGAGGGAATGGCATTAATGCCGCGCTTGGCATAAGCGTTATTGATACAAAGATAGCGAGATCTTGAAACAATTAGCTTAAGGTCTTTTTTCAGATCGTTATTAATTGAAGATGATACCGTCCTCCAGCCCTTCGTGCGGCTGCTCCTAGAAGCAGCTTCAAATGTACGGGTCATAGCATCGATGGTAACCCTAGCTCTTAATCTTCGGGCCTGCCACTGAGGTGCGATATATTCAATTGTTTGATCCAAAAAGTTCATGGATTTAAACGATCATCGCAAATATAGTAAATGAGTAAACCTAAAAAAAGTCCAATTGTAAAGTAGACTGAGAAATCCATTTCATAGTCCTTTGTCAAAAGTCGAGATGACATTCGTTTTTAATGTGGGTTGCCTAAGGACACGTAACATCGTGCTACGTGCCTTCAGCATTTCGGAGATATCTTGGTAGGTGACTTCCTTGTCAGCGAATTTAACTTTTAATGTGCCAAGCGAGATTGCTTTTTCAAGTCGCTGCAAATCCTCATTTGTCCACATAATATGACCTTCCCTGGTCTAGAGTCTCTACCAGGGTCGATACTAAAACATGGATTAGGAGTTTGGGAAGACGAAGCTTTGCATATTTTTCAAATTAACTTGCTTCTTCAAAAAGTAACTTTTGCGCTAAGGAGGGACTAACCTGTTTTACTTCAACCTTTTTAACCAAATCTGATAAGGCTTATATTAGATAGACAACTTTGGTAGAATACTTTCATTATCTGGCAGGTCAGTTATTAAGGCCTTAATTAAAGAGACCCACAAGCAAGATCAACCTGTGGTATTTAACAATTGTGACTTCCCTTCTCGCCTAAAGTTTGCGATCTAGGTAGATCTTTCCATAGGAGTCTTGCAAACCTTCGAAAGTCGACTCTTGGATAGTTCCCAGGTCATTATCAAGCTCTAAACCGTAGATCACCCCAGATCCATCGGTTCCTAACTGAAAGCCGATATCATAGGCTGATCCAGAAGATGTAAAGGCATCTGGATCTAAGCCACTTGCAGACTTGTTTGATCCTTTAATGATAGTCCATGAGTTATCATCATCTGGCATAAAACCTACGACCAAAGGTTTGTCATCGCTACCTTTGACAACTGTAACCCATCCTGCAACGGTTTGTACATTTGAACCTGAGGTACAGAGTCGATCGTTAGTTACCGTACCTGAACAGGCTTCTGTCCACCATTGAAAGCCACGAATATCTCCAGGACTGCCGACAAAAGCGAAAGTGGAGTAATCAAATACAGTATTAAAAAAGAATGCACGATCCTTGGGCACTCCTGGATTAATACTTTGCTCGAAGTTCTTATTATAGAACCTTAGCATACGGTTGGTGTCAATAACCATCGTCATTGTCGGTGAGCTATCACCTGAAATGGTTATTTCTTCAGTTAACGGTATGTTGAGAGTTGTTGTGGCTGTTTCATCAGAGATCAACTCGTTACCTAGAGAGATTTGAAACTTCATATCTTCTGCAGAAACATTTTCGAAATCGCTAGCTGAAGCAGCCCCCTGGGAATCCTGAAAGGTGTGTAGCGACTCCTGTGTACAATAGGTATGCTCTCCCTGGGTTGCTGCACTATTTGATTGATCGCCCCCTTGGAAATTTCCCGTGACACAACCCTTAATGGTACCACGCATCAATAATTCCATTTCAAGATACTTGAACGACCCTTCTTGGGCATCAGCTATAGCCACTGCATTCGTACCTTCACCCTCAGGGCAAGTACCATCGCTATTGCTTGCGACCGGCTTGTCATCCTCATCAAGTCCACAGGGACATTCCCCTACTCCTTCCACAGGAACTCCAGCGCTGCCAATACATTCATACAAGGTAAAAAGTTGACTTATATCTATTTTACCAGCAGAAACTTTAATGGGTTTACCTGACTCCTCATAAAAAATAGGAAACGGAGCACCTTCATCGGTTTCTTTTAACGAAATGCGCTTAATATAGAGCGTCATAGAATCGGGGGCCCCCGATGCAATGGATGAGTTTAAAAAATCATTGGCTGAGGCTAACTTCAACGATGAACTCGGTTGACCAGTCGTTGTCATTGATAGTTTTAGTGTTCCAAGGGATTCTTCTTCGTCTTTACCACAACTTGCAGCTATTACTGCATAAAATGTGCAGAACACCATTAATTTTTTGCTTATCATTACAATACCCTTCTCTAAAAGAATACATTTAAACATCGGAGAAGGAGGTAAAAAATTTAACATCATATCAACCCTAAGCATTACTTTCGCGTAATAGCGGATGCGCTTAAATAAATAGGACCTATTTTCCAATAAGCCCAGAATAGGGAAGTTTTTAAAATCTATGGACAGTTTGACGGTGTTTACCTTGGGTAAATCAAGAGGTAGACTTTACTGGGCTGAAAAGAGGTTTGGGAATACGAAGCTTTGCAGAAATATACATATTAACGAGCGCAAAAAAGATTCCGTTCAATGATTTCTGTAAGTAATAAGGGAAAAACAAATTTTAAATTATGCTTGGTAGTAGCTTGACAGCTCGTCCCACTTTTCAGCACCCCATTTATTGGCACCAATGACATAGAATCCAGCCATGGCATATATAAAGCAATCTAGAGCGTGATTTTCTCTATAGGTTTTTTTCCAGACATATTTTGCGTGACCGCTGGAAGTTTTTTCTAGAACGCAGGTTTCAGCGGTAAGCTGTTTAAAATATTCCTCATCAGTTTGAGGAAAGGCAACCCAGGAAACCGGATACCCTTTTATTTTTAGCTGACTATCAGTGGGTTTTTCGATATTTAATCTTCCGTAAAGCTCTGATTTTAGGACTGAAACCCCCGCTTTCCACAACTTTATCCCCACCCGAGATTTTTTACCCCTGAAATTGACATCGATGACGGATGGTGCAGAAACAGGGGTATCGAGTTGGTCACGGCCTTTTAACGCAAATACTCGACGCTTACTTTTCTTGCGTACCCAATCATATACCTTGGAGGTTTGATATCCTGAATCAATTCCGAGAACGCGGATCGCAATTTTTTCGCCATTTGGGTGATCGTATTCGTGATCCAATAATTCAGAAAGATCATTCCAGACTTCTTCATTTGCTGTATCTCCAATAAGCCTTCTGTGCTCAATGAGCCAAGACCTCTTACGATTCCAACCTACTATGGAGACCTCTAAGCGATCTTGCTGCACATCAACACCTGCAGTTAGAAGGACTACTTTTGCAGGAATCTTGCCCTCGGGCCTATTCTCGCGGCGATCATAGAGCTTTTTCCAGTCAGGTTGGTCACCACCTTTATGCTCAAATGGCAGCCCTAGAGAGGTGTTGACCCAGACCTTAAAAAGCTCAATATCATCTTTGGCTTCGAGATATTCCTCGACGACTTCGACAATCGTTTTCCAGGGTGAATACAATTCGTTAAGATGAAATCCTGCGATGCCATCACTGGTAGCCGTGGCGATCCATTTACCGCGCCTTAGCATCTTAAGCTTGTGGTGTTCGTAGATCTCCCCTTTACATGACTTGCACTCATAGTATGCCGTTTTGGCTAAATCGTTTTCTAACTCATCCTTAGACCACTTGACCTGCTCCCATTCTAGGTGTTGCTCATGATCACAATGGGGGCAGGGAACAAAATAATGGCGCTGGTCAGACTGGAGCCACGCAAACTCGATTCGAGACCCACCCTCGCCAGGAATGTATTTATTGCCTGGGGTTGAGGATAAAATCGTCTTTCTATTGTGAAAAGTAGAAGTCCGCTTTCTCGCAATGTTAAGTGGGTCGCCCTCTGTTCCGGCTGAGGCCGGCCAGCGGTCCACCTCATCACAAAGTAAAATGCGAATTGGCCTTGATGCCAAGGAGGCTGGAGAGTTAGCCCCGGCTAGGGTTACATGACCACCAACAAATTTTTTGTGGTAGATCGTAGAGTCGCCCTTTTTCTTTGACATAATTTTTTTGGCCAAAGTAGGAGAGTCACGAATCATGGGAGCTAAGCGGTCTTTCGAGAAAGCTTCAGCCATTTTTATTGTTGGCTGAACGACTAGAATTGGAGCGGGATCATAGTCTATGAAGTAACCAAGGGTATTAAGATGCTTTTCTGTCTTTCCTACCTGGCTAGATGTCATATCGACAACAGTGTGAATGGTCCGATCAGAAAAGACATCCATCATGCCCCTTTGATAGGGAGCACGATCTGTCTTCCATTGTCCTGGTTCTGCTGAAGATTCGGGGGAAAGCTGCCTGTATTTGTCTGCCCACTCTGAAAGAGTTATCTTAGGGGGTGGCGAAAGATTATTAAAAACGGCATCAACGCACTCAAGCGCTAGCATCGGCTACGGCCATCTCCCTTAAGGCTTCGTGGATTAACTCTTCTGCTTCCTCTTCGAGATCTGCGGCTTCACCAAAGGATCTAAACCGAGCTCCAAGCTTGGATGGAATTCCAAGAAATTTATTTTTGGTTGCGACCACTCGTTTTGAGTATTCTTCGATAAATTCTTCAGCAACGACCAACTCACCCTTCATGACCTTGTACTCAAGTTCAATTTTTTGAGTTTGGGCCTTTGCTAACTTTGCCCTTTCAGCGGCAAGCGAAAGCTCATCTTTTTGCTGAACACTAAAGACTGCTTTTAGCGCATCTTCCGAGTTGTAGTATGTACCTTGAATTTGTAAAGATAGTGGCTTTAGATTTTGAAGTCTCCTTTTAATAGTTCGGTATGTGAACCCCGTAAGGTCTCCTAGATCTGAAATTGTTACGTGTTTCATAGAACCTCCTTTGGCAGGCATTAAAACACTCACGTCATCTTGTGGGAATACCAAGCATTGCAGTTTACGACTAGATTTGCGTTAAATTAAAGGCGAAAAGTCAATCGAGGGAGAGTCAAAAGTACAGACTATTTCCATTTTCTGAAAATTATTATTAATATATTAAGTGGGTTACTTAAATGAAACTCATATAAGTCATAATGGGATTGTTGTTGCCCCCTATCAGAGCTGACAGGTAAAAAAAGCGGGCAGAGATCCCCCCCGTTCGACATAGGTGTTTAGAAGGACCCACTTTCTATTAAATTTAAGCTACATAAAAATTTAGCAAAACTGTTAAGATCCCTGTTGGTAAACAGGCGAGAAATGCGATAAATAAAGGTGTCGAATCGAATCTTAAACCCAATCACTAGCAGACATTGCTGAGAAGAGGAATAATGGAGTAATTTAACTGGCTCTAATTGATAACTTATCTGATTTTCCTTACAGAATGAATTTTGATAGTATGATTTGGTGTGAGGAAGAGGGTGACCGAAGTATCCCTTCATTCTCAAAACCCAAACTAATTAGAGTCTGCAAAATTAGAATGTCATCAAAAGGGTGACAAAAATATAATTTGGATTGATTTTGAGATTTACAGTGACTTAAAGCCTTTTGAATAAGGGTTGTAAGAGAGGAGGGGTGGCATGACTCAGAAAGTATTACTCCTTTGACCGAACCACCGCGTTTTGGAATCAGTATTATCGTAGCCCCAATTTTTGAATTCCTTTGCCCTAATATTAACCATCTATTTTTATCCTCGTAATTGCAAGCTCCAACTTGAGAAAATGTTTCAACAAGCCGATGTCCAAAACTATTATCAACTTCGAAAAAAGTTTTCCTAAAAAGTCTATTTAAAAAGTTGGAAACGACTTCTGTAGAAAAACTATTTTCTACTATTTCAAACGCTTCACGTTTTCTTTCATAAGTTTTTGGGGAGACTGGTTCGTGACTGAGAATTTGACCCAGGACAATTTCATCCCTATATTGTGAGTATTGACGCTTAAGATGTGCCTCAATACTCATTCCTGATTTAATCAAATATCGAATAAGACGTATGTCATTGCAGGACGCCGTGCAATATATCTTAGTTATTCCGTTTTCACTACAATAATTGTTAACTGCTGTGCGCACGGCTTGACCATAACCTAAGTTTCTAAATTTTGGGAATAAAATCGTAGGGCCAGATTTCGCAGTCGATCCCAGCTTAAACGTAAGTACAGTGTATCCAATATGGGAATTAGAGCTGTCGTAAATTGAAAAAGATTTCTTCGAAACAGTCATGTATCCTTTTGGATCTTTTCCCAAATCGTGTATTTCAAGAATACGTTTAGCAAATTTTTCCGTAATTGCAGTATAGTTCGCCCCTATTTGATTAGTTACTATATTTACAAATTTAGATCGCTGTGAGGCTTTGATTTCTTCGATCTTGACGATTTTTTTTTTGTCTCCTCCAGATATTTCAGACATAAGTATTGATGAAGGTCATCCCCGGGTCGTGATACTTTGAAACTTTGTGGAGCAGTAAATTCACTAACACAATTTTGGATTACATTTGAAGCAGCAGAAAGCCTGAACCTAACTGGATTTTTTACTTCTATAGCGCAGCCAATAACCTTTCCTTCGAAGTACGCATCGAACCTCTCTTTAGATGTGGCATCTTCCCCGACTGTATCCCAAAGTTCAGAAATTGTCATTTTAAGTATCTCACCTACACCAAATGCACCAATAAGTCCTTCACCTTTGGTTTGATACAGGAACACTTTATGAAATTTTTCTTTGGGTAAGCGTTTTCTAAGCTCGAATTTCTTAAGCCTGTCCATAATTCGATTCGCATGTACCTCGTGAATTGACAGAAGTAAAAAAGTTTCATTTTCAATTGTCATCATTTGTTCACCTCTAATAACTCGGTAAGCTTTTCTGTAATCATTCCAGAGTCTATGAGAACTTCAGAACGGCGCCAAAGTCGATTGTAGTAGTGTTTCATTACTTCGACGTAATCTGTATTCCTGATATAAACATCTCGGTACGATCCTTCTCTTTCATGGCCATTTACGGCAACAAGCCAAACGTGGTTATCGTCAATGATCTGCACCGACAGTGCAAGAGGCATTTTTTCTGTATCGGCACTATCATGAAGGATAGCCAGGTCTGAATTTGGTATGTTAGCCAATTCGGCTGACAGACTTTTTATCCAAGCAATATTCTTCTCACTATATCTGACAATTCTCCTAAATCTCACTGTATTGTTTTTTTTCATAAGCGATAGTATTTTTTGATAATACTTGTGTCTTTCTCTGTGGGTGGTGGCATCAGGAGGGTAAGGAGCAAGATAACATATGTCAACGCTGTCTTTTGCAGTTTCTGCATGAGAAAGAAATTTAGGATAAAACTCAACATCTTTTATCTTTTCGATAGTGTCGAATTGTCGGTTCTTTGCTTTTAACTGTTCCACCGCATTTTCGCAGGCGGCTGCTTGGATATTACCAGCAAGTGAAATTGAGCCAGTCATTAAGGCGATCTGAAAGCCTATAATCATGATAAACTGATCCCGTATTGATGCATAGTCAGTTGCAGGACTCAATACATCATTGACTATTTTGATTAATGGGCTAAATGCAATCAAAATTTGTATTACTACTATGATCAAAGATATCCAAATTTTCCTATAAGACATTTAGATACTCTTTCACAAACTCAAAGCTTGCTGTCAAAAGTTTTTTATTGCTGGGGCTGTTATGCCACCTATTTAATCCACTCGGATGTGGCCAGGGTAAGTGAATATAATGAAACCCAAAGTTAGTAAAGAGTATGTGATTTTTGCTTGGGTAGAGCTTGCACAGAGATTCTGCATAGGTCTGCCTAGACACGTCAATTGCAAAAAATGCATGCTTTCCAAGAGTTATAATCAACTCAGGCTTTATTATTCGTAATTGTTCACTTAGAAAATTTTCACAGTTAGATGACATCAATTTTAAATGTTTTTTTCCTCCGTAACATTTGACAATTGATGTTGTATAAATTCCTTCTCTCGGTTGCAAAGGATTCGCTCCGCATTCAATAAGCCAGGAATCCAATCGTTGACCAGTTTTCCCTGAAAAGGGTAGTCCTTTTTTGATTTCTTGTTTTCCTGGTTGCTGCCCTATAATCACTACCCGTCCAGCATCTCCTCGATGGTGAATATCTGTCTTGTGAAAGGTTTCTCCAACTTGAGATTTACATTTATAGCAATTCAGTATATTTATGTGGACTTTGTTTAAAAGCTCTTTTGAATCTTCTATAACTATATAGTTTTGTTTTTTCTCTTTCTTTGATCCCATATCAGGTTCTCAAGTGTTGACGGTTTTATCCTTAAACAATTAACCTAGAATCGGAACAACCGAAGAATTATAAATCCTAAGAAATAGTTGGATTCTTATCTTACCGCTTTTGCCTTGAATTTGAATATATTGTAGTAGATAAAGTTAGAAGAATGCTAATAAAGTATAGATTCTACTCTGTTTGTCTCTCACCAATGGGCGATGAAAACTTAATTTACGAAAAAATTCGAGTGTAAATTGCAGGAAGCCTATGACTGAAATTCACTACTAGCTGGATTAGAGTTGATCTACGGTTATTGCTTTCAATTTACCTTTTATTTTAGGAGTATCTCTCTTGCGTTAAGTATTTTTATGAATCAATCTGTGATATCCTATTTAGGTGATCTTTAAATTACACCGGAATACTCACAACACTCCAGCTATTGTGTTTGCTTAAAGTAGCAAATTGTTTGCACACGATGCCACTTCAGTCTTCAGTGCCTTGAATCGATTTTATTGTATTATCATATTTACTCATACCATTCTCTTGAATTTTTTTAATAAGCTGCTTGCCGGATAATATACTGCAGACCGACACAACAGGAGTACTTTCTGTAAAGTAATAAAATAGTTTCTTTAATTAGCTGATAAAAATACGAAACCGATTCTTGAAAAAGATGGAAATATTATGTTGTTAATTGACTATGAATTACAGGATTTTCGCCTAAACTCAAGGATGGTATTTACGTGCTATCTATGGATATAGAAGATTTATATCATGCAGCAGTATTTTATGGAAGAGATGAAGGGTGGTTTTGTAAATACAATTCTTATCTTCCTCTTTATTTTTTATCGACGGCTCTCTCCTACGTTTCGACAATTCATCGCCGCTTGAAAAGCCAAACTCAAAGTAAATAAGTTCTATTTGCAACGACTTTGACATTGCTAAGGAATAAAAATAGACTTGATGACCAGTGGTGAACTGCAAATAAAAAGAGATGGTCGCTAGAGCGCATTTTCATCATTCAGTTTCGTCCTCTTCTTGTAAAGATTCAATGTATTCTGGAACATCCGGTGGATTTCGATCTCCGGTTAGGGTGACTTCTACTTCAACTCCCATTGATGTAACCTGATCAATACTGTATCCTATGACCTTATTATCACCCTTTTGCTGAAAAACCCAATCGTGTTTAGTGTAAACAATTTTCAGTAGCTCTTGCAAACTACTGGCAGCGATATCACTAGAGCGAACACCGTCGAGATAAAGCATTTCCGAAACATCAAAATCAAAATCAAGTGCCAAGTTCGTTCCTTCTGTTATCTCTCCATCTTCTGGATGGTAGTAATAGAGCTGATAGGTCTCTGCAAACTCGTCCGTCGTACGATCTCCAGCGGGAATAGCTTCACCAAAGGGCTCGATTGCATCTGGCCACTGAACACTATTAATACCGTGGGAATAATCAGAATAGAGCCGGAATTTGTTAGTCAAAACAGCAGGAAAGAACATCATAGTCATATTTAGATTCTTTCGCCCTTCCCCCTCGTCGATGCAATCCGACTTATTAAATGTCAAATAACTATGCTTTCGTGGGTTGTCAGGACGTGTCGATACTAACGTTTCATCATCCATATCGTACCACTGAAAATCATCTGCCTCGCAACTATCCGTCTGGGCATCTTTCACACAGAATAGATAGTCACCGGCTTCAAAAGTCATGCCTTCCAAAACATTTGCATTTTGGAATCGATCGTATTCCTTTTCTTCTTCGCTCAATGGGCAATTATCCCAGGCACTCCAATCAACAACTGGCTGACTAAAGGCAGGAATAAGCATTGTTACGAATTTGTCTTTTAAAGAAAATCCTATTTTCTGATAGGCCGTGCCCATTGAAATATGGGTGTATAGAGGTTTAGTTTCGTACTGCTGGAAGATCTCATTAAATCCGGTAAACGGCTGATCCACAGCAAAATCAATTTCTGCACCAGATATCAGAGCTCCTTCTTCTTCATCAAAGGTTGGGTCGTATCCAGTACCCGGCACTCCAGCTAACCTTGCAGCGCTGCCGACTTCTGTGGATGTGGCATCAGCTCCGGTGATCACCGTGGCGTAGCCGATTACCGAGTAGGGAGTGAAGCATGAGCCTTCTGCTCGATAAATATCCATGCTAAAATCGCAGTCTTCAATATCCTCACCATCTTGAAGATACAAGCTTCCGCTAGTATCGACGGCTAACGTGGAAGATACAATATTTACTTGACCGTAAGATAGACTATCAATTTCACCATCTCCGCCACCACCCGAACCTTCATCGCCTTCCGGGTTGTCGCAAGACAGAACTAAGAACAAATAAATTACATAGAATCTCAAAAGGGTTTCCTCCCATGATTATAACGAGGGAATCGGCACAGCCCCACAAGTCTTTAAGGTATAGATGGCAATTATCAACAAAATCACTAGTTCAAGAGCTTGGCATAAGAGCTTTACTAGATAGATCCCAGAGTGGCGCTTGATATACTTATAGCGGTCTACTTTTGGCTCGCAAAGTAAACCGCGGCTTTTTTTACTATTTCAAGCTCCATTTTGAGCTGTTTTACTTCGTCTTTCAGCTTTTGATTCTCGGAGATAGCGTCAACTCTGGCTTCAACGGCATC
>JBNKNM010000186.1:0-11199 GCA_050293845.1 Pseudobacteriovorax sp. | reverse complement strand
ACTTGTGAAAAAAATTATGGTAGGAGAGATTACATGCCATCCCATGCGTAAAAAATGGCATTGCAGGTCTCCTGTTGACGGTCAGAGAATTGTTATTAAATCCAGTTTTGCAGCATTACTCGTATTTAACTAGTTCGACTCCTAATCCTCCTAAAACAGAGCTTCCCAGCACTCCAACTGATCCACAGTTGACAGAAGGTTGTGGTATCAACCAGTACTGGGCTCAGGAGAGGTATTGTTACCCTGAGAAAAATGAGGTTCGCAAATGTGTGGCATCCTAATAGTTATTTAGTAGTATTTGCCGAGGCTTGAAGATGAGAAAGGTTTTAGAGCTTCCTCTCGCCCTTCTTTTACCTTTAGCACCCACAGAGGATCTTGCAAAATCGCCCGCCCAACGGCAACCAAGTCAAACTCGTTGCGCTCGAAACGCTTTGTGAGTTCACTCAAATCTTGAGTTGATGAGTTCTCGCCACCAAATGTTGAAATAAAATCGCCCGATAGTCCGACAGAACCCACTGTAATCGTTGGACAGCCAGTAATTTTTTTGGCCCACCCAGCAAAGTTTAAGTCTGAGGACTCAAACTCAGCTTCCCAAAACCGCCTTTGAGAACAGTGAAGTATATCAACACCGGCATCAACCAATGGTAGCAGCCATTGCTCCATTTCCTGTGGATTCTTTGCCAATTTACTCTTAAAGTCCTGCTGCTTCCACTGGGAAAGCCGTATGATAAGGGCAATATCAGGACCCAGTGCTTTGCGGACAGATTTTACCACCTCGGTAGCAAATTTGCCTCTCTCTTTTATAGTCTTTCCACCATACAGATCGGATCTTTGATTCGTTTTATCCCAGAAAAATTGATCAATGAGGTAACCGTGAGCCCCGTGTAGCTCGACACAGTCAAATCCCAACTCCTTAGCATGAGCCGCCGCCTGACCGAATGCCTCAATGGTGGCTTCGATATCATCGATAGACATATTGTCAGGACCTTCGTGAGCAGAAGGAAATTTTAATTCTGTATTTTGTGAGGGCACCTTTCCCACATGCCACAATTGGGGTCCCATTTGGCCTCCATTGGCATGAACTTCGTCGATCACAGTTTGCCATCCGGTCAACGCAGAACCATAAAAATGGGGTATTTTAGGATGGTTAGCGGAGCTAGGCCGCTCGACAACTGTACCTTCTGAGAGGATGAGTCCAACCTCAGCTTTTGCTCGTCTCCCATAATAGCTTGATACTTCCCGAGTAGGGATACCTTCAGGAGATTGTTTCCGCGTCATAGGTGCCATGACAAAGCGATTGCGCAAATTGAGGGACTTGAACTGAAAAGGCTGGAAAAGCGATTGAATCGACACAGCAGCACTCCTTATATGTAACAATAGAAGATACATTAGCACCGATCACAAATTTAATGCAATAATTAAAGTTACAATTGGTTGTCATCTTTGATAGGATACAAGTTACTATGATAGATACACGATTTCCGGCTTCCCTCCATATAATGACTTTATTGGCTTTTAAGAGCGACATGCTGTTGAGTTCAGCGGATATTGCCCGTAGTTTAAAGACAAATCCAGCCTTTGTCCGCAAGCTTGTAGGGAGCCTAGTTGATGCTCATCTGATCCTGAGCGTCCGAGGCAAAAGTGGGGGCTTGAAGCTAGGGCGCCCTGCCACGACAATTTCCTTGAAAGATATCTATCTAGCCTCCACAGGTGAGAAAAATCTGATTTGCGTTCCTAGTAAAAGCCCAACCTCATCTTGTAAGGTGTCATGCTCGATGGATCAAATCTTAAAATCCATTGCAGATGGTGTCGAACATTCGGCACTGAGCTTCCTTTCTAACTTGCGACTGGATCAGGTAGTAGAGGCTGCAAAGGATAGTAGGGGCTTATAAACGAATTAGAAAAGCTTAAGTTTTCCCCTTAACCCATTGTGAGAGACTGTGGCTTTGGCTTAAATAAAATTACTTGTCAGGTCCTGCCGTCTATTCTCGCAGATCCTTTTCCAATCAACCTTGTTTTTCACTCAAAGCTGACCTTGCTCATAAGAAGCTTAATGTTCTCTTTTTTTGAGACTCTTTCATCCTCATATTACGGTGTATAGGGTTTTGGGATATCCTCAGATTCCTAGTTACTTTTTTAATAATTTGGCTTTATGGGAGCATCTTTATAATCTGATCTCTCACAGTGCGACGCTTAAAAAAGTGGAGAAGAGTATAGTTAATAATGCTGTCTGTCAACTTTCAGCTTTTTCCTTCGAAGGTCTTTCATAATGCCAAAAATACATTTACTTGCTAGAATATTTGGCATTCAATCTGAAAAAATATCGGGACTATCAACTGCCCAGCCCAAACCTATCTGGAAAAAGTTGAGCTGCAAATCTATCCTATCGTCATTTAATGAACCATCAGGATCTGTAATCTCTAGCTGTCCCTGCGTATCGTTACCTCCGAGGGTGACGAATAACTCCAAATTTTTCCATATGTTATAGCTAATCTCCAATCGAAGTATAACGACCGAATCGACCCTCAAATCGTAAAACCGACCAAATTGATTTTCATATTTCAATTGTCGATTACTCAAGTAGGTTGCTGCAAGGGATAGAGATAGATAATCCCACCATATATAACGAATTCCCATTCCAAAGGTGTAATGGGTATATCTCTTACTTACTAAACGAAGAATCTCTTCTGAATTAGCATCAGGTGAATCTCTCATGTCCCAGCTGCCGCTCATAATCCCTAAATCAAAGAAGACATATTTAAACGGTCTGTACTTAATTTCAAGACCCAGCCCTCCCCCTTTTGCCTCGAAATCTTGTGAATCAATCCCAGCATTGCCAATCCCAAGCCGCAGTGAAAGTGTTTTTTGCAAGGAGGACGCTCGTTCAATGGGCAATGGCTCTGGAGCTCTTGCGGGCACCTCCTCAGAATTTATGGTTTCTACCAAATCTTTTTCAGCAATTTTAAGATCTTTCGCAATATCATTAATCGCTTGTAGGTCTGATCTCTTAATTTTTTCAACCTTTAGTTCTGTCTCAAAAGGAGTGGTTTCCAGGTCTATCTTTTCTGCTTTTGAGAGTAGGACTCCCTTTTTCGGTTTGATACTTTCGAGAACTTTTACCTCTTGGCTCAGCTCCTTTTCGTTGCCCCGCACATAGCCTTGTGACAGCTTTTCAAATGCCTCAGCTTCTTCTTTATCGACTGATCTGACTTCAACTAGACCTTCAATCGTCAGAACCCGGCTTTTATCAGTTCCAGTTTCAAAAACAAAATCAGTTCCCCGAACTCCTAACGCAATCGTTCTAGAGCGAAATTTTGTCTCCGAACTCTCACTATTCTTTTTAAAGTAAGCTCGCATCCGACCTCCGAGTAAATACACCCAACTGCCAAAGGTCGATTTTTGAGATTGTGTCAGAAATCTTGGTGTAATTCGAATTTTTGTATTTTTTGCCATAACTATCTTAAAGCCATCTTTTAGGGTCAGCACCATCTTAGAGCTCGACCCCGAACTTAGCACATCGCCATAATAGAGTTTGCTACCTGATTTTAACGAGTAGGCTTCCCAGTATTTTTCCTTATAGAGAACAATTGAAAAATCTTCGGCTTGTGCGCGAGCTTTTAAGGCATCATCAATCACGCTCACTGGATATCGCAAAACATCAGGCGCGCCTTTAACTTCATCGATAATTCCCACTTGAGGACGTAGTTTGCCACTTGCAAAGGAATCTGCTGGTTGGGACACGAAAAGAAAGATGAGAATACTTACAAAAAGTCTTTCAATGTTAGCCGACAAGAGCGCCACATTGACCTCTTCTTGTGATGTGATAATTGTTCTTATTAATATAACGTTATATTAGCTGGGAAACAACTCTACAACTCTACAACTATTTTTTTGTGAATCCCGTGGCTTTTTCTTGGTAGGGTTTTGGCACTCACACTAAAGTCCGTAAAGAAGAAAGACAAAAAAAAGGCAGCTCCACCAAAAAGGCTGTTAAGAAAAAGGCTGTAAAAAAGGTTGATAGTTAAAATTAGCGAGGGGCGAGGCAATAGGGGAGAGATAGATTATTTTAACGACCTTCCCGCATTCTGCGATTTTTAATTCTTGCAGAAAGCTCGCAAGGGAATTTAAAGCACAACATTTCAATGGATATCATATGATACGGGTCACATAGTAAAATAGTTAGGATTACTTTTGCTGACAGAGTCTTTGGTTCAATGAAAGGTTTAAATCCAGATATGGAAAGGATTATCAGAATCTTTGGTGACGCAACCCTTACAGTTTATGGATTTCCTTAATCAGAAATACAAAACCAAATAATAAAGAACGGCCTTATGAAAAGGTCACTGCCTCGCTATATCCAGATTCTAAGAGATGATTAAATTTTAGAAAAAAAACTTAGCGACAAACTAAAAGGCAGCAAATTATCTTTTCTTAGATAATTTTCTCTAGTTTCAGACTAATTTGGTACTTTTCCAAATAGTGAAAGACACGTTCATGACATATCATTTTAATTTGTCAAAAAGTACCATCTCAAGTTTTAAAACATCCGGACTAATAAAAATAGCATATGAGCAAAAAGAGCTGACTTTAAAGTATGCGTCTCAAAATTGAATATTTGAATTAAAATATTATAATCAAATGTATTTATTTACTTAATATCCATTATTTAGGTTGCGTTTTATTTTTACCGATAGAGTTATATACTAAAACGTGGGATAGAGGTACAAATGACTCAATATTATCAGATCAATTTAAAAGTAATCATGTTTTTTTACTTGCTCTCCAGCTGTAACGTATCAACACTGGAAGAGCTTACTTCCAATGAAACAACCCAAAAACAAGCCCTTATGAGCAATCTGGAGCCATGTCCAAAGGATGAAGATGGTGACAATACCAAGGAATCTGCCTTGTTGCAGCTAGCAGCGTCGTTTATGGAAACAGAAGAGAGTAGTACTAAAGAAAGCACAGTAGACAGTGAAGATGATGTTCCAGTAATTCCGTGTCAAATTACTGAAGAAAGCGAAGAGGAAGAGGAAGATGACTCTGTAGCTAATTCAGACATGGAGGAAGACAGTGAAGATGGTGAAGGCAGTAATTCTGAGGAGGACGACGACGACGACGAAGATGACGATGAAGAAGAAGAAGAAGAAGAAGAAGAGAAAGAACAGGAAGATGTTGAAAACGATGATGATTAAGATGAAGTCAATGTACGTGCCTTAAAGGGCACTAGGTTTCTATAAAACCAAGCTCCCTTTAAAAAAGAGCTTGGTTTTTACCGGATAGCATCAAATCTTGCACGATATGGGATGGCATGTACTGCAGTTGGGAACTCACCGATATCACGATTCGATATCAATGAAGGCCACTCTACGTCTTGTCTTTATGAACTGCTCCCTTGAAATTGGCAAGCAGCCCTCACCACGTACCTTAGAGCGAGCTAAGAAAAACGTCAAAATAGAAAGTTCGATTCCAATCTAATCTAGGCTACTAGATCCCTATTGCTTTTTGAAGATTAAGGGACAGTGGAACTATGTGTAGACATAAGATGAGTTCTTACTCCCAAATTCCAAGATCATTCCTGTCAAGATTCAGGTCTTTCAACACTATGATCTGTTGGCTGAGGAGTCACGACAAATACCTTAACTTCCTCTGGTGTCTCAAAACGATGCCAGATAGACTCTGGAACTACTATAAATGACCCTGAAGTTAACTCATGATTGACTTACCATCGAGCAAGAAGATAATATTTGTCATCCCAGATATTACCATTACAATTTCATCGCCGACCCTATGACGTTCCCATTCACTTTTCCCTTGATAGTGACCAACATAAATCCCACTGTCACCTCGGTACTCTGAAAGAATAGCGAAGGCACCCGACATCTCTTCTTCTGTAGAAGTCGGAGTTCTTCCTTTAAAAAAAGTTAATTTCTCAATTTCTTCATCTAAGGAAAACTTGTTGTTTTTTGTAACCATGGTCCACTCTTTCTTGCCTGAAGTATATTTTGATTTCACAAAGAGTTCGTGAACACCAAATGAACTTTCTTCTCCTGAATCTCAAGATAACTGAGTAACTTCATCTCTGAAGTCGGAATCTTCATCGGTGACCTAACTAGAACTGAGGGATTTCTTCGTTTTAGTCATAATTTCTGGTTTGGTTATTTGTAGGCGTTTCCATTTGGGGCTCATTCTCAGTAATTACCCTATTTTGCAATTATCTCAAATTTGATAAAAATAAAAATGGCACTTGTTAGTGGTCTGGTCAACTAGTTGCCCTTGTAAGTCACCTGACAAGCCCCAGTCTCTTTAGGGTTGGGTAATTGACCTAGTAGCTAGTCCAATTAGTAATCAGCAACGATGGAAACACCACTGTATTGGGAATATCCACGTAACATTATGTGATATGTTCCGGAGGCGTTAGAGAAGGAGCATGTCTCGTTGTTGCCATTTATGTATGGCCGACAATCATAAGAAGCTGTAGTTGGCTCTAATCCTTTTTTAACGTAAAGATCGGAATCACCTGAACCACCAGAAGTTTTGATTGTTAGATTGGTTGTTCCTGTGAGGACAACTTTTAAAAATTTCTCAGATCCAGCACTTCCGGAAAGAGCTTCTACAGGAACACCTGACTTCAGTTCAATAGTTGGTTCGATAGGATCAGCTAGTACGCTTCTGAACCAACAAGTTGGTCGGGTACCTTCGGTATAGCCGGTATAACCTTCCGAACTTGAGCATGTATATGGAACAGATTGCTGTTCTGAAGTTGCACTATTGCTACCTCTGTTACCTGGAATTACGCGTGGATCCCAGTTGTCATCACACAAAGCACCAGCCATGTAGGTATCCAAGCGGCACTGACTAGCGGGGTGAGAGGTTAAGGTAGTGTTTACAACACTAGTGTCTGGTAGGTCAAACTGCGAAGTGGTTCCATCGAGAGTAGAGAGCAGATCGGCTACAGATTTACCAGCCATCATAGACCTGTAACAGAGGTTTTGATCATCTTCAATGCTCCAAACGGAATCACAAAGCTCTTTAGCATAGGGATTAACAGTATCCCTAAAGGTGGCGTTTAAGCTAAGATCATCTCTCCATAGCTCACGGGCACAGCTGATGGTAGCAAAATAGTCTGATTGACCCTCACTAGTAGCCCAGTCATTAATATAAAACGGGAAGCCACCGGCATGGTGGCCAATTTCATGACAAAGAACAAGGGTAAAACCATCCTTTGTAACTTCGGGCCGTCTAGCTAAACCACCATACATACTCACAACCCAAGAACTCCCCAAACGACTGGCGGAGGCATTCACATTACTATCGTTCCAGAGACGGTTGACCTGTAGGTCCGATCCGAACTCATCACTAAAAATAGGTTTGTAATAGGCTTCTGCCTCATCGATAACGTCGTCGAATTCAGCCTGTCCAATACCTGATAGGAGCATGAAACTATCCTGAAGGTGAAGATCGTTATCAGGCAAGAACTTTGCTTCGGCCACTGATGCATAAAGCATGAAGGGTGACAGACTGGCTATTAACTTCGTGAGCATATAAAATTCCTTATTTTCTCGTTTCTGAACCACTCGACCTCAAAGAACAAAGATTGCCCGAGTATTTTACTTAGAACATACCTGACTGATCAGCCAAAATCAATGAATCTCGTATCCGGCTACCAAGGTTTCTTGTCACATTCGCTATTTGAACTTTCGATAATACTGAGCTCCGGAGTCCAACCTACATGCCTTGCGGTGTCTATGCTCCTATTGATCAAAAATTTTCCCAGTATAAAGACGGTCAGCTCTCCCCTTGGTTAAGCCAATGTTCCAGCCAGATGCTTAGAAATTTGGTATCAGACTTATCAAAAATTTCTAAAAGGTGAGTGCGGCAAGCCTAAAAGAAAGAAAAGTCAGACGGTGGCAGCATTCACCTCACAAAAGAAGTCTTCAGATTCGAAACATGCGCAGACGGTGTTACCAGGCTGTTCATTAGTACCAAAACCAATAATATCGGCTATCTTTCAATCAAGAATTACGGTCCATACGGAATATTGTTGGCCGCGCCTTTGCCATTTTTTAAGGTGATATCGGAAAATATCATTGGTAGCGATGATTACTTTTTCGGTAGGATGGTCAGATTCTCGCGGTTTATAATGGGACTCTACAATCAAACATCCTGCGGCTATTTTTCCTATACAGAAGCCTGAGGCATTTCTAACTTTTAGGATCCTAGAATCGATAATCTTGCGTCTGTGGACGTCCTCGACCGCTTTGAAACTTGCTTTCTTCGGTGTTTGAACCTCTGGACGGAGGTTCAAACACCGAAGACTCGGTTAAATAAGGGCCATAGCTGACTTCCACTCACCTAAGAACATATATGGTCCCAGCTGTTAGTCAAGGGTAATACTTGAGCAGGCAATTACGAGTTAAGATGCATTCGTATATCCGGCGTCTTTTCGAGGGTTTTACTCCCAAGCGCCCTAATGGAAGAGATAAGTTATGGGTAAAAATCGGCTCCGTCGCAAACTTATAACTATCTAAAATACCTGCTACCTTCAGCAAGCTAAACAGATCTTGAGGTGTCAGATGATCAGTTTTAAAGGTTCCCAGTTTGAAAAATCAATCATCTTTCAGTGTGTCAGATGTTACCTTAGATATCCCGTTAGCTACCGGCAGCTAGAAGAAATGATGAAAGAGCGTAGTATCGAAGTCGATCACTCTTCCATAAACCGCTGGGTTTTAAAATTTACTCCTCAGTTGGAATCAAATTATCGTAAGAAGAAGAGGACAGTGACGGATAGCTGGCGATGTGATGAAATGTGCGTTAGGGTAAAAGGTAGTTGGAAATGGCTATATAGAGCTGTAGATACCGATGGAGATACGGTGGAGTTTCTTCTTTCCGCAAAAAAAGATAAAAAAGCTGCCCTTCGCTTTTTTAAGAAAGCTGTCAGGCAGTGTGGGACTCCTAGAGTTATAAATATTGACAAGTCTGGCACGAATAAGGCTGGAATTGATGCCCTAAACGATACTTGTGGCTTCAGCATTGAGGTGAAACAGGTGAAATACTAATCAACATTGTCGAGCAAAGTCATAGGCCCATTCGAAGGATGACCCGGTCCATGATGGGCTTTGGTAACTTTTGGTCAGCTGCAACGACCATTGCTGGAATAGAAATGGTCACATGCTATATCGTGATCAAATTGAAACACCAGGAAAGACTGCTCATGAGCGCTTTATGGCGCTCGCTGCATAACTGTGTCTATCGCTTTAGCTTGATATAAAATAGCGACGGAACCCTTTTTTACAGCGAACAGGTCAATATCACATTAAAGGTGACCGTCCGGTCCACCTAATATTTTACAATAAAGCTTTCGCGAGCGCGATAACGATCATCATGGCTTCAATACGGGATTCACTTTTTAAGAATGTTTGGTTGCTGGCCAATGCAACGTAAATGATTGATCAAAACTATGTTGAGTATATAGCAATATTGCTATATACTAATCCTGAGTCGAAATAGGGTTGGATGATGAAATCGATAAACTATGAAAAACAATCAGAAATCTTTAAAGCGCTGGGGCATCCAACAAGACTTCTCCTTGCTCATCAGCTGAAGGATGGAGAAAAGTGCGTCTGTGAGTTGAATGAATTTGTAAATATTGAGCAACCAACGCTATCTCGTCATCTTAAGGTTTTAAAAGACGCAGGGGTTTTTAAAAGTAGAAAAATAGGAATGCAAGTTTTCTATTCCCTGAGAGTGCCCTGTCTGTTTAATAATGTCTTAGAATGCCTAAATGATTTGGAGGGAAATTAGCCATGAACATCAAAATTTTAGGGTCAGGATGTAAAAATTGCATCGCTTTGGAAAAACATGTTAAGCAGGCTTTGGAAGAAAGCGGAAAAGTGGCAGATGTGGTAAAGGTAACAGATTTTGCTGAAATTGCTAAGTTTAATGTAATGAAAACTCCCGCTCTTGTTATAAATGAAAAACTAGTCTCATCTGGCAGGGTAAGTTCTGTAGCTGAAATAAAATCCCTTTTGGAGACGTAAATGTTTGAAAGCATAGCAAACATCATCGTTTTTGACTGGATGAAGCTGCCCTCAGAAAGTCATTGGTCTCAGGCCATACATTTCTTTATTTACGACTCTTTAAAGATAAGCTTTCTCATCATCTTCGTAATTTTTCTTATGGGGGTGGTTAACTCTTACTTTCCTATCGATAAGGTTAGATCCTTTTTAGAAAATAAAAAGCTATATGGACTCGAGCATCTCCTTGCTGCGGTGTTAGGGGCAATAACACCCTTTTGTAGCTGTTCTTCGATCCCTTTGTTTATCGGTTTTTTAAAGGGAGGTATACCTTTAGGAGTTACTCTATCTTTCCTTATCACATCTCCGCTAGTTAATGAGATTGCCGTTGTACTATTTTTTGGAATATTTGGACTTAAGATTACTTTAATATATGCGATCACTGGAATACTTATAGGTACCTTTGTTGGTTCTTTTCTTAGCCGGTTGCGGCTAGAAAATTATTTAGAAGGATGGGTCCAAGAGCAACTTAAACAAAAAATTGAACAGGCAAAATATCAAGATAAGCGGACTTTTCGTCAGCGAATCCCCGAAATAAAGACAGAAGCTATTGATACATTTAAAAAAATCATCCCTTATGTTTTAGGTGGAGTTGCGATTGGTGGATTAATTCATGGGTTTATTCCTACGGGATATTTTGAACAATATATGGGGAAGGATAATGTTTTTGCAGTTCCACTTTCTACAGTACTAGCTATTCCAATGTATTCCAATGCATCGGGAATAATTCCAGTGATACAAAGTTTGGTTGGCAAGGGAATACCTATTGGAACGGCCATGGCATTTATGATGGCAGTGGTGGGTCTATCGGTACCAGAAGCTATGCTGCTAAAAAAAGTGATGAAATTCAGGTTAATAGCAATCTATTTTTCTTCGGTTGGACTTGCCATTATCGGCTTAGGCTATTTTTATAACTACATTTTATCCTGATGATTCTAAGCCTTTGACCCAAAATTTTAAACTAGGATCAGTAAATTTTATCCGGGATTTATCCGATCTTTGGATCTCTTTGAGGGAGAATACTAGTATTTTTTCGATTATTAGATTGTGCCCGCACAGAATCGCGTGGGGCGAAATAAAAATTTCTTCATGCTTAGATATCCGTAATATTAAATTACGGAGT
>JBNKNM010000185.1:0-11279 GCA_050293845.1 Pseudobacteriovorax sp. | reverse complement strand
AGCTTAGATTTAAATGGTTATGGTAACCTATTTTTCTGATGCCCTATTATTGGCAATCCGCAATTTAGTGTAAAAATCTTGGGAATTAAGCTTTGCTTCATAGCTGTAATAATGATAGGAAAAGTCCGAGAAGTACCACTTTTCAATACAAACTAAAAGAGGAGAAAAAGTGAAAATTCGATCACTTGGCCGCCTAACTGATTTTATCTTTGCTCAATTTTCTGGTTCTATTCAGAACAAGGGTAGCTATACTGTCATTCAAACTCCAAACAATCCCGGTTACTTCTGGGGCAATTACATTATTTTTGATAGACCTCCCCAACAAGGTGATTTAGGCAAATGGAAAACCTTATTTGACAAGGAATTTCCTTGTTATTCCGAGCCACAACACTACGTATTTACTTGGGACACGGAGAAAATTGCTAAAGGATATATACAAGAGTTTCTAGATGACGGCTTCAAGTTTGAGTCCGCAGTCGTATTAACAGCTAACAATCTTCAGAAGCCTCCTCATCCCAATCAAAATATTTCTATCAGGAAAATCAGCTCTGATGAAGAATGGGAAGCCGTCATTAAACTACAAACTCTGTGTGCGAATCCAGAGCTTATGGCTGACTTCTATGACGACTTTAAGAGAAGTCAGATAAATCAGTATAGGAAAATGTCTGAGGCTAGAAAAGGCGACTGGTTTGGAGCCTTCATTGATAGCAAGCTTGTCGGTGATCTAGGAATTTTTTTTGAAGGAGACATAGCACGGTATCAAAATGTTGGGACTCACCCCGATTACCGAGGACAGGGTATTTGTGGCACCATCGTGCATGCTGCAGGGAAGATCGCCCTTGATGAATACGGGGTCAAAACTCTTGTTATGGAAGCAGATCCTGAATATCACGCTGCGAGGATTTACGAATCCGTTGGATTTGCAAGAGCAGAGACAAATTACTCGCTCACTTGGTGGAAAAAATAGCAGCGAAGTATTTTTTTTAGTTTTCAGGATACGGTAAAGCGGGCATTGTTCTGCATTTGGTACCAGAAAGAGCAAAATCAAGGTAGATGTAAGCCTCAACCTAGTGACTTCCCACTCATTTGTTGCCTTACTAGGCTACTCGGAGGGCGGAGCCCGAGGGTCCATTTCAAAAACTACTGGGGTTGTTCTAGGTGCAGATGCAAAACTTTCTCGCTCGCTATCTGGTACAGGACTGAGTACAAAGCGTCTGCGATAGAATACATAAACAGCCATTACGAGATGCGTCGATGCAGTAAAGAAAAATAATCCTGCAACGCCCGTAGCCTCGATAAAAAGAGGGGTGATAAAAGGACCTAAAACAGCACCAATGCTAAATGATACTAGCAACCCTCCACTCAACTCCAAAAAATCATTTGGTTCAGCACGGTCGTTAGCAATGGCAATAGCTAACGAATAAAGAGGCATTGCAAAGGCCCCCCACAAGAAAGAAAGTCCGATAAGTTCATTTGGCGTAGCATCTTTACTCCCAGCTAGAAACATGCATGCTCCTGCAATACTGGCCAAGAGTGCTAGGCTGTAAAGGAGTCGTTCTCGATCCATTTTATCAGCCAGCCACCCCACCACCACTTGAAACGAAGCTCCAGCTAAGACTGCCCCCGCCAAAAAAACTCCGACTAATTGGGTTGAAAGTCCTTTTGATAAAGCAAATTGGGGCGCCATTCCATAAAATGCTGCATTAGCTCCCCCCACCAAGCCGCATGTTACAAAACCAATATGGGAGATCTCGAAAACCCTCTCAAAATTGATTTTGACAATTTCTATAGGTCGAGGCCCTGGTGAAGAAGTAAGAGCCACTGGAATGAGTCCCAGGTTAATTAAGGTTGCTGAGACCAAAAAGACTTCATTGCTGCCAAGTTCAAATCTTCCCAGCAATAATTGTCCCGTCATGATTGAGACAAGATCCACAATCCTATAAAGCGAAATAATTCTACCTCGGTTTTTATTATCAGCACATTCGTTGAGCCAGGATTCAGCGATCATATAAACCCCTGCGACGGCAAATCCCGACATAATTCTCAGAACAAACCAAGCCCATGGTGAACTATTGTAGGAAAAGGAAAGAGCGGCGATACATAACAATGCTGTAAAACAAGCAAAACTTCTGATATGCCCCACCTTCTTCACATACCTTGGCGTCACAAAGCAGCCAGCAGAAAAACCTATATAGTAGAAGGTAGTAAGTAGTCCAATCAGGAGTGGGTCGAAATTATTTTGCGTTGCTTTGGAGGGAATCGCGATATTGAGTAGACCATTGCCAATCCCGATAAACCCAAGGCCGGCTAAAATTGCAAATAGCGAAAAAAAAAGTTTTCTCATAAGAGACTCTTGTAAAACTTAAAAATTGGATTTACTATCCTTTATTTATACCATAAATGCCAAAAGATATGAACGACACGAACGGCACCCACCTGCTCTACAGGGAGCCTGTGAGAATTAGACAGCAAGATCAAATGTTAATGGGTATCAGATTACAAGCACATCCGACGAGTCAGCAAAAGCTGGTATTAAGTCAGTGGATGGGTTGTGCTCGATTCATCTGGAATGCTAAATGTGACGAGGATAGATACCCTGGTAGCTATGCCCATAGGTACATGCCTTGCGGTACCTATGCTCCTATAGGCCAAAAATTTTCCCAGTATAAAGACGGTCAGCTATCCCCTTGGTTAAGCCAATGCCCCAGCCAAATACCTAGAAATTCCGTAGTTAATTGGTATCAGACTTATCAAAAATTTCTAAAAGGTGAGTGCGGCAAGCCTAAAAGAAAGAAAAAGTCAGACGGTGGCAGCATTCACCTCACAAAAGAAGTCTTCAGATTCGAAACATGGGCAGACGGTGTTACCAGGCTGTTCATTGGCACTAAAACCAATAACGGCTTCGTCTTTTGTTTACGTGGGATAAAAAGCTGCATCTATCAGTTTCTCGCTCCCCTTCATGAGGAGGAGTATGACTTAAAAAGAGGGGATTGTGATCCTTTCGAGCTTAAATCTCACGAGCCAAACTAGCTTCAGGATATGCATACCTCCAACTATGAACAATTCCTTTCCCATCATAATTTAAGTCCTCAGCATGAGGATTAAAAATGAAATTCAAACCGAATGCCGTTATTGGGTCTTTTCCATTCATATGTACTCGTGCATTCTTAGGTGCTCCTATTCCTATGGGAACTGCATAAAGATCTACCGAACTTTGTCC
The DNA here is from genome assembly GCA_050293845.1 of Pseudobacteriovorax sp. Taxonomy (GTDB): domain Bacteria; phylum Bdellovibrionota_B; class Oligoflexia; order Oligoflexales; family Oligoflexaceae; genus DT-89. The sequence goes on along the minus strand of JBNKNM010000185.1, from coordinate 8,059 downwards.
TGGATCATATCCTTGTGATAATAGATTTGCTGCGGTGATTGTTCCCAAGCTATGAGCTCTCTCGAAAGGCAGGTTATTATCCCTAATCTCTCTACCTGTCGCATCGAGAACTCCTTGTAGACCCAACACTATATCGGCAACATCGTGAAAGAGATAAGCAGCCCCTCGAGTACTGACTCCGAGAATTGTATTGTGGTTGAACATTTCTTTATTATAAACAGATCCCTTAGCATGATAACGAGATCCATTTTCACCTAGGTTTGCAGACTCCGAGAATGCAATGAGCACGACGTTAATCTCTTCACGACTCAATCCAGTCTTTTTACTAATATGCTCCATGACTGGTTTGATAACAAAGTCTTCTTTCTGTTTGTTGACTATTTTCGAATAAGCAGTAGATAGTAGGTTTTCAGTCTGAAAGCCTTTAGAAAAGGTTTCGAAACTGGTGGCCGAATAGTAGGTTAGTACGCCCGTAATGATACCAATTTTGAGGGAATCTTGGAAAGACGCGCCGTGAATTGATGCAACTGCCGCCGTAAAAAGCCCATTTGCAATCGCAGCTCCCATGGGACCTCCGAAATAAAATCCTACAAATGTGACACCCATTGAAACTGCTGATAGTAGATGTTTTTGAGGATTCTTAAAGAAGTCATTAACCCCAGATACGATACTTTTTATGGAAAAATATCCAGTTGGATCTGCCCCGCTTAAGGGGTTATTCCAGAGGTAGCTATAGCGATTGTAGCTCTGAAGATTGTAGGGATTTTGTATATAAGGGTCGGGACTTAAAAATCGTCCCGAAATAGGATCATAGATTCGACCTTTCATATGTATCAGGTCTAAAGACTTTAGATGCAGGTGCCCTGTAAAGCCTCGACTTGTCGTAGATTTAGATAAGTCTGTTTCCGAGGCTCGTATTCCCCATGGTGAATACGAAATGGCTTCGACTAAATGTCTGGAGGAGTCATAGACTCCGATGATGGACCCTATATGATCGGTATGCAGAAGCTTGTTGGTGATAATACCATTTAATATTTCGATTAAAGCTCCACCATCGGTCTTATGTTGCCAGATTTCCTTATTATCCTTGATGGTCAATTCGGAACCTGATAGTAAGTAGGTGGATAATTCTTCATTCTCTGACATCTCAGATTTAAAGAGTAGCTCTCCATCTGCGTCATAGATGAATCTGACGTTTTCTTTATCATTACCTATGAACGTAGGCTTTGCATAGGAACCATACTTCACTTCATTGTTGTTTACCTTTATTACCTGGCCGATTGAATTATAACAATATTTTCTTTCACCAACAGAAGTAATTGCGTATGGGCCAGGTCGGTTGTTTTGACAAGGATTGCTATATTCCAACGGTCCATTGACATCAGATCTAGAGATCAAGTTTCCCAAATCGTCATATTGATATTCTACAGACTCAATTCCTCCCTGAGAGGCAATAAGTCTATCAACTTCATCATACTCAAATGATTCAGTATGCCCAGTTATATTATTTTTGCGGTGTTCTAGGTTTCCATTCAAATCGTATCGATAAGATCTAGAGTTTAGATTTTTACCTTTCGATGTAAGAAGGTTGATAGATGTGACTCTTCCAAAGTCATCAAATACTTTGTGAGTTTTAAATCCTTCATGAGTTGTATACTTTTCAGCTTTACCCTCGGGAGTAATATCTAAAAGTTTCCAAAATGTCTCGTTAGTGCTTGGATTGAATGTTCTAATATGGATGCCAAACGCATCATATTCTTTTTCTAATTCCATTCCAGACGGAAGTTTCAATTTACTAGGTCTTGAAAGTGAATCATAGAATAGCTCTGTAGAAAAAACTCTCCCGGCAATGCTAGTAAGTTTATTTTTTAAGTAGCCCTTTGAATTATAGATATATTCTTCGTAGCTATTGGAATTCCATTTTCTTGTTAGCTTACCAATAGATTCTGGACTAGCATCAAATTTCCAATGGTCTACAGAGACTAAACGCCCATTTTCGAGGTGTTCACGTTTAATCAAGCGACCAATCCTGTCATAATAATGTAGTTTTTTTGAACCTAAATTATTTTCAGTGGAATATGGTTTTCCGAGTGTGTTATATGCGTAGGAAACGACACCAAAGCTAGGATCAATCGTTTTAATTTTCCTACCAAGATTGTCATATTCGTTTTCGATCTTGATACTGTTTCCGTAAGAGGCCTCTATTTGCCTTCCTTGTGCATCATATTGAAAAGAAATTATTTGATTCTTAGCATTTTCCACTGAGTTTAATCGTCCAGTTACGTAGCTATACACTTTACTTTCTGAAAAACCTCTCTCATTTGTTATCACTACAAGGTTATTTCGTCTTTCTATTAATTTTTTAGAACCGTCGGAATTTATTTTTTCAACCAATCTCTGTTGATTGTCGTACACGTAGGATATCCACTTTTTTTCATCATCGCGGAAATGTGGAATAGACTCCTTAATTAAGTTTCCAAACTTATCATAGCGTCTTTCGTGAAAAACGACTTTCCCACCAAGTGTGCTTTTTTCGTATCCTATTTTCTGATCCTCAGCATCAATGTATTCAACGAGAAAGCTCCCGTTTGGATACCTTGTTTTACTGGTAGTTTTTGAAAGCTTCGGAGCATTAGCATTAGACAGATATAGATCGATTTTCGTGATTCCCTTTCCTTCGATATCAATAGTTTTAACCCGACCGATTTCTGAATATGTCTTAGTAGTTCGTGTTCCGTCTATATCAACAGTTAATACTGGTAATCTTAGAATTTTTGATCTTTCTTCAATTTTTACAGAATGCCCCTCTGGATTAATCGTTTCAGTAACAAAACCCCGTTGATCGTATCTAGAGGAAGAAGAAATATATTCAAAATCAAGACCAAAGGATTGCTCTTTGCTCCAAGTAATAGTTTCAGAATCGATATGACCAAAAGGATTGTTAACCCTAGAGTAGACTATTTTTTGCTCTAAGCTCGTCTTCGGCTCTTTTATTTCCTCAATTAAAAAACCATCGCTATCATACTGGTAGGTTGTCGTGTTGGACAGAACGGAACCGGACGAATTTCTCTTTACTACAGTTTTTTGGGTCACTTTTCCTATGATCCAATCTTCGAGATTCTCTTGTTCGAATTTTTGAGTTTTTATTTCCTCTAGAGTTTCATGGTCGCTGGTTATTTTTGTTGATTGGAATATTTGATTCCCAAATGGGTCTGTTCGTTGAGTTATTTTCTTGGTGTGGGAGTGAACCTCATCGTCATCAAAGTATTCAACAGTTTGTTCAGATAAGTAAGTAAAAACGTGAAACGGATTTTCTGATATTTCATGCTGCTTCCAATTTTTTGAGGTCAAGGATTTCTTGGTTAACTCATCTTCATTTTTCAGAAACTTAACCACTTCGATTTCATTTCCTTTGGTTAAACTTTCAAGCCTCATGTCGAATTTTGTTTTTTCAATGAAGTTTTCATCTTCAGATTCATAAAACTCGAATCCTAGAATATTTTTCGTAGCTAAATCAGATGTGAGATTTTTGTATCTGAATTGCATGACCCTTTTTTCCGAGGCTCCTGTTTCTTTTTCTATTTTAGAAACAACAAGTCCTGCTGATGGAATGGTTTTGTGCGGATATTCCGCTCTAGAGGTCACTCTGTATGTTTCTGATGAATTATCGTAATAAATCGATGCACTCTTTTGAAAACCATCACTGATTTTCGAGACTTTGCCATGACCAGTCGAACTAGTAATGGAGACTATGCCGCGAAACGGGTTAATAAAATTCAAATCCAAAACGTTATCAAAATTCACATCGATGGGGAACAGAGAGAAATTTTTTCGCCATTGATCAATTTCACTAGAAGTTACATCAATAGTACTGCTGTTCTGCTTCTGAGGGTTAACTGCACCACCATTGCCGATGACAATTCTCAATAGCCCACGTCTTATTCCAATATAGTCCATCATGCCGTCAGCATTGATGTCTACAATTAGTCTTTCAGCATTCTGGCCACTCCACCCCTTAGATGAACCAAAATCATTCAACCATAATTGGTCCGGTCCGAAAGAAGATCCTTGGTTTAGTCGAACAAATATACCATCGCCTCCCATTCCCACAATATCAAGGAGTCCATCACTGTTCATATCAGCAAAGGTACGCCTATCGTTTAGGATATTGTAGAAAGTTTCTGAACTATCTTCGGTCCATTTATCTGGTTTTGAAAAAGTGAAATCTTTTCCAAGGGAAACGAATATTCCGTCAGGTCTGAAACCTACAATATCAAGGTTACCATCGTTGTTAATATCCAAAACCTGCTTGACATGTTTGAATAAGTCCCATCCGTTTCTAGTAGAGAAATCACTTGAGACGATACCATAAGCTCCAACTTCGGTAAATTTCTTCCCATCTTCATTTTTAAGAACGTATACACCCTCACTTTTAAATAAGATAATCTCGGGATATAGGTCATGGTCAAGGTCAGCCATCACCATAGATGCCGACTTTATGTTAAAATTTGATCCAAGCTTATTGCTGACCTGAACGGCAGGTGAAAAACCGTTACTATTCCCGTACATGACATATATTCCAGTTTCTTCTCTACTTACACTCCTTGATGTTTGTGTCACAGTTGTAAGAATGTCCTGAAAACCATCACGGTTTATATCATTAAAGAAAACGATATCTTTAGTAAGGACCCATGAGGCAGGAAGCATTGTGGAGAATGTTATAGGATTTTCAAAACCAGTCTTGTCTCCTTTTTCAATACTAAGAATTTCTCGCCCAACAGTGATAATGTCTGGTTTGCCATCATCATTAGCATCTATGATGTATCGGCCTAGTTTGGGACTTGACCTAGTGTCATCGACCCCATAGGTGGGCTCCACTTCCTTCGGTCTAAAGGATGTTTTTTCTTCTTGATACTCGATGTTGGTAGGAGGGGTACACTTGTTTTTTACACAGAGTGCTATAGATGAAAGTAAGAAGCCTTGTGAAAATTCCATGTCTCTGTAATTGAGTTTATAGACCCAAGCCAAACCATCACTATCAGAAACTTTGATTTCATCGATTTTTAGACTTTCAACAGTATAATTTGTACTATTGTATTTTTCGATGGGGTTTAAACGTTCAGAGTATTCAAACTCTATGAATCTATACGCTTCCACCGAAAAGGTCAAATTTCCACCATACTCAATTTTAGAAAGAACTGGCGAATTCTCATCTTTCTTTTTATAGGAATACTTAATAATGTTTCCAGCACGATCGATTTGTTCAGCCAAGTACCATGAGAATATCTTTCCTTCACTTCCATATGTTCTCGTAGAGTCATTTGTTCCATAAGTGAGGATTTCACCATTTTTCTTAAATAATTGAAAGGTATTTTCCTTCAGCACAATCTTTGAAAAATTTTCATTAAGGTGTCGAAATACGATCGATTCTTCAGTGGACTCCTCGTCGATTCTTATAAGTCTTTTGCTATCTATGCAGAAAGTAAGGTTCTGGTCGAATTCTACTGCTGAGTTTTCTCCGTCTATCCATCTAGTCTTGTTACATCGTATTATTCTACTACTCGTGTTCAAACGCCAACCTTTTCCGACAACAGAAATTAGGTCAGATCCCGAAAAGTAGTCTAGAGAAATTTGTGGTTGGAAGTTGTTTCCTGCATCTAGGATACTTAGAGGTATCGTACCGTTCAATTGACCAAACTTCCCTACTGAAACACTATAGTCGACCCGATGAGGTAATAACTCATTAGCTTGCAGTTCTACCATTTCTATATGTAGCAGAAGGTTTAAAAACAATAGTAATAAGATTCGACGGTAATATTTCATGAAAATTCCTGTTTGCTCTAATCATAGTCCTTAAAGCATAGACTTAATGTGTTTATTAATAAGACCTTGTTCAATTTCTTGGACTAGCCTTTGCAGGAAGTTAACCCTCCAAAGGCTACAAATTCAAAAATCAAATATTTTTTAAAGTGTCTTACAGTGGAAGAGGATCGTTGCCGCCAAGTTTGGGGTCCACGCATCTGTTAGTATTCTTCCAGGTGCATTGAGCAGCTAAACAACTGCTTTTTCTCAGAATATCCGAACAAGCTCTGACTCCACCACATCCAAGAATCTTTCGTGTTTCTTTGTATGTTTTCCCATACCTACAAACTTCGATTGTTTTTTGGCAGGTATCTCTATTAGTTGAGATTGTTCTCTCTCTATTGTGTCCGAGACTTCCACAGTTCTTCGGAGCACAAACACCGAATGACACCTTATCAAAACGAGTGGTCGACAAACATTCGTATCCATGAGGTTGCCACTGCACAGGGTTTGCTGGTTCACAAATTTCAGTAATCGTGCTATTGGTGCCAGGTCTAGTTCTGGTCTCTCCCTGGGTATAGTCTCCACCACTACACTTTCGTAAACATTGCTGCTGTCCTGGTTTTCCTCGTGCACTGTGGGTGCTTACACAGCTAACTCCAGTCTGTACTGGGATTCCAAACTGACATTTTCTAAAATATTTTCCCACACCTTCTACGACTACATCCATAGGATCACCGTGTGGTACGTCGCCACAAGATTTTGGTTTACAGGTTCCATCTTGTGACTCCGTATATCTTGTATGCTCACAGGTAGTACCCAACCTTTCTGGTTCTGATCTGTCATTACAAATAAATTTGGTTTTACCTACAACTGTCTCTACGTCGATACCTATGCCGAAAATTTCAGTCTCCCACTCCTGTCCTGGTAATTTCACTTTTCCATCATTATCGACACATCCATAGAAACAGGATGCTGTAATCGAAGACTGGTCAATGCAGTAGTCGACAACTTCCCTCCTATTACCAGTGACTCTACGATACTTTTCATCAGCATCTAAGAGAATTTCTTCGCCCACATCTACAAAAGATATTTCACTATCCGACTCTCCGCTTTTTTGCAGGATTACATTGCTAGTCAGGAGTTCGAGAGCTCCAGTTTCGAAAGCAGAGAAACCACAATTTGAGATATGATCAATCACGTAGTTAATTCGAATACTGTCACAGACAGCAACTTTAGTTGTTGAGTTGTTTTGTATAATGACATCAAGGAGATAGTCTTTTTGGGGATCACCCATTAAAGGATCTTTTACTAAGATTTTTCCGACTGGTGCGAGTGTAGCCATCGCAGTCAAGGGGGATAGCGACAATATAGCGATTGCCATTAGTAAGTTTTTCATAGTTTCTCCATTTAGTTGGCAAAAGATTATAGCAGTACATTTAAGGGAGAGTCGAAGCGACGAAATATTGCAATTCTTGGCAACCTTTTTTATGATTTTGTTTAGTAGTATTTATAAAAGAGAGCGTACACCACCTTTATCGAATCCGTGGGAAAAGGCGAGCCGAGAAAGCATTGAATCGCATCATCTATCAGATGGGTATGTCAAAAGTAAAAGGTCTTGTTCAACTTCGCAGCACGATAGTTTCCTGGAAAAACGAGATCCTTAAGTACTTCGATGGAAGGTTCAGTGACGGTCGCGTTGAGGGCTTCAATCGTAAGGCAAAGCTAGTCCAGAGTAGGGCTTACGGGTTTAGGAGTTTTAAAAACTACCGTTTGCAACTCTTACATGCTTGTGGGGGGGCGTGAGGTTACCCACCATGAACCAAACTGACCCCAAAGCGCCACGGAGGATCCGTTTCAAATCTGATTAGACGATCCACATACTCTTGGAAAGAGATTTTAAAGAAGTCATCATAGTTAGGACTGAGGTAAAAGGAATGGCGCACCCAGAGCGATTCGAACGCCCGACCCTCAGGTTCGAAGCCTGATGCTCTATCCAGCTGAGCTATGGGTGCAATTTTGAACAGTCAGCGGTTTAGAATCTGACAAATACATCACAAATCCGAGCTCGACTTGAGAAGACAAGCTCAACCACTGAGGCAAAGAAAACTAAAGGAAAGCTGAAGACTTGTCAAGCTTGGATTGCAGCTAAAGCCCTAATGGAATTAAATTATTTAGAATTCACAGAGAACGATCGTGTTTCACCCTTATTCATGCTAGCATTATCACAATTCATCAAGAGGTTAAGAAATGCCAA
>JBNKNM010000184.1:11094-11328 GCA_050293845.1 Pseudobacteriovorax sp. | reverse complement strand
TATACCCTGAGTACAATACCTAATCCACTCCCCTCCTATGCCAAAGTTTTTAACAGCAAACCTAGGTTCAATGAGGAAGATGAAATTCCCAATACTAAAATTGAAGTGGAGCAGTTCACCTTCCCCGAAAAAAATGTTGTGCAATATGCTAACTTGTGCTCATTGAAAATTGAAAAAGCGCAAATTCCCCTCCTCTACCCTCATTCTTTTTTAGGTCCTATACACCTAAAACTA
>JBNKNM010000184.1:0-11084 GCA_050293845.1 Pseudobacteriovorax sp. | reverse complement strand
TAAGAATCATGGGAGCGATCCACCACCGTAATCATATCCTCCAGCAGCAGCCTTTATTCATGGGACAATCCTACTCAGCAAAACTCTACTTTACAGGTCAACGCCGTCGCGCACAGGGTTTGGAAATTGATTATAAAACAGAAATCAGCACAAGCTACGGTACACTTGTGTGGGAAAGCATCACAACTTTGTTATTTAGAAGAAAATTTGCCCAAGAAGATAGCCAAAGCCACTTCGAAACCATTGTAAATAAAATCGAAAATCCAAATACTATTGCTACTTTTCCTGTTCCTAAAACCATAGGAAAAAAGTTTGGCCTTCTTACAAAAGACATCAACCCTATTCATATGTCAGCTTTTTTGGCAAAAATATTTGGCTTTAAACGTGACCTCTGCCACGGAATGTGGGCCATGGGCCGCAGCCTTCCTTTCATTCAGGGAATTGATTACAGTAAACCCGTGCGCCATGATGTAGCCTTTAAAGGACCTTTATACCTGGGATCAGATATTATAGTTAAAGTATCACCTAGTAATAAACATCATTTTGAACTATATAGTGGGCAAAACCCAAAACCCTGTGTAGTATCGAAAATCGCTAATACTGATGCAAATAATTCCTTAAACTATTAGGATAGGCTCCCTCCATTACTAATATAGGTGTGGGGGCTTTCCTCCTTTTCAATTGAGTTTAAATTCTCATTTTCGAATAATTTTACAAATTTCAGTTCACCATTCTGTAGGATAATATAACCGGAATCTGAAAATTTCCAGTCGGGAATTTCTCGGAAAAATAACGGTAAGAGCTAAGACTGTCTCACTTTTTATGAAAGCATAGCCTTCCTTAAGTTCGCATCATCATCGAACCTAGTATACTTTCTCCTGACATTCATTGGACAAGCTCGATACAGAAGGTTAAGCTCCCAAAGAGAATTAAATTTTAATCTTTATCTGGAACATTAAGATCCGGTATTCTTCTAGAATATTAAATTACAATCTTTGGAGAATAATTAAATGGGTGAAAACATCATCGACTGGAGCATGTTACGTAGCAAGTTAAAGTCCACAGGGCAAGGCTTGTATAAGAATACTAAAACTAAAGTAATCAATCTTGGTAAAAAGGTAAAGGATACTACCGGTAACGGCAAAACCAAAGTTATCAATATTCTATTAAAAAAAGGGATTTCAATTACTGAAAAGCAGTTGAATATCTTAAAAGATGTAAAGGAAAGATCAGTAAAGAATCATTAATATTCGAAATTGTTGTTGCTTTTAAGATGTTCTTACGAGAAATCAGTTTGTTTATCAAAAACCACTGAAATTCTCGTAAGAATGACTCCAGGGAAATGGATCGGGATACAAGATCAATAGATAAATGATTTTCCCCTTACCAACTTTGCCATAATCAGAAACTAGGTGTAGATACCTACGCTTACGTGGAGGACCGTTATGGACACTCCTTATGCCAATATCGAAGGTCTCTCTAACATCCCGAGCAGCTGTAATGGGGTTAGAATTACCATTTCGACCTTCAAGGAAGGGCGATTTTGATTTGGTTGTCACCAAAGGCTACCTTCTTGAAACAAGGCAATACTCATATTGAGGATTTATTTTTCGTCTTGTTGTATTATCAATCCTTCTAAGATCCGAAAATTGAGCGACATTAAATCAAATTCTCAATCCGCCTAAGATACCTACATAACCTCGTTCGATGCAGGTATCTCGCGCTAAGGATAACGCAGCCTGCATAGCCCCGGTATGACCCAACTGTTTTTCAAGGAGAATGAGTTGTTCCATATTTCTCAAACGAAATAAGAGGCTGTAAGATTCCAACCCTTTTTCAATCCACTTTCTCGTTAGTGTCTCCTGCCCAGCCAATCTATGGATCATAGCACCAAGGGCTTCGTACATACCAACATCACCATTTTCGAGTCTCTGGATGCCTTTGTTAAAGGCATCCACAGCATCCTCAAACTTTCCATCAACTGCGAAAAGAACACCCTGCAGAATACTGGTATAATTGCCTGATGGTGTGAGTTCCTCCAGCAAGTTGAATTTTTCGTTTGCAGCTGCTGCCTTCCGGATATCGATTTCCCCAACAAATTTTGTCGAATTTTCAACAATCAGTCTGTCTGGACTACACTCCAAAAGTTGACTCAGGGATTCTAGGTTATCGTATCGAATCCACTTAACCTTACCATTCACCCAACGGCTTACTGTTCTCTTATCGACCTTAATCTGATTGGCAATCCAATAAAGCTTGAGCTGTTTCTCATTAATAACTTTTTTCAGCTCCGTGAATTTAAGCTCTCGTAAGCCAAATTTTTCTTTCTTATCGGAAATATTGGCACCTTTAGGTCTTTTTATCAAATGAGCCGCATTTCACCAACTTGCAAGTGATCTGCCACGACTACATGCTAATTAAATGATTAAAATTATTGATGATGTCACGTCCTACTAGGGGAAGCCCTTTCCACCTTTTGGTGGAGGTTTTTCACCTTGAAGGGGAGAGCGATTAAATGACAAGAATAGCGATTATTGTATCAATGCTAGGTCCTGTCGGACACAAAAAGCATAAAGCCTTATCATCGTAAATTGATAACTTGCTCCCAGCCTTCCAATTTCAGGCTTTGAATATCTTTATATTTACTTTCATTTATAGCAACAATTAACTGACTTGTTCCCAGAGCTTCACAAATATTATCGCTACGATACACGACATATCCAGCGTGAGTAATATCATCTATTTCATTTATAACTAGATTCGCTGTCTTGTAACTTCCACAACCAGTAGAATGTTGATAGGTAATTGTAAGGTAGTTCTCGTCAACGTCTACTTGCTTGATAGAAATTACCCCTCTTTCAGATCCAGGTTTATACGTGTATTCTCTTTTAAAGTTGTTGACCAATTTTTGGGAAATATACATTTGCTTTTCAATATTATCTCCACAGGCTAGATTGGTAGAGTAATACTTCTCTGGTGGTGTAGAGTCGGCATAATAAATGGTGACTTCATCACCAAACCCATCGATTGCTGGCGCGCATTTTAATTCGTTATCGTCAGTATTTATCCTCCAGCTTTCTAGCACAGAAATTTGTTCACTACTGAGATCTTCAATTGAAAAAAAGGAACTTCTATTTTGTTTAGGGTAAATAAGATCCCCACCGACACTCTCCATCAGTAGGCCTACAGAATTTTCTTGCCAGATTTGGGAATGGGAAGCTTTACTGCACCCAAGATTAGAGGAAAGTCCAACGAAATATATACCAAGCAACACCATCCAAAGTTCATTTTTATTTATATAGCCGTTTCGATTCATTCCTTATCCTCTCTTAAATATTTCTTTCCTCCCCACACCACAAGAGAAGTTGCCGTATCTGAATGTATACAAAACCGAAAATATTAACGCAAATATGAAATTCATATTTTTCTGCAGAGAATTAATTTTTGCTGTTATTTTGGGGAGGTTCAAGTATTCCACCGATAGATATCATATTGCTCCCCTTCTCCTGAGGTCTTACTTAATTTTGAAATTTGTGAGGGAAATATGCTTCCTCACTAACTGAATTGCACCAGGTCATTCCCATATCTTTTCTTGATGTACCTATAAAACTTATTAAAACGATATAAGTCAGAAGCAGCAGTTTAATACAAAAGAGTTAGATCTAGGGCTGGAATTTTCACTTGCGAAGAACGCTTCTAAGCTTAAGCCTATATAGTAATAGGTATTTTTGTTAAATATTTTCACCAGTTATTACAAATATCTTTACAAACCAAGGCCCAGCATGCATTCTACGCTGACAGCAACCTAGGATAGACCCGTTCGTTAGCAAAAAACGCTCATAAAATATAAGCTTCCGGCTTTGGATTTGGTGAAAACCTTTATGAATTTAGATCAATTACAGAAAATGCTATCAAAAGACTTTATTTTTGGAGCTTCGACCTCAGCCTATCAGATCGAAGGAGCGACAAAAGTAGATGGTCGCGGAGCTTCAATATGGGACGAGTTCACCCAAAAAAAAGGTAAAATAGCTGGGGGGCATACCGGTGAGATTGCATGCGATCATTACCACCGATACCCAAGTGACATTAAGATCATGCAGCAGCTTAATTTGGATGCCTATCGTTTTTCTATTTCCTGGCCACGCATTCTGCCCCAAGGGGAAGGCAGCATAAATCAAGCTGGTTTGGACTTCTACAAAAAGTTGATCGATAATCTCCTTGAAGCCGGGATTCGGCCATTTGTTACCCTATTTCATTGGGATATGCCTGCAGCTTTATACCATTCCAAAGGAGGGTTCCGCCATCGTGATGTCAGTAAGATATTTGCTGACTATGTGGAGGTAGTCGTCAAAAACCTAGGAGACCAGGTAAAAGATTGGATTACTATCAACGAACCTTTCGAACATGCTGCTCTCGGTCATTTCATTGGCAGTCATGCACCAGGCCACCATAGTCTGGGCGACTTTCTAAAAGTGATGCACCACCAATTGATGGGTCACGGTGCTGCTATGGAGAGGATTCGTCATTTTTCTCCTAAAGCTAAGGCAGGGATTACACTAAGTCTTACTCCTATCCGTCCTGCTACGAATTCTAATAAAGACCAGTGGGCAGCAAAACTAGGTAACCAGCTCCTTTCCTATATCGCCCTGGACCCCCTTTATAAAAAAAGCTATCCGGACCTGATACAGAAACAACTACGATGGTTTTGGCCAAAAGTTGAGCCTGGTGACATGGATCTCATCGGGCAAAAAACGGACTTCGTTGGTATCAATCACTATAACTGCGAATATGCCAGTTACCGCTGGTACATTCCTTTTCTCAAAAGCTGGTTTAGTGGTACGAAAGTTGCTTCTTCTGAGTCAGAACGCAATGGTCGCCGTTATACTTCCATGGGATGGGAGGTTTACCCTCCGGGAATGGCTGAAGTATTGCGCTGGCTAAGAGAAGACTATGGTAATCCTTCGGTGTTTATTACTGAAAATGGAGCCGCATTCGATGACACAGTTAAAGCAGGCAAAATCAGCGATAACAAGCGCATCGATTACTTAAAAGACTACCTTCAAGAGGTTGCCAATGCTAAGAAGTCTGGCTCCCAGGTGAAAGGGTACTTTGTTTGGTCTCTTCTTGATAACTTTGAATGGGCGGCAGGCTATAACAAAAGGTTCGGACTAGTCTATGTAGACTATCAAAACCAAAACCGCATTATCAAGGAAAGCGGCCACTGGTATGCATCACTCATACAACAACTAAAAAAGGGACAGGAGGCGCCCACAACCCAGCAACGGAGTTTTAAGCAATGAGCTTTCGTGACAAAATAACCCTTTCATTATTAGTAGCTATGTCGTTTTTCCTTATGTGCGACATGTTTATTACTCCGGCCCTCATAACAACCCTACAAGCTGAGTATCAAGTTAGCGAGATCTACCTCAGTGGTGTCGGATCGGCATTTATCTTGGTCGGAGCTGCCGTAAGCATATTTTTTGGCTACCAAACTGATAGAGGTTCACGAAAAAAACTGTTGGTCCTTTCCGTCTTGATCGGAGAACTCCCTTGTCTTTTCACTGGCATTCCATTTTTTACTGAAAGTTTTACCGGCTTTGTAATCATGCGCATGTTAACGGGCATTGGAGTGGGGGGAATTTATCCTTTAACGTTTTCCCTTCTCGGAGATTATTTTGATGCTAAGCACCGAGCAACAGCTAGCGCTTTTGTCGACCTAGCCTGGGGCTTAGGAATGGCAGCGGGACCGCTGCTCGCAAACTATGCCCTGACAACTGAATATGGCTGGCGCTTAGCATTTGTACTTGCCGCCTTGCCAAGCTTCCCCATAGTCCTATTGTTCGCTCTCGTTGCCAAAGATCCCCAAAGAGGACGTACCGAATCTTCCGTAAAACATGCACTGGAAGAAGGGGCTGAGTATAATTATAAACTGCAATGGAAAGATTTTAAGGTCATACTCAAGAATCGAACTAATCTATTCTTGTTCTTGCAGGGTATACCAGGATCAATTCCATGGGGCTTATTTCCATTTTGGTTGATTATGATTTTTACTGAGATCCAAAGCATGTCTCAGGATAATGCTACCTTCATCTGGGAAATTTTCGGCTTAGCAGCTGGCATTGGTGGCCTGCTGTGGGCTCTGCTGGGGGATCGCTTGTTCAGCAAAAACCCTCGGTATTTACCATTACTGTGTACTATAGGAATTTTTTCCGGCATACCCGCATGTGTTCTCATCTTTAACTTAGACCTTGGAGCCATTGAAAACTACTTTATCTTAGCAGGGTTGGCAGGCATGCTCATAGCCGTTCCCTCCTCGAATACCAAAGCAATGCTCATGAATGTCAATCCTCCAGAGCATCGAGGAAGCGTATTCGCCTTGTATAACCTTGCAGATAATATTGGTAAAGGTGCTGGCCCTGCCTTGGGAGGTTTAGTACTAGCCCTATCAGGAAGCTATTACACAATGGCTAATTTTGCCATTGGGCTATGGATACTCTGCGGTCTTATCTTCATAGGCGTTATCATATCTATTAACCGCGATAGGAGCCGATTAGTGGGATTGCTAGAGGCTCGGGCTAACAATATGGAGCATAATAGCTTACCTCCTCTCTCCACAGCCACTTTTACTCCTAAATCTTGGGCTTCCAGCCGCGGAAAATCTGCGGATGTATTAGACAAGTAGAAAAAGCTGTAATGGCTTTTTTTACGTAATAATGCCCTTACAGCCTTCATACAAATAAAATTGGCTGTTGTTTCCAAATCTGTTAAAAATGCTATGCTTCAGAAACAAGTCAGAAAGTTTTCTCATGACCAGAAGTATAGCATTACTGTTATCCTTTTTCATTGCAAGCCAGCAGCTGTACCCATCGACTCTAAAAGTCGCATGTGCAAGTAGCTTTGCTCCGGTCCTTAAAAAAGTTCTTGAGAAAGCTTCTTCTCCGAATTTTCAGGCAGTGAAGGTTATTCCCGGTTCAACCGGGAAATTGTTTTCGCAAATTATGAATGCAGCACCCTACGATATTTTCTTAGCTGCCGACCAAAAGCATCCTAGACTTCTTATCAAACACGGCAAGGCTCATGGCGAAAGTTTTATCTATGCTAAAGGCCAACTGTCATTTTGGTTTGGAAAAAAGCGACCAAAAGGGAAATCATGGCATGAGAATATCAAAAATACCTTAGCTTCACAAACCATTGCCATGCCAAACCCCAAGCATGCGCCATTTGGGATTGCTGCTCAATACATTTTAGATCACAACTTTGCCAAACTATCAAAAAAAGTTCTTTTCGGTGCGAATGCAGCGCAAACTTTTTTATATATATCGCAACGACCAGATCTTGCAGGATTTGTAAGTTTATCCCATTTGAAAACCAGCTCTTTTGATATCACCAATTATATAGTAATACCCCCAAAATATTATCCTACCATTGCCATGTCTGGGGTTAAGCTAAGGAACACTTCCCATGAAAAGCTAGCTAGTGAATTTATAAATTACTTAATGCAAGTAGAAAGCCAAAAAATTATTTCCCAAAATGGTTTCATCCAGGGTATCGCTTATGATTGAAATATATCAACCTCTGTTATTGTCTTTTAAACTAGCCGCGGTAACAACTTTTTTCTTATTATTAATTTCGATACCGCTCGCGTTGTTGTTATATGCAAGCCCTCGCTGGATCAGCTTTCCCCTCACATCTTTTTTCTCACTACCGATCGTTTTACCACCATCAGTGTTAGGCTTTTACTTACTAGTCTTTCTCAATCCAGACCATACAATCGGAAGCATACTACCTATTAAGCCATTTACGTTTCAGGGACTCGTTTTCGGTTCTATAATTTACTCGCTCCCCTTTACTCTACAACCCATTCTCCAAGCCTATCAAAGCACACCTTTAGCAGCGATCGAAACAGCAGCCAGTTTAGGTCTTGGCTACTGTTCACGCTTTTTTCGGGTCATTTTGCCTATGGCAACAAAAGGTATCATAACAGGTGTTATTTTAGGTTTCGCACACACGTTAGGGGAGTTTGGGGTTATATTGATGATAGGCGGGAATATTCCTGGAGAAACAAGAGTAGCGTCAATTGCTATTTTCGATCATGTGGAAGCCCTAGAATTTTCTGAAGCCCACTGTTTATCTGTAGCTTTATTAATAATTGCATTTTCAGTTCTTTGCATTTTTGGTTTCCTAAACAAAAAGGATAGTCCCATTGCCTAGATTATTGTGTGATCTGTCCATCCCTCTCAAAGACTTTCACCTTTCTTTTCATTTTAATCAGGAAGTTAATCATATACTGGGGGTCTTTGGTCCATCAGGAGCTGGGAAAACCACCTTACTCAGAACTATTATCGGACTTCATAAAAATACTGAAGCTACCATTGCATTAGATCAAAACTATTGGCAAAAGCGAAATAAGATCTTTGTTCCTCCTTATAAGCGCAACATCGCATACTTAAGTCAAACCCCTTATCTATTTCCTCATCTAAACCCTAAGCAAAACTTTCATTTTGCAGCCCCCAAAAATATCTCTGAAGAATATGTCAAACGAATTGTGGAATTACTAGGTCTTAGTCCCCTTTTTTCTCGCAAGACAGCGCAGCTTTCCGGAGGTGAGAAGCAACGACTGGCACTGGGCCGGGCAGCGCTCACACAGCCTCAAATGTGGTTGATGGACGAGCCACTAAGCGCTCTCGATAAGCGTAGTAAAATAGAGGTTTCCGAAGCTATTCGACAAATACATGGATTAAATGGTGCCCCGGTTTTATATGTGACCCACTCTTGGGATGAAATATGCCGACTCACCGAGAAAGTTATACTCATCGAGAGAGGCCAGACTGACATTCATTGTCATCACTCATCTAAGAATTCCCTCTCCACGGAACGTCAAGAAAATATCCTGCGAGCTTCATTTTTAAGCTACGAAAAAGAGTTTGCACTAGCTTGCTATAAGGTTGGTGAGGTCCCATTATTTATAACAACTCAGAGTCATGAACCCGAAATACTGATCTTTTTTCGTGCTGAAGACGTCTCGATTCATCTGCATCCTCCTACAAATTCCAGCATCTCTAATTTTCTACCAGGAAAAATAGTCAAAATAGATAACTTTAGTCAAGGACGGGTTTTAATTAAGTTACAAAACGAACATTACTCCCTAAAAGCAATCATTACCCAAAAGTCGAGGATGTCGTTAGGGTTGGAAATAGGGTCCTATGTTTATGGAGGGATTAAATCTATTTCCTTAGTTTAGCGCTTTTTTACGACTATATGTCTTCCCCTTTGGGAGAAGACATATAGTCAAGTACTAGGTTTACTAGAACCTTTGTGTTAAACGGGCAAAAAATGTTCTTCCATTATAACTATATAAAAAAGTATCCACAGACTCAGATTGGTTAAAGGTACCGTTATAAATACCACCAATTGTGTTGAGAAGGTTATTGACGCCTAACGTAAGACGGCTATCCCAAGGAGTCTCCCAAGCATAGTTCAGATCAAATTCCGTATATTGATCAATATGAACACCAAGGTTAGCATTCGTAGCCGTATCGGGATCTTGAGTTTGCCCGGCAATAGTATTGGAAGCAAGGTTTACAGCATGTCCTAAATATTTAAAGCTGATGCGATTGTTAGCGCGCCACGCAGGATAACCACGATACCCTATTTGCTCCCTTTGAGGTAAGTCTGTAGTTTCTTGAACCTTAAAGGACAGCATCCTAAAGTATCGCGAGCTTAAACCCAATCTCAACGCTCCTATATTATCGCTGAGATTAGCTTGTAGACTTGCAGCACGCACCCGCGTTTTACCTAAGTTTCTATAAGGCTGATCAACGCGGGTGATAACACCGTCCCCATCAACAGCCACAGTATTTTCCAAATATGTCCCTCCACTTGTGCTTCCGGGATTATCTCGGTACCAGCCATCAGCTATATCTTGAAGATCATCTTGTTCATAGGTGTTCTTTAAATCAATAGCATAAAAATCAGCAAGAAAATTGATTCCGGCAAATGGCTCTATGACTAATCCCAACGTCTGACTAAGGCCTGTTTCTGGCTCTAGATCTTTATTTCCAGAATCTCCCACCAGCAATTGACGAGTTGGCGAACTAGGATCACAAGTGCGATTTGCATCGATTTCTCTCTGACAATTAACCTCATCCCTGATAGTAAAGTAACCACTGGTTCCCTGACGATGGATATAGCTTAGAGGAGGAGCTTTATAGCTGGTGGCAACTTTACCTCGTAAAGCGACTCCTGGGATAAATTGTATTTTAGTTCCTAAACCGTAATTCACAGAATCACCAAAGTCGCTATAAGAATCCATGCGCACAGCGCCATCTACATCGAAGTTCCCCGTGAATGGAGCTCTAAATTCACCATACAACGCATTGACGTCCCGTCGCCCATTACCAAAGGATGAGAAAGAGCCTGTGTAAAGCGGTCTACTTTGTTCATCAAGAAACACATCATTGGGATCATTCGATTGTTCATAGGTCTCTGCGCTATGAGAAGCGCCAATTCCTGCTGATAGCTGCCCTCCACCAAGATTCAGTAATTCACTACCAACAAATGCCTCAAATGATTGATGAGTATTATCCTCTCTTGACTCTAAATTGCTGAAAACATCATACAACAAACTATTATCGCGATTGGGATCAATAGCTATCCACAGGGGATTTACATCACCAACTATATTGTGTAGCTTCATAGAGTTAATATAGTTCACCCCCCGGCGAGAGCCTTGAGAATTGAAATAAGATGCTCCAAACTGTACGTTCCAGCTACCAAATTCACCTTCCAGCACACTGGTGCCACCGAGGGTCTTATTGATAGTTCGCGACTTCCTATCCGGAGTTTCAAAGCTCTTTGAATATAGTTGCACGAAATTATATTCATCACCAATTTCCATACCTAAATCGCGAGCCTTGTCTGCCGTTAAAGTTACAGGCCTGTTGCTATAAGGGTCAGTAATACTGCTAAGATAGTGTCCTTGGACCACATAATTGTTACTTTGATGACCATTAAGAAAACCTGACAGGTTCCACTTAGTATTCATAGAATAGTCAAAGAATAGCGCTCCATGGAACTCTTGTTTG
>JBNKNM010000183.1:0-11575 GCA_050293845.1 Pseudobacteriovorax sp. | reverse complement strand
ACATGGGAATATGAGTTGTCTGGCAATATCTGCTTTCTTGGATACATGATTGTAAAATTGACAGTTTTTAGGACTAGGTTCCAGTGACATTGAGTGGTTACTGCTGACTTTATGGATTGAGCTTCGTATGTGGAATCGCTCCGTTCAGAGAAATCCCAGAGGAATCGAATCGCTCCGTTCAGAGAAAAGAGAAATCAGAATCGCTCCGTTCAGAGAGATCTCAGAGAGATCTGAGAAATCTGGAATCGCTCCGTTCAGAGATCCAGCTCCGTTCAGAGAAATCCAGAGAAATGAAGTTAGAAAAGGCCCGAGAGAGAAGAAAACAGACATGGAGAGAAATGAATTCTCAAATTGAACTTGCAAAACTGGCTTAATCTATGTCAAAAGATTGACGGGAAGTTGGATTCTCGGGTTGGCAGTACACTACAAAATGATTACTCACCTCGCAATTGCTCGGATCACAATCCGCCTATCCATCCCCCATTTAACTCAATCGTTCTTTGGACTGTGAGCTTTAGTGGGGGAATTCCGGCGGGTAATGTTAAATTACTTTGAGAGTTTAAATCTCTCCCAAATATCACTGAAAATCGCTGTGAATTTATTACTGTTCTCTATTTTTAAATCTTGATTAATACTATGATTATAGCATGTTAAGGGTAAAATCAAAAATATGACTAACAGGTTGATATCACAGATATAATCAGCGAGGGTTGCGAAACAAACCTAAAATATAAATTCTCATAGTATTAAAATACTTGATCAAATCGACATAAAGCGAAAATCTTACAAAAGTCAATTCAACTCAAAAATCAGCGACCCTTCAATAAACATTTTCCTATCAGTGGCTTAAAGATCTCAATTTCGTAATCAAGTCTGGATGGAATCAACAATTGAAGTTTTCCCTTGCTAAGAGCCTTATTATTTGAGAGTCAAATTAGTAGAGGGAATAAGCTTAATTCGATATATCATAGGTCATATCAACGAAAATTTATGAATTAGGAGTAGCTATGCGTAAACAAAATAACCTAAAACCATTAGCAGTACTAACCCTAGCTGTTTTGATGGGTTCCGGTTGCAGAGACTCAGATTCTGATGACAGCACTCCTCCAGTTGAAGAGGAAGCTTCCACAGAAACCG
This sequence comes from Pseudobacteriovorax sp., assembly GCA_050293845.1. Classification (GTDB taxonomy): domain Bacteria; phylum Bdellovibrionota_B; class Oligoflexia; order Oligoflexales; family Oligoflexaceae; genus DT-89. The sequence goes on along the minus strand of JBNKNM010000183.1, from coordinate 10,438 downwards.
AGAAACCGATGGATCCAACGGACCCTGAGGAAAAGAATTTGATTCTTGAAATTGATGTCACTAAGCCAGGTGTCAACAACTACGAACCTCAGGTATTCCAGAATTTACCCCAGGGCTTAACGGCCGGACAAGAGTACACACTTAGCTATAGAGCAAAAGCTTCTGAAGAAAAAATGCTGGTAGTTCAGGCCAACCTCGGAGAGGACAATGGCTACAAGGGTTATCCTTCCGACAATCTAGTGACAGTGACCACCGAATGGCAGGTGTTTACTAAGACATTCGTCGCCGATGAAACCGACGAGTCCATTCAACTTCAAATCAATCTAGGTGCTAACGGAGCCTATCAAATATGGTTTGATGACCTCACTTTAATGTCAACCCAGGAAAACGCTTTAGAACTTATCACCAACGGCGGGATCATTAGCGAGGAAGATTGGCAATACGCGACAAACGGCGGCGAAGGTGAAGCCACTGTTAGTGTCGTAACGGAATAGTTATCGGTGCCCTTACTCAGTAGAAATCTGAACTTTTCATTAAAAGGTTTAGCTACTTGGATGGGGTTTTTGATCAGGCTCAGTGAGGAGCAAATACTAGATATAGTTGGGTGAAGGATTTTGTTGAGAGCTGTTTAGCGCAGCTCTCTTAGCTTTTTCCATCAACCTAAATACCAGCCAAATCCTATGGTCATATCACTAACATTTCGTGTCAATCTCTTATGTCCACCTATCAGTGTAGAATACAATTAGAAACCGCGGGAATCTGATCATAACACCGATGCCCATAAATTGATCATCGCCACCAATGGTTTTATATTTTTCAGATAAAAAAGACCCGAATCATCGGGCCTAGTTTTAGAATAATTTTTCAGGGTCAGTCGTGGTCCATTCGTACTGGAAATCCTTTTCTAGTAGTCTTACGATCCTTACCAAAACATTTAGAATAGGGAGGACGGAGCGTCAAAGCCATAAAATTAAGCAAAAAAGTTCTCAAAAAATTACTTAAACTCCCAATACAATTTATTTTAGGTTAGTTTTTTTTATAGAAGCTTTACAAGCATCTAAAAATCAACGCTTCTAACGTAAATAAAAGCTAGACCTCAGTTTAGCAGCTCAGCCCTGAATTTAACTGCTTCTCGATCACTAATGGTATGATCATGGATCAAAGAGGCATCATTTAGATCCATAAGTCTTCCCATTGCAGAGTTGATCAAATCCCTGACGAATTTTATGATCTTTTCGGGATAAATATAATCATCAGAGTCCAAAAGGTTAGCTAGAGTTAACTTTTCCTCATCGGAAATGTTAATGTTTGCGGTGACTAGGGGATTGCTACGCTAAGCAGAGGAACAATAGGGATCTTTGATGGGGTTGTTAGAGGTGTGATCATCTACGAAGCAGCGAATCCATAAATTCCTTTCACAGGATTCTATGATAGTTATACTTGACATAACTGAACGAAAATTGGTTAGCTAGAAGTATCGTCCCTTATTGTCAGAGACTAGCCGTGGCATCGGACCCCCTATCGACCCTGCTCAGCATCTGCTTTTTCTTTTCGAGGTAGTAGTGGTGCTTAGGAAGGTGTTTTGTATGTCTCTTGATAACCTCAAGTGATAGTTTGTTCAGATGTTTTTCGACGATTATTTGAGAGGACTCCGGCGACTGTTTCACAAGGTCCGCAATGAGCCATCCAATACCTGTTTGGATAAACCGTTCATTGCTACTGACTAACCTAGCGATTTGCTTTTCAATAATTGGAATACATTCAGATTTCCGTACACAGGGGCGTAGACTGACTATCGATGATCGTCTTTGCCATAGATTGTTGCTGTTATACCATGATATGAACCGTTTGATCGCTCTTCTACCATGGATGTTTATGAGTGGAGAAAGAACACGAACATTAAACCAATCAGTTGTTGACCAGTCATAAAAATGCGACTGCTGAAATAATTCCTCAAACTCAGTAGCGAGAATTTCAAATTCCAAATCATTCAATAGAAAGTGTTGTAAGTACAGAATGCCAGAGAATTTATCTTCAGCATGATTTTGACGTATGAGATTGATCGCGATCTCAAGTTGTATCTTTGGCGAGAGTGCATCAATCCGCTCAGATATGCGCCAGCTTTTTACACTAGCTAAAATCTGAGGTGTTTTCACACCCCTGTACTTGATGGCTCCCTTTAAATATTCCTCAAACCATTTCTTGGTTTTTACCTGACTTTTCGCATCAAGTTTTTTCTGTAGTTTTTTTATCTTTGATATGTGTTTCATAGTAACTCTTCCTGAGCACTCACCTGGGTTTGAATAATAGATGTGGCTGTGCTATGGCTCTACAATATCAAGTTGAAGCCCAAGAGGAAATACAAAGCATTATTACAACTCATAAATGGTGACTAACGTTTAGACAGAGATAAGCCAGCCCTAACAAGGTTTGCTCTAGGATGATGGTTATTATTAAAAAATAAGGAAAAAATCATTTCTAGAACGCATACGTGAACTAATACCATAACTATCTAATATTACATAGTTTAATATAGATTCTAAACAATTTAAAATGCTAGTTTAAAAAATAGAACGCTAATTAATTGGTTTGGTGCATCTGTTACTAGCTGATTTTACACTGAAATTAAGGCAGGGAAAATACTTTTCAATTTCAGTGATATAGAACCCGAAACGTTTAATGTAGGTAAGGTCAAGAACTAGAGGACAGTTTCACTAGCGGAGGATTAAGAGTTACAGGACCTGGAGCCTATGGAACATGAGACTCAAACGGAACACTCGAATCAAAGTTCAATTTAGAGGGGATGACAAATGAAAACGATCTTTAAAATGATGACAACTATGGGCCTCACGATGACTATTGCAGCCTGTGGGAATGGCTTGTTAGATCAAAAAAAAACAGGACAAAAAACCGTAGAGCAAGTAGGAATAAGCAATGATGCTAGCTCGACAAATCCAATTACACCTGTGGATGCGCCGACTTCTGATAGCGAATTGCAGCAGGAGCTAAGCTATGATTTTAACATCATTGATGTTGATGCACCCTTCATCAAAGAGAACTGTCGCATGGACGAAGAAGAAGACGATGACGAGGGGACAGGGTCTGTGCGGCTCAATGAGAACAATCTCAATGAATCCATCCTTCTTGATAGTGATAGCATCGTTCTGATTGAGGGCAATCGCAATCAGGTGGATGTACAACTCAATTCAGAGGAAGCTATCAGTAGTTTTTGTAATTTCGTGAATGGGAACAACGATATCGTAAATATTTCCATTGAGAAAGATGTGAAAGAAATTTTTATTGGTGTTGATGGTAACGCAAACGAGATTACCCTCAAGATTCCCGAGGGAGTTCAAGTGGAAAACCTCTACCGTTATACCGATGCCGCATCGAAACTAACACTAAAAAAATAGGTCCCTAATGCTTTTGTTAGGTGTCCCCAGACCTTCTTGTTAGAGGGAGAAGAGGGAGGACGAAAATAGGGAGGACGGAGCGTCAAAGTAATGGTATTAAGCAAAGAGGGAGAAAGAGGGGGGAAGGAGCGTTAACCCCATGAAATTAAATAAAAAAGTTATCCAAAAACTACTTAAATTCCCAATACAATTTATTTTAGGCTCATGTCCTTAAAAGAGCCTTTAGAAAGCATCAAAAAATCAACGCTTCTAAAGTGAATAAAAGCTAGATCTAAACTTAGACTATTAATTTATCTGAAATTGCTCCCTGACTTCCCGATTAGACGCACCAATCCTCTGGTGTAGGGTGGATTCTTAGTAAAATGTGGTCGGACTTCTCAGTCGGCTATAGCAGCTTATTAGCTCAGCCCTAAATTTAACTGCTTTTCGATCACCGCAAAAGGTAATCTTTCACATGCCTAGGTTTCAGTAAAAACTGCCTGTTGTGGCATCTGAAGAATACATGGGAATATGAGTTGTCTGACAATATCTGCTTTCTTGAATACATGATTGTAAAATTGACAGTTTTTAGGACTAGTTTCCAGTGACATTGATTGTCGCTGACCTAAATGGATAGAGCTGCGTATGTAGAAGCGCTCTGTTCAGAGAAACAAGAGAAACATTCTATTTTGTCTCGATGTTCCACTATAAAGATAGCCGTTACTACTCACAGAACCATAATTACTTTCAAGGCGGTACTCAAACCAAGGAGAGTCTGCTGTAAAGTTTGTTGTGTTGACGAATCTATCGTCAAAATCTTCCGTGAAATCTCGCAGAAAACTCGGACCTTTTTACCACCGACCAACGAACTTGAAGAAGCACTTTGTCAGATTTGGGGAGACCTTTTAGTTATAGAACAAGTTGGAATTCATGACGATTTCTTTGAGATTGGCGGGCACTCTCTCCTGGGAACGAGGATATTGTCCAGGGTCCAAGAAATATTAGGTATTGAATTAGGTCTCTGGCAACTATATGAATGCTCAACAGTTCAGTCGATGGCAACGGCTATTGAAGAACAAGCTCTTGTCCAATTAGAATCAGAAATTAAGGATTAAACTATGAATTTTGTTTTGAAAGACGCGCAAAAAGAACACTACAAGGAAATTGGTCATGTTATGGAGGAAAGTCGGCGCTTTACTCTCCCTTTTATAGAACACAAGTACACAAAGGAGAGTTTCGAAAGATTTATTGAAAATGAGGTAGCTCCAAATTTTCATATTATTGTTGCTTTTGCCATGGACGGTTCTGTAACTGGTTTTGTTATCTTTGGTAGTGGCTGGATTGAGCATCTCTATCTTGCCCCAAAACAAGTTGGGCAAGGTTTAGGGTCAAAACTCCTCGAAGCAGCAATAGAAAAATCAGAAGGAGTCCTTACACTCTGGACATTTGCCGAAAATCATAGAGCCACTAGTTTTTACAAAAAACATGGATTCAAAGCGGTGGAAGAAAGTTCCGAGAATGAAGAAAACTGTCCCGCAATTAGATTCGAACGTACGGTCTGAAATTAGGAAATTTCGATAGATTATGTTTTATAAAATTGAATCAAGAAATCGATTAATTTACCCACTTTCAGTTTTTATATCTAACATCGGCAATGGTTTATCTACAATTGTGATTGGGAAAATGGCTTATGATGCTACAAATTCAACGGTATCCGTGAATAGGATTGAGCATTTATCCATTCACCGATTTGCTTAAATCCAGAAGCACCACAAAGAATTGCTTACTGAGCACAATTTAAAATAAAGGCTAAGGGATAAATAAGTCCTTGTTTATTTCTTGGATTATCCACATGCTTAAAAAGATCAGATAATTTAAGTTCTTTCAACCACCTAAATTTACGGTAAATTTTACTTTTGATGCGGATAATAATATTAGTATGTTACAAAAGTATGCACCTGTGCCGCATAAGCAGCTGGTACGTGTGAACTATCATCGTCGTTGTCCATCAGTTGCAGCAAAGCCGGTAGATGTACTATATATGTCGCAAACTTGTAAGAATGTAGAAATTACGATGAACTTCAACTAGAATTATGGTGGTTTATCGTTAGGACTGATTGCTTGGTATTTCTACTACAGAGCTTGGATACATAAAATGAATAGATCTAAAAACAATTTAGATAGTGCCCAAAGAATACAAAGAGTTATTGAATATGTTCGCGATAACATTCATTCCATAATAACAGCCCCTGAGGCCGCAAAGATAGCTTGTTATAGCGAGTATCATTTTCAAAGAGTTTTTAAAGAAGTATTGGGAGAAACCTTTGGTGAATATGTAACTCGAAAGAAGTTAGAAACCGCAGCTATAAAAATCGCCTATGGTAGTGCTACTAACTTGACAGATATTGCCTTTCGATACGGTTATTCCTCGCTCTCAAATTTTTCTAAAGCATTTGATCGCTTCTTTGGAGTTCGTCCCAGTGAAATGCAACAATATTTAATTACACCACCTTCAAAGCCTGGAAAACTACAAACCAAGCATCTTAAAAAGATGAATCCGTCAGAAATTTTTACATCCAACCCTAAACCGTCTATAGAGGAACTAAATAGTAGATTTAAGTATGTAGATGAACGCGTCACCATCGTAACAATTCAACCCTTTGAGGTCTTTTTTCTCACTAGTGATTGTGGTTATCAGCTTGATGCCATTACAGACCTTTGGATCTATATTCAACGGCTGTTAGAGGATAGGAATATCTCATTGGATGCGGTTGACCGTTTTGCAATATGCCATGATCACCCTGGACTATTTCCGGCCCATCGTTGTCGTTACGATGCTTGCATAAAAGCAATTCCTGAACTTGCAGATTTACCTCTTCTCAAAACAAAAATACCTGGTGGACGCTTTGCGATTTGTTCCTGCGAAGGACCACAAGAAAGTGTATTACCCCAATATATTGAATTTGCCACTGTTTGGTTGCCTCGCAGCGGGTACGAACCATCAGACTTCCCTACGGTCGATCACCTCCTTACTCCAGATAAATCCCCTTTTATTCAGGAGTTATGGAGAAAAATAAACATCTTATAAATAATAGCAGAATAGGACTACAGGAATAGCAGCTGGGGAGTACCCCAAAACTAGATTTCCCGCCGAAAATTGAATTATGACCAGAAACGGTCTTCTAATAATCAATATTTCGGAGGCAATTATGAACATCCTTTCGTTAGATGCCATAGGGCAAGCAAAAAAAATTAAGGACGGGGAAATTTCTCCCCTCGAACTTCTAGACGCTGTTATCGCCAGAATTGAAGCACTAGATCCGACGTGTACGGGCATTTGTTCTATCCAGTTAGACCTAGCACGGGAAAAAGCGTTGCACATACCTAAAGGTCCCTTCCAAGGTGTGCCTTTTTTAATCAAGGATTTGCTCCCATATCCTGGCATGGCTTTTACCGCGGGATCGCGACTATTCGCCCAATATATTCCAAAGAATGCTCCTGAATACATCGACAAAATTGATAAATCAGGACTTATCACTTTTGGAAAAACCACAACATCTGAATTTGGACTTTTGGGAAGTACTGAAACCCTACTCCATGGACCCACAAGACATTTTCTAGACGAAAAATTATCCGTTGGTGGATCTAGCGGTGGCGCTGCGGCTGCTGTTTCAGCCGGAATCGTACCTATGGCACACGGAAACGACGGAGGAGGATCTATACGCATTCCTGCATCCATAAATGGATTATTTGGTTTCAAACCAAGTCGAGGGCGAAGTGTCAATGCTATATCAGTTCCAGAACCATCCCCCTTATCTTTACTGGTGGATCATTGCATCACTAAAAGTGTGAGAGATAGTGCGTGCTTCTTATCCATTACGGAAAGAAAGGATCGGAATGCTCTATACCCTCCCGTTGGATTTGTGAAAGGGGCAATAGGTAAAAAGTTTAAAATAGGATACTATACGTGTCCCAGTAGTGGGAAGCCGATTACCAGTGAAGCCGAGACAGTATTAAATAAAACTATCGAGCGGTGCCGAGATTTAGGCCATGAACTGATCCAGATAGATTCACCAAAAGTAGATGCCGCAGTTATTGGTAGAGCATTTTTTACATTTGCTGGAGCATCAATAGATACTCTTGAAAAGATGGTTGCTAAAATGCTTCCTCAAGGCTTAGGGGAAGATCATATTGAACCTTTCACCTTATGGGTGAGAGATCTATTTCGGAAAACTGATCCCGAGTACCTTCAAGTACTGGGAAAGACTTTAATCGATACAGAGTCGGCTATTATCAATCACCTGAATAAGGTGGATATCACTCTTTGCCCAACACAACCCTATCCTGCTAGAGAGTTGGGGTATCTATCCCCTAGCCTAGATCCAGAGCTCCTCATAAAACGTACCATTGAGTTCGCGGGGTATACTGCCATTCATAATATTGCTGGCGCTCCGGCAATGAGCGTTCCTCTTTTTACAACTATCAATGATCTTCCGTTAGGAAGCCACTTTGCATCAAAGCCTGGAAAAGACTTAGATCTACTGGAGCTCGCCTATCAGCTCTTGGGCAACTAAAGATCTCATCTTCAGTCTTAAAAAGGCCCTATTTGTCCTCGCAATCGTAAAACATTTCTCAGCGTCGAGGGAAGGAAGATATTTGGCACTGGTACAAACTTTTGACTAAGTTTTTTCAACCATCTAAATTTATGGTAAATTTTACTTTTGATGTGAGTGATAATATTAGTGTGTTACAAAAGTTCGCACCAGTGCCGTATTGTCTATTTATGGGTAAAAGTCAGTCCTTTAGGGCCGAGTAGTTTACTTCACAAAAGGTTATAGGAAGCCTCGACTCCAGGGTCCTGTGATCGCGAAGGTCACCCCAGGTGACTGGATATTAACAAATAGCCATTCACCATAAAATGTGGCTCCCGCCCACTCCCGTCCCATAAAGGACTTCATAGATCCATCTGCATTCAATTCATCCCAAAAATTTTCAGCTACCCCTGGGAACTGTTTGCCGATAGAGGTTAACGTTGATTGGTTCAGTTGGATATTATTCTTTGCAAATTCAAAGGTGCGTCCTTCATTATCTAATCCAATCAGTCGTTTGGGATTGGAATCACCATCTTCACATAAGATCACGCCACCCCTTGGACTGATGGCGATGTTATCCGGGCCATCCACATCACTGGCTCGTGTTGATTCGTAAACTAAGGTTAGGGTTTCATACAAAGGGTCGTAAGCCCAAACTTGCCCCAATCTAGCCGTACCTCCATCGGTAGACACAAAGTAGATCTTGCCTTTGTCTGCCCAGCAACCTTCTCCACGGCTAATGATGGCTGCGTCAGTGGCTGATTGGAAGGTCGTCATTTCCTTAGCTTCAGGATCTTCTACTAACTGCCAGGTCACCTGAAACTCTGCACCTTGCATAAATCCACCGCGTAGATCAAAGCGTGGCGTATTATTAACAACCATCGCGTAAAGCTTACCGCCATCTTCTAGCTTTTGGCAGCTTACTCCAGACCCATTGCCGCCTACAGGCGGCACATATCTATAAAAGGCAGACTCCCCTGTATCTTCTGTTTCATAAACAAAGGATGTAGCCGGATCTACTGCAACGGCCTCGTGTTTAAAACGTCCAGCAGCTCGAATAGGCTGACCTGTGGCGATTCCAAAACCCGGCACCTCGAATATATAGCCATGATTGATAGCATCAGCGTGTTCGTTCCATTTGTGGAAGGTTTCCTCGCAAGATAACCAGCTTCCCCACGGTGTTGGACCTCCCGCACAGTTTCTAATTGTTCCGCCCAGAGAAACCCAAGATTTTTCAAATCGACCTGTTTCTAGGTTGAACACAAGGCTAGTAGTGCCGCCCCACTCCCTGAAATTGTATTCCCCACCTGGAACAGTACACCGTGGTCCTTCGTCTGCAGACAGTTCATGATTACGTACCAAACAGATACGACTGCCTCGACGCGACACCACAGCCATTCCATCGTGGTCAGTAGGAGTTGGTCGCCCATCGGACATAGTTTGCCCTGTCCAACCGTAAGATTGGTAAATGAATCCTTCAGGAAGAGCTAATAGATCAAGACCCGTGGCCAAATCTGTTGTGGGGCTAAGAGGGCCGTAGTTCTTGGAAAAGGGGTGCTTGCTTTCTCCCAAAACACTTTTAGCTAAAGCGCTAGCGCTATTGGCACCTAGAGACCCGAAGGCTAAACTTGCAGCCGTTCCTTTCATAAAGGTACGCCGTGATCCGCGAAACGAATTTTCATTAGATTCTACTTTAGTCTTATAATCCATAATTCTTCCTCGACTCATTCGTTAGTTTGCTAAGATTATGGTGAATGATCATTTAATTTCAATAAAGGCTCGATGAATTTTATGCTTCAAGCAGCTGCGACTGCTCTCCAATAGGGGGGGAGAGAGAGGAGAGAGAGGACGGAGCGTTAAAACCATGAAATTAAGAAAAAAAGTTCTCCAAAAAATACTTAAACTCCCAATACAGTTTGTTTTAGGTTAGTTTCCTTGAAAGAGGCTTTAGAAGCATCAAAAAATCAACGTTTCTAAAGTAAATAAAAGCTAGATCTCAACTTAGTCTATTAATTTATCTGAAATTGCTCCCTGACTTCCAGATTAGACGCACCTACCCTCTGGTGTAGGGTGGATTCTTAGTAAAATGTGGTCGGACTTTTCAGTCGGCGATAGCAGCTTAGCAGCTCAGCCCTGAATTTAACTGCTTCTCTATCACCAATAGTATGACCATGGATCAAAGAGGCATCGTTTAGATCTATAAGTCTTCCCATGGCAGAGTTGATCAAATCCCTGACAAATTTTATGATCTTTTCGGGATATATATAATCATCAGAGTCCAAAAGGTTAGCTAGAGTTAACTTTTCCTCATTGGAAATGTTAATTTTTGAGATGATTAGGGGATTGATGCGCCAAGCAGCGGAACAATAGGGATCTATGATGGGGTTGTTAGAGGAATTTATTTTGTAGCGATTGAACCAGATATACTGCATTGTCTTATGAGCATAGGTCATA
>JBNKNM010000182.1:0-11680 GCA_050293845.1 Pseudobacteriovorax sp. | reverse complement strand
GAAAGACTATCCCTTCGTTAAACAGGAAGTCTTCCTTTTTTGTTAGCCCTTCTCCGAAAGATACGGTAGTAGAGGTCACAGCTGATTCAAAGTGTGCCTGCAACCCTGTTTGAGCAAATTGATCAGCAAAAAATGTCATAACTTCATTGAGTTTTTCCTGCTGCTCAATAGAACTAGTAATATTATTTAGTTCCACTATAATGGCATCCTGCGCCGCGACGAGGGCTGCTTGATCGGTGTTACATGTTAGTACGACTCCTGCGAGATTAGAGAAAACTCTAGTGGAAGCTGCATCGATAAACCCAGAATAAAAATTGAAATCTGGCGCTTGAATGCTCGTTTCAGCCTTGCAAGCCTCTGAAAAGCTGGTTAGTTCGCTGGCAAAACTATCGAACAAGGGTTGAAATGGGTCTTGCTCTTCAACGGCTGCTTTATCATCTGCAGTTTCAGTATTTTCTTCCGGTGCCGCAGCTGTTTCCCCACCATCATTTTGCTTACTTTCACCACAAGCCAAAAGGCCAAATCCGAAAAAAATTAAAATCAAACATCTGTATAAGCGTCCCATGCCTTACCCTTTATATATTTAGTTATGTAGTCATGCACCTATATATTCGCAAAATACATGCCATTTTTTGAAATGACAATGGATTGTAATAGTCTGTAGTTTAAAGGATTTTTTTGGAAAAATTCGCAAGCGACCGCTCTATTTAAACTGCTTTGCCATAATCAATAATTAGATTTAATAATTTTAGGCCGTTAGCCTCTGCCCATAGAGTCGACAGCTGTGAATAGAAACCAGGCACTGTCCAAGGAAATGCTACTTTATCTAGGTAGTACAAAAGTATACCGTGAGTTTGAAAATTCATAGCAATAAATTGCTTACTTTCTATAGTAGAGGAGTCAGGAAACTGACTCCTTCATAATAAATTCAGCCGCCTTAGTGGCAAAGGGCTGTTGTGAGAAGAAAAATATCTATGAATGTCGCAAAAACGCTGCTGAAAACTGTCCATCATATCCTGGGAAATATCTGCAAACTTGACGAAATCTTCTTTTCTAAAGCTCGGGCTCAGCAAATATTCCATGTCGATATTTTGAGCAATATGGAGCTTGATTTGATTTAAAGCCAAGCTTTCATCCTTAATGGCAATATTGTTCTTTAATTGTTCTAAATCAGACTCTAGCTGAAGTTTTTTAGATTTTACTTTAAAATCAAGGTCTGAGTTTGTGAGATCTTTATCAGTAGACAAGCTTCTTTGAATCAAGCGGATACTATCGTTCATTGCCGCGTAACATAGCGATCCTACGAGTCCTATTTTAATCAAATCCGCATCCCACTTCACCTTTACTTCCAAAGGTGATTGCTTGGTTATAGAAGTGATTTCTGGCTCATCATGATATAATTTTTGGTAGTAAACTTGATGGAGATAATCTGAAATATGCTTAGAATAATGTTTGTTAAAAAAATTAAAGTCTAAAAGTCTCTTGTCAGCTGAAAAATAAGCTCTTAGCAGAATTAATATGGTTGCTGTTGTGAGTAATTTATTTTTTTTAGCATCATGGAAGACTAGGCTAAAGTTTGAAATTTCACTTAAGTCATTTTGGTTTAAAACTAGATATTTTAAGGTAGCCAAGTTCGCAATCAAATCGGCCATACTTGGCTGTTGCACGAAATTACGGCGGTCAAGGAACTCTCTTGTATCCATTATCTATTACCCATTTGTATGCTATTCTATCTGCATAGAATAGCATACATCTTGGTTTCGATGAAGTGCTCTGTAGGAAAGCTAAAATTTTCTATTTCTTTATGAGGACATTTATTTTATTAGAAACGAAGAGTCAGCAAAATCTGCAAAGAAGATCGGAACTTATCCAAGGTTTCTTTTGCATACCTACTATACATTTCATCTAAAACTTTTTTCTCTAGGGACAAACCTCAAATTTACCTTCACTCAAAGTGAGTTTGTTTAATGCAAGCTTTGCAGGATCAGTACCGGCCTGCACCAGAACATTAACTGTAGTAATCAACTTGCTTTCCACTCCACAGACCTGATTATTTAAATTTTGCACTTTAAAAGCAATTTCAAAATCTCCATCACTCGGTTCAAAAGCTTTAAGCAGAGGAGCATCACCTAAGCCTAAGAGCTTATGACCAATATGAATGTCAGCTGTCCCATCAGTATTATCCCATTTGCCTTGCAACTTTAGTTCGGCGGATACTAAGCGCATGTTTTCGGGCACAGTTGGAGACCAAATGACCTTACATTTGTAAGCAGATACAGAACTTACAGCATCAACATCTAGTACAACATCTTTAAATGAACCGTTACTCTTATCAAAAACTAGATCAAGCTCGCAGTCTTCAGCGACGATTTCAGCTTTAAAAACATTATTTCCCAATTCAACATTTGTATCATTTGTATCATTAGTAGAATCTGGCTGAGAAACTTGATCTTCAGCTTCCTGTGACTCAGCGTTTTGATCCTCACTCTGCTCCTTAGCAACTGCTTTTGAATCGGTGCTGTCATCGGCTACCACATCTTGAAATTGAGGTGTGGGATTAGTTTCATCCTCACTCCCGCATGCTACAACTATGATCCATACCAAATAAAGTAGTGTTTTCATAAAGCCCCCTGTGTAAAAAAAGCGAAAATTACCAAATGTACAATTTATATGGTGAAGCTAAAGATCCTTGGTGAGTGATCAAAACTAGTAACTACCTAATTATAGAGATGTATTCAGATCGATGTGTGGCTCTTTACCTCCAAAGTGATATACATCATCTAACTCTAATGCATAAACACATTTACACTATCGGTTAAACAAAATATATATTAAGTTACATTTTGACAAGGATACTCACAATGTACGAAGCAGCTAGGAAGCACCATTAATTTAGGCTGTGACATAAGTTCTTTACGACTGCTACCTGCAAATTCTTGGTCTTTTTACCAGACCCACGGTTGTAAGTCTCGCTAGCATCTATTGTTAATCGTAACAACTAGTCTACTTTTCCATGGGTGACGAGGAAGAATGCCATTCTTAAAGCATGAATGGGAGTGTAATTAGCTTTTGGGATCGTTATCTCTCTTGGATTTGTTGTGAGACCCTTGGCATCGCTTAAACTAGAATTAGGTGTCAAAGACACTTTCATATTGAGCGAAGCGAGGAGTCTCGTATTTAGCACATAGTCCATTTTATATGCTGCATAACACGACCCTAAGGATACTGGGTTCTTAAATCATTCTGATAATTAAACAACCAATCATCGTGGCCAAGATAATGATTGGGAGCCGAGCGGTTTGGGGTGCCCGAGGGGCATTTTCCACATTCTTCCCATTGCGCGTGACCTATCAGCATCCATGAGCCCTCTCGCCAGACGGGACCACCTGAGTTCCCTGGACTAATGTCGCAACCAGTACGCCATTTAGAGTTACCACTAGTCCATGCCGCCACCTTGCATCCAGCACTTATATCCCTATAATATCCACCATTAACACAATTTTTAGGCGAATGCGGTTGACCGCAGCCAGGATAGCCAGAAGATCGAAGCTCCATTCCAAGGTTACTCGATACCAATCCTTGATAGCCAAACCAGCTATGAAAGACATTACCATTCCAGGAATTTCCCAAAACAAGTATCGCCCAGTCCGCCCAAGTACAGGCATTGAAATTATTTCTGTAGCCCGAAGATGCGTCGCCTGAAGTTCTAGTGGCGCAACCACTGGGAATATAGTTACCCCCATAAAAGAAAGTTCTTGTCGATGTGGTCACAGCAGCTGTGTTGCCATCACGTCGAAAATCAAAACTCACAGAGCTTGATACCGAGCCACCGCCACTCGTATGTCGGATGACACAGTGAGCTGCCGTACGAACCAGGCGTCGACCAATGAGTGCTCCACTACAGCCTCCCACAGAGCTTCTCACCATCCCTAACCTTGGCGGAATTGAATTTCCTGTTCTACGCACCCTGCTATCGGAGCCATTACTGAGCCCCGATGTACCTATCTGATTATCAATCTGTTCCCAAGTAAATTCATCCAAGTTTGGCCCTGGTGGCGCTATCATTTCTTCTGGGTTTTTTATCAGCATCATTTCACTATTATTTATACGTAGTAGGTAATGCCCAGTTCCTGTGACCATCCCAACCCAGGAAAAGCCTTTGTCTTGAGTATCAACCCCGTTTTTCTCCAGACGATTCAGGGCACGTTGAAAACCATCCTTACCGACAATCGGTTCCCATTGTTCAACTCCAGGGAAAGTCCGAAGAAAATCCTGTAATTCTAGATCATCTTCACCATTGAAGTTTCGGTTTTGGTCAAGATCAGCTATAATCGGATCACTCTCATTAACTGGTATAATGGGAAGCCTTCCTTGAACTGCACCTTCACCATTCTTTACAAAGCCATTTACATCTGAACTTGATATCAACAAAGCATTTGAGAAAAATAACAATACGCACATGTTTTTAAACAAACTATACCTAGCTCTATACATGTGAAATCCTCCTTATCGTAGATATGTTCTCAACAACCCATAGATAGCACAAGCAAGCTACTAAAATTAGATACAAAGGCTACTTAACTATTTCATAGATGAAAAAGCATTTTCTCTTATTTCAATCAATGCTACGAAGAACTACAATTCAATTCGTCTTCTGTTGGTATGATCATCGATTCTACCAATTATGGTAGTCTTACTGAGGTGATGTGGCATCCTCTCTCGACTGCAATTAAAGCATCTTCTAGCTATGCTGATTTACTATGAAGATCATTCATATTTACATAAATTATTCCAGGATATAATATATCCTCATGACATATTTTTAAGCAAAGCTCACGATACTCAGGGTGTGAAGATTGAACCCATTAGCTATGGATATTAAACAAGACCTGATAACAATCAGTACATGTGAAGACACGTACCGGGTGCGGATAGCTTTGAGTCTACAAATTATCAAGGAACTCGTGTACCCTCCAGAAAAATATATCAACCTTGCCACGGAATATCTTGAAAATAAAAAGAGTGCAAAAGAAATTGCGGATTTTTCTATTTTCGAGGATCGGCTATATACGATCTGGAATTATATGAAAACTCATAAGATTGCGGAACCCATAACTTTTGTAATAGCGGAAGGTTTTCCAAGGCTCAAAGGCTTTACTTTCATTCCGGCAGGAAAGGGGCATAACTTTGCAGGAACGCTTACCATCACGGCTCCAAAAGCAACAGTAGCTAAATGGCAGACAAACTGGTTTGTCTATTGGATTAATTGTAAATTAGCTGTAAAAGACGGTATTTCTGTAGATCCGTCCCATGTTCACGCCATCAAACTTCAATACATTCTGGATGCCCCCTATTCCCAACGGGTGCGCCTGGCATCAACAATGAATCCCCTCCAGTATGACAAAAGTTTTATCATTCACGCATATGAAGATTCTAGAGATATCACCTTAATACTAGGTAATACAAAAGTTATTTGTAATCCTAAACGAATATCTCTGCTAAAAGAGAAAATAAAAAAAGCCTGTCATAATCTTTCTAAATGCCAAAAAAGTAGTGGGTTTATCCTTTTTTGTGAAGAACATTTTGATCTTTTTATCGACAATATATTAAAGGGTCCCCAACGCTATCAAATTGAAATGCCCGTCGCCACCAATGTAGCCATTGATGTTGACCCCTTATCAAACAATAAAACTGCTACCCTCATGGATTGCCTACTGCTATGGTTTGCCTTGGGTATTCCTGGGTATAATAATAAACAAGCTACCTCTAAACATTCTCTATCAGAAACCAAAGTTGATGTATTAACGAAAAGATTTGAAGAGTGCCAGCTAGTCATTACTGATAAATCTGATACTACAAAAAAAAATCAAAACATAATAACCCCTCTTGTTTGGCGAGAGACAAAAAACCAAAAACTTCAATCTTCGTTTTGTCAGCTAGCGATCGATGGATTGAGCAAAATTCCAGCTAAAAGTAGATCTATTCACAGCCTTACGATTCCTATTAGTAAAGCTTACTACCCTCAAATCCTAGATATGCTAAATAATCTAAGACAAAACATTTATAATCTAACTATTGAATCTGATAAAATCGATCAAGCTATACTCTTAAATACTCAAATAATACCTCTCACAGTTACTCACAATTCACAGTATCATAATATTCAAAATAAAATTGAATTTGAGCCCAGTTGGGTTAGCGCTGTGGTAAGAGAATCTATTGGACTTAAAGATTTTCAGCAAAACGCTCAATGGATTTCTCAAAAAATTGCCCCCACTCTATCAAAGACACAAGTTGCCAAAGCATTCAACAGTTTAAAAAATGCTGGCCTAATAAAATTTGATAATGAAGCACAAAAATTCTGTTGTCCGGACCCTAATATTAGAACTGATTTTGAAGCATCAGGACATAATATTTCACGCTTCCATCAATCGATGATATTACTTGTGAATCAGCTATTACCTTATCTAGACTTTAATCAGTCTGAATTAGCTTTTTTTCCTATCTTATGTGACAAGGAAATATTTCCGCAGTGTAAAAAGCTTATAAATTCTTTTTTTCAGAAGTTATTAGATTTGGACAGCGAATTCGGGAAAGCTGATGAGATATATCAATTATGCATCCAAATGCTACCAGAGATAAATGAGTTAGACAGTCAGTGACTTCCTCTCTCGGCTGAAGTCGAAAGCATCCTGTAGTTAGGAGTTCTGAAGTATGGTCACATGAGCCACGCTTACTTGAGGTTTGCAGAAGAATGGAGCTAACTCTAGTTTCCTGCTACTATCGGGAAGAGCCCCAGAAGGGCCCTGCCACAGGGCTGATTCATATCGTTTCACAAAGTTTAATGTTGATTGAAGATCTTTGAGGAAACAGAAATCACATTTTTTACACTGGAAGATACGGGTGGAAGGATCAATACCGTCCTTATGAACGTGTCCACAGCTTGAGCAAGTTCTTGTTGTACCCCTCTCATCGAATTTTTGAGCTACCTACCCCAGGCGTTTCGCCTTGTACTTCAGGATATCGAAGAGTATTCCCAGGTGTTATTATTTTGAACAGCCCTAT
The DNA here is from genome assembly GCA_050293845.1 of Pseudobacteriovorax sp. Classification (GTDB taxonomy): domain Bacteria; phylum Bdellovibrionota_B; class Oligoflexia; order Oligoflexales; family Oligoflexaceae; genus DT-89. Next base: position 4,615 of record JBNKNM010000182.1, on the reverse strand, counting down.
TTATGGACTTATTTTTGTCCCATAAGATTTCCTTAAGCTTCGTTGTCGAAACTATGCTTATGGATGGACATGTCCATCTTTATTAATCTAATTAAGGAGAATGAGACATGTATTTGATTATTTTGCTGCTATCCACAGTATTTGCCCTGTTTGTTGGTTTTTTGACAATAATCCTGATCATATTGCGGCGTATAGAATTTTTAAGAGAATTTCTTGCAAAAGTAGAAAAGAAGGTAATCAGTAATGGAATTCAAGAAATTTAAACGACAGCTCGTTTTTGATCCGATTCAAAGGATGATTCATTGGTGGAATGCTACAGTCTTAGTGAGTTTAGTCATATTGGGTTGGGTAGAAAAATTGGGTGATACTATCAATCTGAGTTATTCTTTAACAGTCGCTCATATAGCCCTTGGCAACGCCCTTGTTCTGGGATTCATGCTAAGAATTATTTGGGCTTTGTTAGGACCAAAGCAGGCACATTTAAGCGCATTTTGGCTAAGGCTGAAACATTTTAGGACTAAGATAAAATCAGAGGAAGATTTTGGATATGAAAAGGCTGCGAGCCTAAGTTATCTGCTTCTATATCTAGTTCTTTTGATAGCGATTCTTTCCGGGTTAGGCCTAGTAGGCATGCGTTACGATCGGGGACCATTCGCTAGTAGTCTATTTGATGAGCTTACTTGGCATGAATTCCTACTAGCCGGTCATAGCATGGCTTTATATGGAGTGACTCTATTTATCGTGGCTCATTTAGTTGGCATGATCTTGCATGAAAAAAAAGCCGGCATTCCGGTGGCGCAAGCTATGGTAAGTGGTTATCAATATCGTAAAAATAGTGATGAGGAGAATATAATATGAGGGTGACGTTACCGCTTATTATCCTTGGTTTCTTTGTAGCAAAGGGAGAGCTGTTCGGAGAAAGCCTCCACCAAGTGATTCAAAAGTATAAAAAAGTTGCACAAACGGAGATAAAGGACTTTACAGGATTTTCATCCGACCGTGGTAAGGAACTCTACTTTAGAAAGCTTGTATCGCGAAAAGGGGAAGAAATCTCTTGTTCCACTTGCCATACGACTAATCCGAAAAATTTTGGCCGCACCCATGCCAACAAGAGCATTAAGCCTATGGCACCGGTGATCAATCCGAATCGATTCACTAATTTTAAACACGTTGAGAAGTGGTTTAAAAGAAACTGCGACGACGTACTGCGACGCCCCTGTAACCCATTGGAAAAAGGTGATTTTTTGAGCTACATGGCCATTATTAAATAACTCTGAAAGGAAAATATATGTTGCCTATAAATAAGATTATATGGGGATTAGCCACCCTCATCATATTTGGAACACTTTTGGCCCGTGCTGATGACGATGACGATGACGACGAATATTCTAGGGATCGGTATCTAAAACGACGATCGGTCTTTGCACCCGACAATCCCATTTATAAGGAGGAGTGCGGCAGCTGTCATATGGTCTACCCTCCTGGACTATTACCAGCTCGCTCCTGGGATAAAATGATGGAAAATCTGAAGAATCATTTCGGTGATAATGCCACCTTAGATAATCAATTGCAGAATAATATTCGTCAGTTTTTGTCTATGAATGCAGCCGATCGGACTGCTCTGCGCCGTTCACAGAAGATTGCCAAGTCTATACCTGCGGATGAATCACCGCTCCGTTTTACAGAAACATATTATTTTAAAAGGCAGCATCATGAGGTAGGGCGTAAAGTATGGTCGAGAAAGTCTATAGGAAGTCCATCAAACTGTGTGGCTTGCCATGGACGTGCTGAGCAGGGAATTTTTTCAGAGCGTGAATTGAGCATTCCACGTTAATATAAAGATATTGATGAGAGAGGGGGATGTATGCGGGTATTGCTAGTGGAAGATGACGGTGTGTTGGGAGCCGGGGTAGCATCTGGTCTTAAGCAAGCTGGGATAGGTGTTGACTGGGCGCGTAACTGTGGACAAGGCCGCTTGGCCATTGCCACTAGCAAATATGAAGCCATAATACTTGATCTGGGCTTACCAGACGAATCGGGGCTATTGCTGCTTCGTGAGGTACGTGCGTCAACAAATCCTATCCCCGTGCTTATTTTGACAGCTCGCGATACACTGCAGGACAAGTTATCTGGTTTTAGCCAAGGGGCTGATGACTACCTCGTGAAACCTTTCGAACTGGATGAGCTAATTGCAAGAATACGGGCTCTTCTACGTCGACTTCATGGGCGGGCTGGTTCTAAGATACGCTATGGAAATATAGAACTAGACCCCGAGGCCCGAACTGTTATGGTAGATAAAGCTTATATTGATTTACCCCAGAGAGAATTTTCGTTGCTGGAAGATCTTCTTGAGAATCAGGGGCGAGTCCTTTCTAGGGTTCAGCTCGAACAGAGCCTATATGGTTGGAATGCAGAATTAGAAAGCAATGCCATTGAAGTACATGTTCATCATCTGAGAAAAAGGTTTGGTCAGGATCTTATAAAGACGATACGTGGTGTGGGCTACATGATAAAAAAGGCTGAAGATTGAAAATGTCCTTGAGAGCAAAACTCTTAATCTCAGTTTTATTTGTTACTTTTTTGGCTTGGGGTATCGCCTCCTTTAATACTTACCAGGATACACGTTTAGCTGTGGATCATTTATTTGATGCCCATCTTGTAGAGTCAGCTACAGCCTTGTTAGAGCATGCCGTCCACGAGCGACGAGAAATGATACTGCGAGGTGAAACCTATGAAGAGAAGAAGAGAACGGGGGAGTTTGAAGATGACTTTAAAGAAGTCAATATTGATGAGCATGCTATCTCAGAGTTGCGTGTGCGAGGAAAACTACTAGAAAAAAGACTACTTTTTGCTATTTGGACCTCTAAGGAAGATTTGCTTTTTGGTTCCAGCAAAGATTTGATAAGAGCACCAGCAAACGAAGGATTCTCCTTCCTTAATCAGGGCCATCAAAAGCTACGAACCTTTACTAAATGGGACAGGAAACGAAATCTAAGAGTTGTCATAGGTGAGTCTATGCATGCTAGACATTCTTTAGCAAGGGTTTCGGTAGCAAACATGTTGCAATCGATATTTTGGATGATCGTTCCACTTATTTTCTTGCTAGTGTTGATAATAGAATGGAATCTTTGGCCGATCCGACGCTTATCCCAGGATGTGGCCGGTCGTACAGCCCATGACTTAACTCCCATCAAAAGCCCTAATACCCCTACTGAGCTGAAGCCAATGATGAAGGCGCTTAATGTCCTTTTTAAGCGTTTAGAAAGTGCTATAGAAAATGAAAGAAGATTCACAGCAGATGCTGCCCATGAATTAAGAACTCCACTGGCAGGAATAAAAGTTCAGGCTCAGGTAGCACTTAGGGAAAGCGATGACTCCTTGCGCGCTCAAGCGCTTAGAGCTGTCGTTTCTGGAGTTGATCGAGCCACTCACCTAGTGACACAGCTGCTTACTTTAGCGCGGTTAGATCCACAATCTTCAGTTTCTGGAACGATTTGTTCCTTACGGGCACTGGTCACAAAGGAACTACAGGAAATAGCACCTACTGCAATAGTGAAAGAGATTGATTTGGAACTTTTACCCGGAGATTCTGGCCAGGTTTTAGGAAATCAGTCCATGTTGTCAATTCTTATTAGAAATACTTTAGACAATGCCATACGCTACTCGCCCCCTAGGGGCAGAGTGCAAATTTCAATAGAAAACGAAAAAAATAGAATACTGCTTACCATAGAAGACATGGGGAAAGGGCTGACAGAACAGCAGATACAATCCATCGGGAAACGGTTTAGTCGGGTTCAAAGACCTAGTGGCGAAGGAAGCGGACTTGGGCTTTCAATTGTCATGAAAATAGCAGATATTCACCATGCCAAAGTTTCCTTTGAAAATAAGCCCCGTAAATCTGGATTGCTTGTTAAAGTCAGCTTTCCAAAAACCAAAGAGGTGCCGTCGTCGTGACATTTTCTAAGCTAGGCACCGTAGATTTGCTATCATTGTAGAGACCCATTAGCAACCGCGAGAATCTAACTATCCTGCCAAAAAGTATTCGTCGCTACCAATGATTTTTACCGACACCATTTTTAAAATGTCAATGTTGCGAACACCAATATTCCCAAAGGGACCGCGCCTGTTATCTATCTCTCATTCCCGCGAAAATTTGATTGGCTTTTTTAATTTCAATTCTCCATTGTAACCACCTGATACCATTTTGTAATTCAAAGTCAGGGGGTAATCCATGGCAGCAATCGATCCGAGCGATAATTGTGCACTCAACCTAGATCATCTTGGCATTGTTTCAGCCGTGTCAAAGGACCTTGGACTTGTTGATAAAATTGACCAACGTCTGCCACGTTTCGATGTTCGTCGTATCGTGAGTAATGGAAACGCTGTCCTCGCCATGATATTGAATGGTCTAGGTTTTTCAAACCGAAGATTATATTTAGTCGCACAATTTCTCCAAAATAAACCTGTGGATCGCTTGATCTCACCAAGCTTGAAAGCCGAACATTTTGACGATCATGTCTTGGGTCGAGCACTTGATGAGATTGCCGAATATGGTGCAAGTAAGCTTTTTACGGAGGTTGCATTTGAAATCGCTCTTGAGCAAAATCTTTTAGGT
>JBNKNM010000181.1:0-11779 GCA_050293845.1 Pseudobacteriovorax sp. | reverse complement strand
GAGCAATTAATCGTTTTTTATACTCTTCGCTTCCCCCAGTTGGGGTATACCATTGGTGTTGGGTACTTAGGCCAAGAAAGCCATGATTATAAAAAAAACGAATCAATGTTTTAGCGGGAAATTCCAGCATTTTTTCTGGGGGAGTTGACCATACGGCTCCACTCATTGGTACAAGATATTTGTTCAAAAAATCTGCACCATAGCCCTTCTGTTCGACAAATTCTCCAATTGTCACATTTTCATAAGCAGGGCTGCTAAGTACTGCGGGAGCGTCTTGATTAAATCGATTGATACTGAGGAGCATGCGTATAAATCTCGCATTGAATAAATTACGGCGCTGGCGGAAAAGACCATTCAGACCAGTGCCACAGTATTCAAGGTTAGCCTTAGAATCCCGCACACTGAAGCTCATGCAGGTTTTTTGGATGGGAACGTCTAATTGACGAAACAGTCTTAAAAGATTGGGGTAAGTTATACGGTTAAAAACCATGAACCCTGTATCAATAGGAACTTGCTGGTTATTTTCTTCAACATAAACAGTATTGGTATGACCTCCGATATAGTTAGCCTTTTCGAAAATGGTAATATCGAAGTTCTGCTTTAAGAAATGAGCTGCACCCATCCCAGCAATACCACTGCCAATGATAGCAAGTCGTTCCATGAATTATACATTTCCCTTCTTAGCAAGTGGTAAAATGTGAGTAAGATTAGTGCCCTGTAGGTCCCTAACAATACCCAACCAGCTTAGAATTCTTAACAAGTAGTAGCTAATATCAAGTTCCCACCAAACGAACCCTTGACGAACGGAACGAGGGTAGAAATGATGATTATTATGCCATCCTTCACCAAGGGTAAGCAATGCGACAATCCAATTATTACGACTCTGATCCTTAGTTTCAAAGCGACGACTACCAAATACATGAGTAACAGAATTGACAGTAAATGTCCCATGCCACAGTAGAACTGTACTAACAATTGTTCCCCAAAGAAAAGCTTGCAAACCACCCCACAAAAATAACGTTAGAGCAAAAATAATGGCCGGTAGAAGATAGTAGCGATCGAGCCATACTAGCTCAGGAAATTTACTTAAATCCTGAACAGTAGATAAATCAACTTTACCCTTGTAGGACTTATTCATCACCCAACCGATGTGGGACTCCCAAAGGCCATGGGCAACCGGCGAATGGATATCTTTCTCCGTATCAGAATAACGGTGGTGATGGCGATGCACCCCCGCCCACCAAAGGGGACCTCGCTGCAGCGAAGACGTGCCTAAGAACCCAAGAACAAACTGGAAAAACCTGCCAGTCCGATATGATTTATGGGAAAAAAGCCGGTGAAAGCCTGCAGTTATAGCAAACATTCGTAAATAATAGCAGAAAGCACAAAGAGCTATCCATTTCCAAGAAAATTCTACATAGAATAAGGATAAAACAAAGATAATATGGATGATGATAAGGTGAATACCTGCCGGTTTTACAATTTTAAAAGCCAATGACTAACTCCCTAGTTTAGCTCGGTTAATTATGCTACATGACACTGAAGCTTTTGGGCAAAGCTTAAAAAGGTTGCGTTTCCTCAGTTATTCCTGAATCTGAACCTTTACGCCCTTCATTGTTGGTTGGGGCTGCTTTGGATCTATAAAAAACCATTTTAGCAATTCTAAATAAAATCCAAATAGCGGTATTTTAGCGACTACCTCCTGCCTTATGCGCTCTCTCCTTTCTTTAAAATTGGCATGGGATTCCTTGGTCAGATACTCTCTCTCGCGAAGGTAGATCTCAAGAGGTTGGATTTGTAATTCAAAAACCTTTCCCCACCACTCGACAACGACTTTAAGTGCCTGCCAGCCGCTACTTTTTTGCACTACTGGTCCCATATGGTTTTTGATTTCGAGTATTTCTAATTGTCGATTGGTCTGCAGATCTGGAATTCTCTGCCGTGCTAAAAGTTCACCTGTCCATTTCCTGTTCTTTAGCATATTTAGTATCTGTGGTACTTCAGCTGCACTAGTAACAACCAACTTTATTCCAAAAACATCCTTGATATAACAACTCAGCTCGCGCAACTCTTTATCACGCAATACCAACTTGTCCAACTCGAAAATTTCATCAACAGTTTTAGCCCAAATTTCCTCTTCTGCCTTGATGCGAGAAATCATTTTATGAATACTGTATCGATTTCCCATCAAGGGTTGATATTCGACAAAATTTGCTATGAGTTCTGGTTGAGTCCAGCTATCTTCGGCTTGATATAGTAGCTTTCCCAAAAGCCAATTGCCCAAATCTAAGTCGGTTCGTTCGTAAATATCCTGCTGGGAAACAATTTGCGACAAAGTAAAACGATTCCCGTTATGAAGGCGACCAACAACCACCGACTGCAATGAGACATGCCCCTGAAATAATTCTTCGGCTAAAAGGCCACAGAGCTTATGCAGTTTGCTTTCTCCCCGCAATATCATCCTAGAGAAAGCAGATTTAACTTGATCTAAATGGCTATGAGAAAACCTTAAAATATGCTCACCGTCTGGTTTAGCTAAGATCAGTCGTTTTTTATTTGTTAAATATATGACAAAATCGTTTAAAGCAGGTTCCTGCGTGACCATCCAAAGGGCTGACTCATTTAGTTCCGATAAATCATCCGACGCATCCATGTTCAATATCTCACTACTTCAACTGGCTAACAAATACTATGTATCTTAAAACATAATTCAAGCACTTCTCATGTTTTTCTAGCTCTTCATAGAGCAAAATGTAGCTCCAATTCGTCCCCTACTATGCACCACAGGAACCTGGTCGCATCGCTAGCGGGCAAAGGAGTCGTTTAAAAAATGCGAACTTAATTTTAGATCTCGGTTATAGCAATAATAATGGATAATTATAACCACTTTTTAATAGTTAACCCATTTTGTGAAATTCCGATAGAAAAAAGAAACTCTACGGATATAGCGATGCACAAAAGTAAGCGACAATCAGTTCGGTTTGTAGTCAGCCGCGGCCAATGGAAAATAGGAGTCGCCCAACATGCAGAGCAGCAAAGCTTCAATATTACAAATATTTCTCAAGGAGGTCTGGCTATAACGGCCCACGAAGATACCCATCAATTCTTTGTTTCAGGAAGAATTATTGAAAATGTCATCGTTAGTGGCCCTCATAAAACATTCCCGCCCTTATGCTGTATTGTAAAACGCGTCACATTTAATATGAAACGTTCGGATATCCAAATAGTTATGACTCCTGTTAAAACCGAGGATAGAGCCACACTATACCACATTTATCATGAAGCATTCGCAGATCAAAACATCGATATCGTAGCATTACCAGCTTGGCAGTCTGTTCCCTACGGGGATGATATCACCGATGAAGGTAGGCAACGACGCCTCAACTTTTTACGCATTCAAACATCGCGATCCATTCAAGGATTAGATTTATGTAAAACCCAAAGTTCTCAAGCATTTGCTCAAGTAGGTCACCTCATAGGCGGACTGGAAACACCAATAGGGGTTGTAGGCCCTCTACACCTTAAGGGGCAAAGGGTCTTAGAATCTGTGTATTTGCCTGTTGCCCCTCAAGCTCAAACTAAGCTCTCTATTCTAGAGTCAGTGTGCAAAGCTATAACAGCTGAACAGGGAATTCATACATCCGTTACAAGCAAATATTTACCATACTTTTACACTTTTGAATTCGAATCCCAAGACCGCTCCTTTGAATTCCTACATTGGCTGGAAGTCAACAAAGACGAAGTGGTGCAACCTCTGCTTGACATAGTAGGAATTACAAGCTGCAATTTTCAACACCAAATTCTAGGCACCAAAATCCTGCTTTTGTTACAAATTAAGATTAACGATGCGTCAACTTCTATCTTTTATCTGCATCATGCATGGCAATTATTGCGATCTATGGTTGTGAAAGCCAACCAGTTTGGCGAAAATTTCATACGATCTTGTAAGATCGAAAGCGACCCCTTGCTCTTTCAACTACCAAGGGGCTTAAATTGTATGTCAGGCATACAGGCTTATAGCTCCTGCTTTTTGTCGGAAAAAAGACTCCGGTCAGCCTTCGACTGTTCATCCACCGACCTGATGCTCGCCTATCAAGCCATGGTCGTAGGGACTCACAGTCACCAACACCTCTATGAATGGCTCTTATCACAGGTAGCCATGGCTACAGGTCAATGTCTAGCCACTGACTCTTTGCAATCATCATTTTACTTAGAAGAGCGAGACCAAGGAATTTTCGCATCCTTTTTATCCCCTTATTGGAATATTAATACCAACGATTCCCGACAACTCGGGGATAGTCGCCACACTTTAAACATGATGGACTGTTTCGGCTCTGGAAAAGAATCCCGTTTGGGAGAAATCCTAGTAGGTTTTTCCTTAGCCGCCCATATTGCTTCATTAGTAGATCATATTACAAACGAGCGACTGGTGTTGTTTAATCATTTTGCAACCACTCAACGTAACATCAACCTTAAGAACTTATGCCATCAACTCCAAGAAGTAGACAACCAGATCAACTCAATTTCTTGGAATCATAGTTCGGCTGAAAACTCACAAATTTTTTCTCAAGCGAAACTCAATATCAACTATAAAAACCGGAGCCAAATTTTTAAATTTTATCTTCAACCTGATAACGACCAACAGTTTATAAATTTCATTACCAAACTGCGTTGCTTTGATCCAAAAACGGCATCACTCCTTTTTCATCCCAAAAATATCATATACTATCACTCAGAGCTGCGACACTGGGACAGTTTTTTACAGCAAAAAAACCAAGATATCTTTCCCCACCACCACTTATTAAAATATAACGGCACGGATCAAATTTTATTAATCGAGGAGGATGCTAAGGCTGCTCCCATGGGTATTGCTCAGAAGCTCACATTATGGACCTTACTCATGAATAAGCTTAATCAATCTCAATTTCCCTCTATCTTTAAATTCCAGCCAAAGCTTTGTTTAGAAGATACTGCTTTTTGGTTAAACCTTATATACTGCACACGCAAACTCTTTGCGGAATGGAAACCCGATCAACTCTTTCTAAAACAACTAAGCTATTTGCAAAACTTCAAGGCTTGGTTGATACCATGGCAGCAACTCGACAAAATTCCTAGTCTGGCAGATACTAGTGCTGTTGCCATGGGCAACGAGAATTTGCGAGTCACCCGTTATCACCTTCTTTCATTCCTACCTCCCCAGTGTGAATTTATAGAAATTTTGGTTCATGAGCCCAATCTTTTTCAACATAATTTAGACACTCTTAGCTGTCAATTCTATGACGACCTGGTAAAAAGACAGTTATTTAGTGGAAATGACAAGGATTGGCACTATGGATTACAATTATCAATACGGTTGTATTGCATCTGCTTGTTTCCCATAAAATTAATTCAAAACTACTTCGATTACTCAAATCATTTCGAATTATATCTGCAAAATTTGCAATCTATCATAGCCTGGCTTGAGGTGTAATATGTCCCAAAAAGTTCTCAACCAACTGGAATGTATCGACAGCAGTATAGAAGAAATAGGGATAAAGTGCTATCGACTTGCTCAAATAACTGGAGATATGAACACTCCCAGATTTTGGGTGATACCAGTATCCACCTGCAATGAAATTCTTGGTCATGGAAACTCACACGTATTTTGTAAATTAGCAAAAAAAACTCTTAAAGACACCAATACTCGCAATATGCTCCATCATATGATCCAAGAGACCATAGAAAAAGTAGATCTCAGCCAATTCTTAGGATCATCGCTTGCGGGCATGTTGAATGAAAACAGCCCACTACTGCTCAGGATATCTCTATCTGAGCCTGCCTATCATTCCAATTTTAGAATAATATCCAATATCAGTAAGCTCCACTCCCTAGAGCAGGCGATCAAGCATATTCTTGCAAATGAAGTAAAGCTTAGGGGTCTTCCCTTTAGAGGGGCTATTATGATCCAAAAGCAAGTATCAGCATCAAGTGAAGCGTTTATATACAGTGCCAACCCTAATACTGGAAATCGCAAAGAAGCTATTATTCAGTGGCAATCCTGTTCACAAAAATTAAACTTGATTCACTGTTGGGAAAGCCAAGAGCTGCAATTACTAAACGATCCCATGGACAATCAAAAACAAAAGCTGGATGATTCTAAAAATAAATTGATAAGTTCCATGCTGGCACATGTTCATGCAGTTTGTAGAAAATTTCAGCATCCATTACGGATTCACTATTTCATAGATGATGATGGTTACCACCTCATTAGTATAAAGAAACCTCTATATTTTCCTGCGATACATGAATTTAATCATCTAGAGAATATTTGGTCCTGTGAAAGCCTTGATTCTAGTTTTTTGGGAATAACCACACCATTATCATTTTCCATTTCACGCGCAACATATAGTTCTGCGATAGAAGAGCTACTCCGCTTTCTTGGTATAGAAAAATCCACACTATCGACCTTTGGTCCCAAGTTGCTGCACTTGCTTTCCTACATCAAAGGACAAATGTTTTTGAATACAAGTGTCGTCCATGCAATAGCAACCTTTCTTCCCTCTGAAAATCAGAAAGAGAAGTTTTGTGATTTTTTACTTAGTGGCTCTACTAAGCTTTCACTATACCCAAAAGGCTTCAAATGGCAGCGGCGTATAAAATCTCCTTTACTTCATCCGCAATCAATTTTTCTATCCTCCAAGCAAAGTATAGCTTTAAACCTTGTTAGCAAAGTCCAAAATCAAACGAAAAACAATATATACAGAAACAATATGGATGAATTATTTAGAAAGTTTGATCATTTTTTCCATTACCTCAAACTAACACAACAGGAAATTTTAAAGAATAATATTGACAAAAATGAGCAAATTGAGATCTTGGACAATCTCCTTCAAAAGCATCGTGTTCCCTGGCAACGCCACACTCTGGAATATTCGATTTGCCTCCCGGTCCCTGACTACTTTGAAGCATTTTGGCTGTTAGCAACCACTTTTCAAGAACACAAGGTGTTTACGAGGCTTGACAGCTCGCGTCCAGAAAAATTTTTTTATATGTTAAAACAAGATTTTCCATCAGTCGCAGGTGAACTGGAACAATTTATCGATAGGTTTGGATTTCTTAGCCTTTTCGATAATAAGTCTGAGTTTGACAATATATCTGCAAAACCCAAATTTCTATTACCGATTTTAGCCAACTATGGGAATCAACTCTCGATAATCAAGGAGCGGCTTCGCATAGCAGAACACCAACGCACACCATCTTACTTTCTACGTGAAATTGGTACAGGAATCCATAACCCTCTTGCTCAAGAAGTCAGGAACATCTACAAAAAAATTTCCGCCATTACAGCCACAGGAGAGAAGCTTAAATTAGCGCGCGCCGCGTTCTTCTCCTCCCAAAAAAGTCTTCTCACGCAAATGGGACACCAACTTTCGAATTGTCATTATCTTGAAAGCCCTGATGATATTCATTTTCTATTAGTGGAAGAGTTAGAAGCTATAGAGCTAGGTGGTTACATAGATGCCACAGAAATTAAATCCCTTATCAAACGCAGACGCAATAGCTACCTGCAAAACCAGAAGGAAGCTCTTTTGTTTTCCCAATATAGAGGTCGTAACCCCCCCGCAAAATTTGACGATATAACCACAAATCTGAAGTCCGACTCAGTAACTCCATGGGGACAAATAAAAGGACATGGATTAACAGATACAAATGCCAATGGTGCCATAAGGAAAGTAGCCTGCTATAATGACATTTATGCATGTTTGCTTAATCGCAATATCCTTTATCTAGCCCAAGATAGTTATTTCTTGAGTTTATTACTACCGTTGGTCAAAGGGATCATAGTTGAGCAAAGTCGTCAGGCTAACCAGTTTACAAGCCTAGCCAGGATATTTTTAGTGCCAGCGGCTCTAAATGTTCCCCAGGCGGGCCGGTTGTTAGGTGATGGGGAAATGGTTCATATCGAAGGTCACCAAGGGACCATTGAATCCTATGAAAAGGATTCCCATGCTGTTTAGCCATTCTTTGACATTATCTATATCACCGAATAACTGATCTATTTTTTTGATTTTTCTCTCTTTTTTGCTTTGATAGAAAATTAATATAGGTTAATATTTCTTAATCTTGATTAACCTCATCATTAAGGGAGCTTAGTCATGAGCGACGAAAAGTATTGGAACTTAGTATTAACCTTGGAACAAATAGCCTTGTACTTTGAGCAAGTCTATGATCAGAACGTTCTAAAGAAACCAATCAAGACTGGTCTCATGTGACATCCTCTCTCGACTGAAGTCGAAAGCATCTTGTAGTTAGGACATCCGAAGCATGGTCACGTGAGCCACGCTTACTTGAGGTTTACAGGAGAATGGAGCCAGCTCTAGTTTCCTGCTACTATCTGGAAGATTTCCAGAAAGGCCCTGCCTCAGAGCTGATTCCTATCGTTTCACAAAGTTTAATGTTGATTGAAGATCTCTGGGAAAACGGAAATCACGCTTTTTACACTTGTAAACACGAATGGAAGGATCAATACTTTTTTTATGATCGTGTTCACAGCTTGAGTAAGTTCTTGTCGTTCCCCTCTCAGCGATTTTTTGAGTTACCTGTCCCAGAGTAAATCCTCACTCATGTGAAAATTTTCGAGTTAGCTGGCCTGATGGGATAACATTGAGTTGACGAGATTTAACAATCGTCCTTTTTTGAGCACTTCCATTTTTGCCATAACTAAGGTTCCTTCTGGAATATAAGGAATAATGTCCGCTGTAGAAAAACTGGTAAGAATTACACAAGGTATATTCTTACTAACGCAATAGTGAGCTAAGGAACCACCATCTCCATCTTCCATGCGATAGTCGGACAACACCACTTGCGGCTTCTCTTTGTCAATGATCGCCATCGCATCGTAGCCACTTTCTGCAAACAATAGCTCCACATTGGGTAATGATTTCGCTAAGACAAATCTAAAGGTGTCTATGACTTCTTCTTCATTGTCTACTAGTAAAACCTTTAGCACAGGCTCCCCCTTTGTAGAATATAACTTGGATGAAAAAATCGCTACTACTCAAGGCTTTCTGGGAAATTTCTGAACTGAATCTTGCAGATTCCCGGATCAAGATTTTTCAAATCATCCCATCCGCATTTACTAGCCTCATGTATATTTTAGCGTACCTATACTCAAATCAACATCCCTTAATTTAATAAAAGTCGCTATAGAGATTTTTCTTACTAAGGGCCAAAGCAGAAAGTGAATATTTATGACTACATAAAATAAATTAGATCCCAGATCCAGACTTCTCGGAATCAGGTGAGAATTTGTGTTTTGGCTTACAAAACGACATGGTCTGCTCAGGAAAAAGCAGAAACTATAGGATTAGGAACAATAAATAACCAGCATCAGACTCTCGGGTCTTTACAGGAATCTCTCCAAAGACTATCCTCTGAGGCGATTCAACTACCACAATGGGTGATATGAGTGAAGTATTATGGAGGAGACACCCCTTGAGAAGTCATTGGAGCGGAAGGCTTGCTTTTATCTTAGCAGCATCAGGTTCGGCTATCGGCCTCGGAAATATCTGGAAATTTCCCTATATAGCAGGTGAAAATGGTGGTGGAGCATTTGTACTTGTTTACTTAATAACCATACTTATTGTCGGCCTTCCCATTTTTATCGCAGAAGTCTCAATAGGTCAAAATGCCCAAACAAATGCAGTTACTGCATTCGATAAGCTTCATGGAAAAAAATCTCCTTTTCGTATTATAGGTTTTTTGGGGATTATCAGCGCTTTCTTAATTCTTTCCTTTTACAGTGTCGTAGGTGGCTGGATTTTATCCTTCGAGTATAAAGCGCTGACAGGCGGATTTGAAGGGCTGAGCCCCGATGCTATTGGCGGTATTCTAGGTAAGCTCCTTGGTGATTGGCAAGCTGTTGTATTTTGGCATACGATTTTTATGGTCATAACCGCTGCCATCGTAATAGGAGGAATCAAAGAAGGAATCGAGCGCTGGGCCAAGGTGTTAATGCCTGCTTTTTTTATACTGCTGCTCGCACTATTGGGCTTTACCGTTTCCTTAGAGGGTTTTGATCAAGCATTTTCTTTCCTCTTTGCTGCTGATTTTTCTAAGCTAACCGGCAAGGCTATTTTAGAGGCCGTAGGCCATAGTTTTTTCACCCTCAGTCTAGGTATGGGAGCCATGATCACCTACGGTAGTTTTCTCAAAAAGGGAGAAAGTATTTCTAAGATGGCTATAGCTGTGACCGTACTAGACACCCTAGTCGCACTCATCGCTGGGTTAGTGATGTTTTCAATCATTTTTACATATGATCAGGAGCCGAGCAGCGGACCATCACTGATGTTTTCAACCATGCCCACATTATTTAGTCAAATGGGAATTGGCAGCTATCTCATAGCCGCTTTTTTTGCGCTTGTAACCTTCGCAGCATTAACTTCAGCGATTTCACTTTTAGAAGTTGTGGTTTCCTACTTTACCGAGGAATTTGGCATTTCCCAAAAGAAAGGGACCTTAGTATTCGCCTCACTTATTTGGGCTCTCGGAATCTTATGCGGCCTATCATTCAACGTTCTATCGGATGTATTTAATTTCTTTGACCTCTTCGATAAAGCGACAACCCATATACTGATGCCTTTAGGGGGACTCCTCACTGCCCTGTTTTTTGGCTGGGTGGTTTCTCGAAAGACCATCGAAGAAGCAATAGGACAGGGAGGTATTCTCAGTAAAGGATTGATTTGGGTTACCAGAGTCATTGCCCCCCTTGGTGTTGCTATTGTCATGGCATTTGGTATCGCAGATTGGCTAGGTTAAGCTAGAACAACTAAGGGCTAGTAAGGTCTAGCCCCAGGTTTGGTGCCCTTAATGTAATGAATACTACTTAAATGGCATCGTGAAATCAGGTATTTTAGCGTAAACTACTCTGTCAGCTTCCTTAAATTCATCCTGCAAAATATATTAATGGAGACAAACCCCTATTCCATGGGACTAGCCTAAGGAAATTCAATGGGGAGGAGCAAGGACAATGTACTATATCAATCTACTACTAGCTTTAACTGCTACATTTCTTAGCTTTTCTACTGTTTCCGTTATTTCAGCCCAAACAATATCTATCAAAGCCGTCTCTATTATCGATGATCAAGATGGCTCCCTGAATATTACCGATGTTATGAAACTTTGCCCTTCCCCCCCTTGCAGTTCAGAAATCACTCCTAACGAGCTATCTCCTGGTGTTAAGTGGCTAGCCTTTCCCTTAACTAGCATTGAGCAAGTGCCTCATATGAACTTTTACAGCTTTGTCAAACACCGCGAGTCCGACTTCTATTTTGTGCGAGGAAAAAATATTCTAAAGCACATCAAGGGTGGCATTCATCATGGGTCAAGCCAGGAATATTTTTTTTCCTTAACCGACGTTGCCAAAATTCCTGACACCAAAAAACCTGATTTCCTATGGCTTCGATTAAACCTTGAAGTCAAGCAAATTAACTTATTTGAACTGATTCATAAGCAGGAGCTTCTTGATAGGGAGTATATGCTGAATAGCTTTAAAGCTCTTTATTTTGGGGTCGTTGGCTCTATGATTTTCTACAATTTAATTTTTTTGATTGCGACGCGGGCAAAGCTCCACCTTTACTATGTAACTTTTATACTTACCATATTTCTACCAGCCATACTGGTAGATATAGCTCATGTTTTCCAGTTTGGGATCATCTACGTAATAGCCACTTTTTTTGTCCCCCTCTCCAGTATTCTCGCTGTAGCCTTCACCCACCTATTCCTAAAAACTCATATTTCA
>JBNKNM010000180.1:0-11791 GCA_050293845.1 Pseudobacteriovorax sp. | reverse complement strand
AATCTCCACATATGATTCTGGAACCGCTTTGTGAAGTATTGGGATTCGTCTCGTCATTGATCCCGTGTGCCAATGTTCAATGATACGGCCAGTATTCAGTAAAAATGGATAATCTTTATCAGGAACTTCTGGCATGGCTTCATAAGGTCGCTGCCAAATCACAGCCCTGTGATCGGGTTTTCCGTAGAAATCAAAAGTCTTCTTGGCAGCTGGATCGTACTCTTTGTTAAATCTCCATTGTGTGCTTTTACCGTCAACGTAGGGCCACTGGGCACCGGGCTGAGATTTGAGAACTTCGTAGGGGGCCATACGATGTTGGTCGTTATCATGGAATTTTGAGTATTCCGCCCATATCTCTTTAATATGTTCCTCTTTTTTCCACGGAAATAGTTTTTCATATCCCATACGTCTTGCTACTTCAATGATCTGCCAAGTGTCGCTCATGGCTTCTCCTGGAGGATCGAGGAGCTGATTGAAATGTTGGGTTCTCCGTTCAGAATTACCGAACATACCCTCTCTTTCAATCCACATGGCAGAGGGTAGTATGACGTCTGCTTCTGCTGTTGTGGGTGTGGGGTATACATCGCTTACAACGATAAAATTGTCCTTCTTACGGAAGCCATCACGGTATCGCGTTAATTTTGGCATTGTAACCATAGGGTTGGTCACTTGAATCCACATAAACTTAATATCGCCCCGATCAATGGCACGAAACATTTCTACCGTATGATAGGTAGGCTTAGCAGGAATATTTTCTACGGGAACTTGCCAAATTTTAGCAGCCTTTTCTCTGGCTTTTTGTTTCATAACAACGCCATAAGGCAACTTATGGGTAAGAGTACCGACCTCGCGAACCGTTCCGCAAGCAGAGGGCTGGCCTGTCAGAGAAAATGGGGAGTTTCCTGGAGTAGATATTTTTCCCGTTAACAGATGAATGTTATAAATAAGGTTATTGATCCAGGTTCCTCTGGTGTGTTGGTTCATTCCCATACACCAAAAGCTCATAACCTTTAAACGAGGATCTCCATAAAGACTAGCCAGATAGCGAATATTGCCAGCTGAAACACCAGTCAATCCAGCAACCTTTTCAGGGGTATAGTCTTTAAGGAATTCAGCAAATGAATCTAAGTCGATGTCCGTTGCTTTGTCTTTAAATGAAAAGTGATCTTCTAGTCCATAGCCTATATTGGTCTTCCCAGACTTGAAGGAGCAATAGTTTTTGATAAATGTTTTGTTGATCTTTTTAGTTCGTATTAATTCTTGGCAGATTGAATTGGCTAGGGCTAAATCTGTCTGGGGGTTAAACATAAAACTATGGGTAGCGGCATAGCTAGTTCGTGTTTTACGTGTCCCAATGTCGATAATTTTTACATTCTTATTTCTAAGCTTACGATCGAGAAGGCGCGAAAATAGCACAGGATGCATTTCTGCCATATTATTGCCCCAAAGGACAAATACTTCAGCGTGATCAATATCTTCGTAACATCCCATCGGTTCATCAATACCGAAACTGGTCATAAAACCAGTAACGGCAGAAGCCATGCAAAGCCTAGCATTGGCCTCTAAGTTGTTGGTACCTATAGCACCCTTCATAAATTTGCTAGCTACGTATCCGTCGGGTATCGTCCACTGGCCAGATCCATACATAGAAACACTATCTTTTCCATATTCTTTGATAGTGCTTTGCATTTTCGATGCAACAAGGTCGAGGGCTTCGTTGATGGGAACTGCAACCATCTTCCCGTTTTTACGAACGAGAGCGTGTTTCAATCTATCCTGTCCGTATAGCGCTTGTACGGAATGATAACCTTTAACACAGCAAAGCCCTTTGTTAACAGATGAGCTTGGGTCACCTTTAACAGCCACTGCTTTTCCTTGACTTATCCCTACTAGTAATCCACACCCGACTCCACAAAATCTACAGGGTGTTTTTTCCCATTTAACTTGACTGGGGTTTGCTTCATCATTAACCCATTGTCCAAAAGAGACGCCTGGTATTAATGAGCTGGCTGCTGCTACAGCAGACATGATTGCCATTGAGCGGATAGCTTCTCTTCGATTACAGTGTATCATATCCAACTTTTTTCCCCTTGATTTCTAATAAATTAGCATATGAATCATATTGGGTTATTCCATACGCCCACTAACGAAAGACATTTAATAGATGAAATACCTTCAATTTCACCTATGATCTGTTTTTCATTTTGCTCATCTTTCGATTCTGTAATAAGAATGAAAACTTCTTTCCCTTTTGCACCTATGAGTTCGCAACCATCAACCTTTGATATTTCTGATTCGAATACGTCGGATTGATCGGGTTCTGTAAATGCTAAATAGCTTTTAATAGCCACGTCTCACTTCCTCCAAAAAACTTGCAAATCCTATCGCAAGATCAAAGCCACTTCTGATTTAATGTTTCATTCTTTTCGTTTTTCAGGCAACTGTTGTAAAGCAATTGAAGGAAAAACGAAACAAGGTATTTTTTAATAAAGATGAAACTCTTGAGGAGAATCACCAACCCGAGATATGGGATATCTGTATTCAGATGCAAGTACATTCAATCAGCCCTTAAATGACTGGGGTGTATTCAACGTCACTAATATGAGATTTATAAGAGTAAATCTTCCGCTATTTTCTATCACGGAAGGGTGGGGGAGGCCTAACGCTGCCATCACTCCATGGGGGGGCTTTGGTGCAAACGATTTGGTCATAAGGGAAATTATGGCAGCCACACTCTTCGCAAAGCTTCCGGGTACCATCAGCGGGTGACATTTAAAATTGTGCTGCCAATTTTAATGGTGGTATTTAACCATGTCCCGCAAAAGCAGACTTTCTCTTATCTTGGGTTTCAGGAGAAGGAAGTTCATTTGGCGTTTATGAACTCTTTGTAGTATTGGCAATAGGGGATAGATTGATAGGTTCGAAATATAATTGAGGAATGTCACGAATTTTGAATATTTACGGACTTTATTAGAACTAGCATTTTGCGCCTCTCAGCCCAGAGGAAAGAAATGAGAGAAGCTCTGGAGCAAACCCCAACCAAGGAGCTGAGTGATTAGAGATAATGACTAAAACTGGGTTGAAAAGTCATCTATGGGGAAGGTTGATAGTTTTGAAATCCAAACGCCGAATGTCACGAAATTGTTATTTTTTATCCATCAAATACTTCAAAATTGAATACCAAGAGTAAGCATTTCTATGATCGTAAGTCTTTATAGATCCATCTTCTCTTGGGCTTGGGATATTTTTACCTAGTTTATCTTTGCACTTTAATCTTAAAAAGAGAAATTGATCCCTAGATAAATTTTTATCGTCGTCGCGAATGACAAAAATCTTATCAATTTGTCTTAGGTGAGTGGAACAAAACATTTCATCACTATTTTGAAAGGGACCTTTAGAAGGAATAAAAATTCCTAAATCATTTAAAATATGAAGCTTATATCTATAACCATTTACTCTTACTATTTTAGAATTAGGGTTTCCCTCTGTACTTAATTTTTTCTTATCCTTTGCATAAGTATTACTCTCTTCTAAGGGAGGTTTTAAATTGACTCCACCCCATGCAATATGAATTTTAATAAAAAATATCAAAATAAATTTTAAAATAATATCCATACTATAAAATCAAGTTAGTTATTGGGATCAAAATGGTCACATTATACCAATTAATCAGGTAGATTTCATATTCTTCAACTCCATAGTTTATGATAAAGCTTATACCAAACTCCACTTCATCACTAGATAGTTGCCTTTCGTGCACTCCATAAAAGATACTTTTCATAGTCAAGTAATTTTTTAAATCCTGCAGAGTTCTTTCGAATAATATAGGTTTTCTTCATATACATAAAATACGGATGGCTAGGTACCAAAATTGAGTACAATAACAGGAGGGGAGAAGCTATTACTTCTTCCCCCCTGAGAGGAAGGTTAAGTCCTTGACTAGTGTTCGCCTGTCAACGACAAAGCGTCCATTTTGACGAGCAAATGATCGCCAGAAGGCCTTACTTAAGGACTACTTTGGACCATATTGAGTATTATTACAAGCCCATTCGCAAGTATCATATGGTCTTCATATCTTAATCGGTTCAATCAATATCTAAGGAATAGCCATGGAAAGCAAATCTCGTTCTTATCGCACGTGGAGAGAATATGAGAATTGATGTCCTTGTTAACAATAATGGCTATCATAAGAGAGCTGATAGAAAAACAAAGTGGAAGATCTTGTTTAAATGGTAGAAGTAAAATTAAAAGCACTCAATTGAAATGAGTGCATTGGTGTTACCAAAGATGAAACATCTCAACTTATTTGCAGCGCTCAAGAAGTTGCCATTGCTGTCAAGCAAGTGGCTTGAGGAAGGGAAGCCGCAATATGCTTACCGAGTTCTACCAGGTGGTTGACAACCCTGTCCTACTTAGCTCTGAAATTAAGAAGAACTATGCGGCCTTGCTCTACAAAAAAGGGAAGAAAGTTAAAGAAAGATACAGGAAAAAAGTTGAAGATTAGCGCATTAAAACTAGGGGAATCTTAGTGCTGACTAACATACGCGTAGTATTACTACCAACGAAAAATTGACGAATGCGCGAATGTCCGTAAGCCCCCATAACCATTAAGTCAATTTGTTTGTCTTGTGCATAACGCCACAATGCCTTTTCAATGTCTCCATGGAGGAGTGCTTTGTGAACTTCAAGGCCAGAGTCTTGCAGATGTTGCGCAGCTACTGAAAGGTTATCAGACTCGTCCTGCCCCACCATAACTAGATGACAAGGTATACCCTCTAAGAGTTTGTTGTTGACTAATTTATCTAAAGCTAACTGAGCTGTAGAGCTGCCATCGTAGGCCATCATCATACAAGTTGGTTTTTTAAATTCGTGCTGAGCTACTAAAACCGGTGAGTTTTGCGTGCGAATAACCGTTTCTACGTGATTTCCAATCTGGGCAACTTGGCTCATACCATGCTTACCATGATGGCCAATGATGATGACACGAGTTTCAGGTGCTAACTCGCTAAGGCTTTCTACAAGGCTGCCATGACGTTGTCGGGTTGTAACATCCTTAACGCCCTTTTCCATCAGGTACTGTCTCGCATTGTTTAGGATAAGCTTGCCTTGCTCCATTTTTAGCTTTCCCCGTTGTTCGTCCAACTGAACAAGCTCTTCCAGCAAATGTTCGCGACTGCCTAAGCCAATGAATCCGGAGAGGTCAGCTTGGTTTTGCAGTCCTTCTTTTTCTAGTACATGAAGTAACAGAACAGGTATTGAAAGATGCTGACTTAGATAAACCGCCCAGTCGCAGACTGCTGGGGAATAGGGACTGCCGTCAACGCAAGCTATAATTTTTTTTGACATAGTTTGAACTCTCCTAATGGGCGTTAAGTACTTTTTCCTGTTCTTCTGGTTTATCATGAACTCCGAATTTGTCCATCAAAGTACGACTGGCTTCGTTAAGACCAAGTACCTCTGCTTTAGTACCTTCCCTGCGGAACTTGTTAATTACTTTATCCAACGCACTCACAGCAGTTATATCCCAAAAATGTGAATGAGACACATCAATGACAACTTTATCAATAGCCTCTTTAAAATCGAATGAATCGATAAACTTTTCCGAAGAGGCAAAGAAGACCTGGCCTCTGATGGTGTAAGTACGTTGGCTGCCATCAGCATTCGCTTTAGAGTTTATATAGAATAGTTGGGCTACTTTATTGGCGAAGAACAAAGAAGCCAGAAGGACACCGATGAAGACACCGTAAGCTAAGTTGTGAGTGAGCACAACAACGACCACTGTGGTTACTGTCACGATAGTGCTGGATAGGGGGTTTTTGCGAATATTCTTAACAAAGTCCCAGGAAAAAGTTCCTATGGAAACCATAATCATAACAGCGACTAATGCTGCCATGGGTATTTGCGACACCCACTCCTTAAGAAAAACGACCAGTATCAACATCACGATTCCTGCGACTAATGTTGAAAGCCTACCCCTGCCGCCTGACTTCACATTAATAACCGATTGTCCAATCATAGCACAGCCTGCCATACCACCAAGAAATCCTGCGGCGATATTTCCCAAACCCTGACCTTTACATTCGCGATTCTTGTCACTCGCTGTATCAGTCAGGTCGTCGACTATAGTCGCTGTCATCATTGACTCAAGTAATCCTACTACAGCAAGTCCAGCTGAGTATGGCAAAATGATCCACAGAGTGTCCAGACTAAGAGGGATCTGAGGAATAAGAAATATGGGTAACATGTCTGGTAAGGCTCCCATGTCCCCAACTTTACGTATATCGAGATCCAGAATTATGGAAAGAATTGTTAATGATATAATACATACTAACGGGGAGGGGATTGTCTTGTTGATGTATGGGAACAAGTAGATGATGCCAAGCCCAGCTGCAGTCATAGCGTATACCTGCCAGCTAACATTGGTAAGTTCGGGTAGCTGGGCCATAAAAATTAAAATGGCTAGCGCATTAACAAAGCCGAGAACTACAGATCGTGACACGAACCGCATCAAATTCCCTAACTTCAAATATCCAGCTACTATCTGCAATACTCCAGTAAGGAGAGTAGCTGCCAATAGATATTGGAGTCCATAGTCCTTGACTAAGGTGACCATAAGCAGCGCCATCGCACCTGTTGCGGCCGATATCATACCAGGACGGCCACCAAAAAATGCCGTAACCACTGCGATGCAAAATGAAGCATAAAGACCTACTTTGGGATCTAATCCAGCAATAATTGAAAATGCTATAGCTTCTGGAATCAAGGCTAAGGCTACAACAAGACCCGCAAGTAAGTCTTTGCGAACATTGCCAAACCACTCAGACTTCAAGTAGTCACTATCTAACATGTATGGGGTTTTCCTCTCTAAATATTTAGCACCCATAACTTATGGCGTACTATATTTCATAGGCATATCCTGAACGTCAGCGGACAGGGAGTAAGGGGTATAACAAAAACATCGCAACTAGTCTCTCTTTAGATCCACCTCGACTTGCTAAGGAAACCCTATTCGATAGATACCTAAGAGCTTGGTGGTAGATATGTCATGTTTACCACTAGAGAGAATAACAGTCTTGGTTTTAAAATTAGTTTCGAATTGTTTTTCTAAAGATATTAGAGTGTTAATGACGCAGTACATGAATGGCAAAACATTTTCATTATTCCTGCATTGATAGTTTACATTCTAGTGTTCAATAATTCTACCCGGCTGTGTTCATTCACTTTGTACTCTATTCTCAAAAGAATAATATTAGTATCAAAGCTGTCCTATTTCCTAAGTGATTTAAGTAGCTTTCAGAAAAGGTAGCAACGAAGGAGGAATTCCAATATGAGGGCATTTTGGTGGTTTAAAGACAATGCGATAGCTGGGATGGCAAGGCCGGGATTCAATGCCATACATTGGAGTGACCTTCCCATCGAGGAAGCAATTCTTTTTAGCTGGCTTGGGCAGTATTCCTCCGAAGCAGCTCCACTTATTTCCTTTCGACATCACCTTGAGACTTATGCTCCTAAGGTGTTTCCTTTTTTTCGCATGACGTCCGATCTGGGTAAAAAAGCCATGATGGTTTTCGATGATGAAAAGGGCTTTTTAAAAACGCTTGCACAGTTGTCGAAAAGAACGGACTCATTCCGCGATTTTTCTATCGAAAATGACTACCTTCACGTCCAATTGAATCAATTACAGATACAAAAAGAAGTCAATCAACTGAGACAGTTCGGTGTTCAAAGGTTAGTGACCTTGACCGAACGCCACCATAGTCAGGAAATGTTGTCGAAACACCTCAACCTTCATCACATTGCTATAAATGACCTGGAAGCACCCAAACATGACCAAGTCTTGGAACTTGCCCGAATAATCGAAACAGCTCAAACTAACGACGAAATAATCGCAGTTCATTGCTTGGCTGGCATTGGGCGAACGTCAACCATGTTGATGGCTGCCCATCTACATCTTGGCGAATCATTCTCGGAACTAAAAAATCGGTTAGAAAAAAGAAATCCGACCTACATTTTGGCTGGGAAGCAGGGTGAATTTATTGCAAAGTGTCTTAAAATGTGGAATGCAGATGGAAACGCGTCTTGTTGAGATAGCATGCGTTTTTATCGACACTGATCACTCTTGGAATTTACCTTAGTAGCGTTCCACATTTTCTTGAGACCCAAAGTGGTACCGTTTGCCATATAGGGGTGTATTATTACCAATAGTTTGGCAATTAGTCTGATCTAGTGAAGACCTCTATCTTGCTTCCCATATCAATAATCATGCTATTGTTGGTGTGCCCTAATACGGAATAAAGCTCTTTACTCTTTACACTAGTAGAAATTTTCGCATAGACAACAATAATCGCTCGGTCACTGAGGACGTATATTTGAGATATATCTTCCTTAGTGGCGTCTGCACTGAATTCGACAGACTTAGTTAGGCAAGAAACACCTGTATAGCTTGTGCTTGTTAACGATTCTATGGCAATAGTTCCTGTCTCGGCAACTACCGGGTCATTTGCATCTCCAGTATCTCTCCAGCAGTTCGTATTCCAGTTGCCAAGGATGACATCTTCCAGTGGAAGGGGGTCTCTTTCAGTTATAGCTACAGTAGTTTCACCGACTACAGTTGTTGTGTTTGCCTCAACAGTGACATCTATTTCTTTGTAGTAAATATCATTTTCGATGCGGACCGTATAAGTGCCTGCTGGTACAAATAGGAAATGGTAAGAACCATTCGCATCGGTTCTTACAAAAAAAGACTTTCCAGGAATAAATACATCGGTTTTATTATTTATCACAGTGGTATCCGCGAAGCTTACTGTGCCACTAATGGCACCGATTTGTGCGAGCGGACTACTCCCAATATCAAAAATACTGGAATCTTCTGTGGTAGATGTAACCATTGATGCGTCTAAGTCGACTTGCTGACGAATTCCTAGTGCTTTGCCAGTACCATCGTCTTCTATGGTACTCTCAAGAAGGAAACGATCCGTGCTCAAAGACGACGACGCGACCAAAGATAGAGATGGCTCCACAACTATGGAACCTGCTGCAATAGTAATTTCGTAGGACCCATCTTCGTCAGTAGTTGCAGCACCAACAAGATTGCCATCAGTATCTTGAAGCGTAACTGGCTGGGATGCAAGAATGCTGGTATTTGCAGGGTCATCGCTATTTTCAAGATTTCCTTGCACAACCAATGTGCCTGAGGGAATTGCAGAGGACGAGCCTCCAGAACTCCCGCTGCTGTTTTCACCACAACTGGTTTTCAATATTACTATGCTGAAAATAATGTAGAATAAACCAGTTCTTCTCATATGTTGCTCCGGTAGGTTTCAATTATCGTCAATATTAGATGGTAAGTCATTACACTGGCAAATCCAATATAACAGTTGGGAATATCTGAGGGGACGAGCTTAATAACGGCCCTAGCACAGCTATTTTTTGCTATCATAACACTGACTACTCACCTATTCTGGAAAAGCTGGGGTTCAAAACCATCGTGATTTTTTTACTTAAGAGTATTCTCTCCCCACTACCACTAGTAAGCTAAATTTTCTAGCCATGCAGCCTTGTTTATAGATGCCCATTATCAAAGATCAAAGCTATGATATTATTGTTACACAGTCTTTGAAATCCATAGGCGCCTGGGATGAATAAATTCAAGATGCTGATTTTACTATTTTGGCTATTACTACCGAAGAATGGTAAATCTGCAGCGATAATGCAAAATATCAATAAATTGGAAGGTGCAGAAAATAAGGTTCCTCACTATTACTTCTCTAGCCAAGATATAGATATACTTGAAGAAATCAACGGTAAAAGTCGGAGACAGTGGCGAGATTCGCGGAAGGAAAGCGTTTCACTGAGATGGCGATATTTTTGGATTAAAGTCCCTTTTGAAGCTAAAAAGGATGAAGAGCTTTTCCTAGTTGATGGCTGGGCACAAACCAATGAAATTAGGGCCTTTCATGTGTACCAAGGAGTCATTATTGATAAGAAGGTAGATGGTGATGAATATCCTATCACAGAACGCCCATTCAAAAATCGCTTCCCTTCTTTTCAATTCAATTTGAGGCCAGGCCTTAATGAAATCTACTTTTTATACAAGCTTGATGGATTGAGTGGCGTGCGTCTTACCTACTCCAATCGCGATGGATTCGTCGAAAATATGCAGCTCGGATACACGATTCTGGGTACAATGTTCGGTGGCTTAGGAATTATGGCAATTTATAATTTTCTACTGTTTTTTGCGATGAAGTCTAAAGACTATCTTTTTTATACGTTTTATGTACTAGGATTTATTGGTTTTCAACTCAGTTTTAGCGGATTTATATTCAGTCACTTTTATGATCATCATTTTTTTACAGACAATGCTACTATCTTTACAGCAACTTTTACCCTTGCATTTGTTGTATTATTTACACTTTCTTTTCTTCAGGTTAAAAAATATACCTTGATGGCAACTCGGATAGGATATACTTTGGTTGCCTTTTCCATACTCACAGCATTTCTTGAAATATTCGCTCACCAAATCGGTACCTTTATGGTCTTAATTGCAAATATTATGGTAGCTTTCTGGGTTTTTAGCTTAGCCTTTCTTTTGACCATTAAGGGCTCTTCCCTTGGGAAAATATATTTATCTGCATGGGCAGGATTTGCTGTATTAAATGCATTTTCTATATTTTATTACATTGGTATTTTCGAAAGATCGATCCTCACAGAGTGGGGTATGGTATTTGGATCGATTTTAGAGTGTAGTATGATTTCATTTGGGTTAGCTACAAAGGTTAATACTTTACGTAGTGTTAATGAAGAGTTGTCACAAAAATCTATTGAGACAGACATAAAGCTAATGCAGGCAAAGTCGATTCACGAATCGTTTTTTGGAACATCCTTACCGGATCAAATTAAGCACAAACTCATCTATAATCCGGCTGAAACATTGGCGGGAGATTGGGCATTCATAAGGTATCATGAAGAGAAAGGCCGACTCTATTTAGTAATAGCTGATGTAACAGGACATGGGTTCGACTCAGCAATCGTTTCTGTAGCTTCCATTGGCTCTTGTAATGCTGTAATTGAAAATTTTAGAAACCAAAAAACGACACCCGAAGATGAACTAAAATCTATTGCTAGAGCAATTAATCAAACTATTAGGTTAGAAGATAAAGTCAGTCGAAAGCTAATGACCGCAAGCCTAATCTGCTTGGATTTTAATATTTATAGAGGTTACTACATTAACTGTGGGCATCCCCCCTCATTTCATATCAAACCAGAAAGCCAAAAGGTAGACTTACTTTTTGGAAGAGGTTCTATCCTTGGTCTCAGCGCATCAATTGACATAAATGTTATGGATTTTAAATTTAGTCCCAAGGATCAGTTTTTTCTGTTTACCGATGGACTAGTAGAAAACTCCTCAAAAATTAATACCAAAATGATAAAAAAGATCCTATCAAAGATGTCGGGTATTGATGAGCTTGAAAAGGAATTTGAAACAATTTTAGAATCAGTTAAAAACAAGAAAAACAAAGATATAGATGATTCCACAATTCTTATTGTGGAATGTTAAAATACTATCTCGTTTAAATGAGAATTAGCGTTTTTGAAAAGTTTTCAACCAGAACCTATTAAATTCATAATTTCAATAGGATACACTAAATTTCAGAGAGCGTTATAATAGTGACATTGGCCAGTTCGCTGTAAAAAAGTGCCATTTAGGATTTTACCAAATTTGCGATAGTACAAAAAAGAGGTAAAAACTGAAAATGAGCACACCATGGACACTCCTGTCACAGAAATTCAA